>JAUJNJ010000033.1 GCA_030448225.1 Phycisphaerae bacterium
ATACCTGCCTAGCGAACCTATTAGCCGGGGGGGGGGTGGCCGCTGGTCTTTCCGCGGAAGACCAGCGGGCTTCCGCCCGCGGCTATGAGGTGACGGACACGTTCCTAGCGGGTTCCATAACAGTCTGGCGCACCCCGTCAGCAGGGCCCGCGCCCCGTTTTGGGCGGGCACGTGCGGGCGGGGGGGCCGCGTCGGGGTGCTCGCGGGCGCCGGGACGTACGGGAATTCTTAGGGGTGGGCGGCCCGGATAATTCTTGCTTTCGGTGGCGGGCGGATACAATCAGGGCGCACAGGGCGTGCACCCCGGCCGTTGGGCTCGATCGTCGGCGCCGCGTCGCGCCGCCGCGCGCGTAACGCTTTTTTTCCGCAAACCGGCGTCCGCCGGGGGTGTCTCGATAGACTCCGCCGGCCGGCGGGGCGTGTCCGCCCGTCGGGCGGCCGGTGGTGGTTCGGTCCGGCCGGGGGTCGCCAGGGAGGTTGATCGCGGATGCCACATCCGTTTCTCGAACTGTTGATGCGCCGCTCGTTCCCCGAACTGTCGGCGGCGCTGCGCGCGTGCCGGTCGCGGATCGTCGAGCAGTGGGTCGAGGTCGTCCGCCAGACGCTCCCGACCGCCGACGAGCTGACGTTCGTCCAGCTGCGCGACGACCTGCCGATCATCCTCGAGCAGATGGCCCGCGCGCTGGAGTCGGAGCGGCCGGCGCAGACCGAGCAGCTGCACGACATGACGCCGGCCCACGGCACCGCGCGGTACCACCAGAGCTACAACCTCGACGAGCTGATCGTCGAGTACAACCTCCTCCGCGGCATCGCCACGCAGGAACTGGCCGCGCAGCTCGCGCGGCAGCTCTCGACCGACGAGACGATCGCGCTCAACACGGCGGTCGACCTCGCGGTGCGGCGCGGCGCGGTGGCGTTCGTGGAACACCAGACCCACCAGCTCAAGGCGGCGACCGAGGCGCAGAGCAAGTACCTCTCGTTCCTGTCGCACGACCTGCGGGGGGAGCTCAACGGCGTGTTCCTGATGATCGAGGTGCTGCGGCGCGAGCTGTCGCGCGAGGAGCGGTTCGCCGAGTCGCTCGAGGACCTCGACCTCATGCGCCGCTCGATCCACCAGACGATCGCCACGATGGACCGCTTCCTCCACGCCGAGCGCTTCCGCAAGGGCAAGGTGCAGGTCCGCCCGGCCGACATCAACCTCGGCGCGGTGCTGCACGAGGTCGGCGCGCAGTTCAGCTACCAGGCGAAGGACAAGGGCCTGGACCTGAAGGTGGAGGCCGCCGAGCCGTGCCGGGCGTTCACGGACAAAGAGCTGATCACGATGATCCTGCAGAACCTGGCGAGCAACGCGGTGAAGTACACGCCGCGCGGCGCGGTGCGGCTGCGCGCGACGCCGGGCAGCGGGGACGGTGAGGGCGACGGGTGGACGATCTCCGTCGCCGACCAGGGCCCGGGCATCGCGCCGGAGAAGATGTCGGAACTGTTCGGCTCCTTCACCCGCGGCGACACGCACGGCCAACCCGGCGTCGGCCTGGGCCTGAGCATCGCCCACCAGGCCGCCGAACTGCTCGGCGCCAAGCTCTGGGCCGAGTCCACGCCGGGCCAGGGCGCGACGTTCCGCCTCCAACTCCCCAAGGAACCCCCGACCCGCGCCGCCGAGGCGGCGGCGATGGCGAACGGGTGAGACCCCGCCCGTCGCGCCGCGTCTCGCGATCGAGTCGCATCGCATCGCGCGCAATCGCATCGCATCGCGCGCGATCGCGACGCCCGACGTGCGGGTTCCGCCCGTTCGCTCCACGCCGGTCCAGAGCGAAGCGCCGGGCCGGATCCGTCCCGCAAGCGATCCGGCCCGGCGCGAGTACGCTCTGGGCCGGCGTGGAGCGCCCGGCCTTCGTTCTTCGATTAAGCCTCGCCGCATCCCGGGCGGGCTGACCCCGCGCAGTCAATCGGCGTGACGCGGTGCGACCGCGACGAGGTGCGTCGGGGGCACGCGCCGCGAGCCGCCTGCTCGTGTTTCGCCACGATCGGCGTCGCCCGTCGGTCGGCCGAAACCGAGCGTGCGGTCGACCACGCGGCCCGGCCGGACGGACGTGAGTGCGCGATCATTCCGGCGAGGCCGTGCCCGATCATCCTCCCGGCTCTGCGGCCCCCGCGCGGCGGCCCGCCCGAACCCCCGTACATCTCCGAAATAATGCGGGGCTCTATGACGTCCGCCGACATCCGCCAGCAGTTCATCGACTTCTTCGTGCAGAAGCACGGCCACACGTTCGTGCCGAGCAGCCCGGTCGTCCCCGAGGGCGACCCGACGCTGCTGTTCACCAACGCCGGCATGAACCAGTTCAAGCCGATCTTCCTCGGCCAGGAGACGCGCGCGTACACCCGGGCGGCCAACACGCAGAAGTGCATCCGCGCCGGGGCAAGCACAACGACCTCGACGACGTCGGCCGCAGTCGGCGGCACCACACGTTCTTCGAGATGCTCGGCAACTGGAGCTTCGGCGACTACTTCCAGCGCGACGCGATCGCCTGGTCGTGGGAACTGCTCACCAAGGTGTGGGCCTCGACCCCACGCGCGCTCCACGTCACCGTCCACGCCGGCGACCCGGCTATCGGCGTCGCGCGCGACGACGAGGCCGCCAACCTCTGGGCGAGGTGGCCGGCCTGAGCGACGACCACATCCACTACGGCAACACGAAGGACAATTTCTGGGAGATGGGCGAGACCGGCCCGTGCGGCCCCTGCACCGAGATCTTCGTCGACCGCACGCCCGACAAGACCGGCGGCCCCACCGTGCTGTCGGGCGAAGACCCGCGCGTGATGGAGATCTGGAACAACGTCTTCATCCAGTACAACCGCAATGGGGACCGCTCGCTCACGCCGCTGCCCCGCGCGCACGTCGACACCGGCATGGGGCTCGAGCGCATCATCCAGGTGTTGCAGGGCAAGAACGACAACTACGGCATCGACCTGTTCGACCCGTTCTGGGCGAAACTGAAAGACCTCAGCGGCATCACCTACGGCGGCAAGTACCCCAAGGGCAACGAAGCCGACCCCGAGGCCGAGGCGAAGGACGCCCAACTCCGCCACGACATCGCCTTCCGCGTGATCGCGGACCACATCCGCTGCCTGACGTTCGCGCTGACCGACGGCGCCGTCCCGAGCAACGAGGGCCGCGGCTACGTCCTCCGCCGCATCCTCCGCCGCGCGGTGCGCTTCGGCCGTCAGCAACTCGAACTGAAGGAGCCGTTCCTGCACACGCTCGTGCCAATCGTGGTCGACGCGATGGGCGGGGCGTTCCCGGAACTGAAGAAGAACCCCGGGCGGGTGATCGAGATCGTCAAGGAAGAGGAAATTAGCTTCGGCCGGACGCTCGACCGTGGGATTCAGCTCTTCGAAACTGCTGCGAGAAATGCTGTCGCACGTGCCTATTCGCACTTGGCCCCTCCGGGGTCAACTTCAACACCTTCACATTGGACGGAAGGTGAACCCGGCACGGCGGAGGAGCGACTGGTGCCGGGTTCTGGCGCGATCGCTATCGCTGAGGAAGCTACCGGTCGCATCACCCAGATATCGATCCCCGAAGCTCTAGCGAAGTTGCGCCAGGGTGGTCACCCAACCGTGTCGATCTCCGGCGCCGATGCCTTCAAGCTCCACGACACCTACGGCTTCCCCGTCGACCTCACGCGCATCATGGCGGAAGAGCGGGGAATGACCGTCGATCTTGCCGGCTACGAGAAGCTGATGGAACAGGCACGGGAACTCGCGCGCTCCGGCGGGAAGGGTGGGGACAACCGGCTTTACGATTTACCGCCCGCGACCTTAGACGTTCTTTCAAAAGAGTGGTCGGCTGATCGGACCGATGATTCTGCCAAATTCGATGCCGCACCGATCGACGCAATCGTGATGGCCATTTGGGATGGCGATCACTTGAGGATTGAAGCCGCGAAATCGGAAGCGGATGAGGTTGCCGTCATTCTTGACAAGACGAACTTTTACGCCGAGATGGGCGGCCAAGTCGGCGACTCCGGCCAGCTGCGGTCGGCGCATGGCGGCGTGTTCGACGTCACCACCACGCGCATGGCCGGCGGCTACGTGCTGCACGTCGGGCGGACGGTCATAGGCTCAATCAACATCGGCGACCACGTCACCGCCACGCTGGCCGGCGTGCGGCAGCGGACGGAGAAGAACCACACCGCCACCCACCTCGCCAACTGGGCGCTGCGCGAAGTGCTCGGCGAGGGCGTGCAGCAGAAGGGGTCGCTCGTCGACCCGGAAAAACTCCGCTTCGACTTCGACCACGCCAAGGCCCTCAGCGACGACGAGATCGCGAAGGTCGAGCAACTGGCCGGCGACCGCGTCGGCCGGGGGCTGCCGGTCTACGCGCAGCAGGCGCCGCAGGAGCAGGCGTTGAAGATCAACGGGCTGCGGGCCGTGTTCGGCGAGAAGTATCCGCCGATGGTCCGCGTCGTGTCGATCGGCGTGCCCGTGGACGAGTTGCTGGCCGACCCGACGAGCGCGAAGTGGCGCGAGTATTCCGTCGAGTTCTGCGGTGGTACGCACCTGAAGAACACGAGCGAGATCGGCGGCCTCGTCATCACGGCCGAGGAATCGGTCAGCAAGGGCGTCCGCCGGATCGTCGCCCTCACCGGTGACGCCGCGAAGGGGGCGGCCGAGGGCGCGACGCAACTCTCCGCCCTCATCGACCGCGCCAAGACGGCGCAGGGCGCCGAGATCCAGCCGCTGGTCGCGGAACTACAGGCCGCCGCCAACGCGGCCGCGTCGCTGCTGGCCCGGCGGCGGGCGCGGGCGGCGGTGACGGAACTGCAGGCGAAGCAGAAGGCGTGGGAGAAGACGGAGAAGGCATCCGCCGGCGCCGGCGGGGCGGGCGACGCGGTCGCCGCCGCGGCCAAACTGCTGGAAGGCGCCCCCGCGCTCGGGGCCGGAAAACTCGTCGTCGGCGAGATCGCCAACGCCGCCAGCGACGGCCTGTTCGCCGCCGCCGACTCGCTGAAGAAGAGGGCCGGCAGCTATGCGGTGATGCTCGCGTCGGCGAATGACGGGAAGGTGAACTTCGTCGCCGCCGTCAGCGACGACCTCATCGCGAAGGGCCTCAAGGCCGGCGACTGGATCCGCGAGACCGCCAAAGTAGCCGGCGGCGGCGGCGGCGGCCGCCCGCAGATGGCGCAGGCGGGGGGGAAAGACCCGTCGAAGCTGGGCGAGGCCCTGGAGGCCGCGCGGAAGTTCGCGATGGCGGCCGTGCCGGGCTGACCGAATCATGTCGCCGGGATAGGAACCGGACTAGCCACCGATGGGGCACCGATGAACACCGATTCATCTTTCACTCATCGGTGTACATCGGTGCCCCATCGGTGGCTAGATCTTCCGGTTTGAACTGCACGCCTACTTCTTCAGCGACGCCATGTCGATCACGAAGCGGTACTTCACGTCGCTCCGCAGCATGCGCTCGTAGGCTTCGTTGATCTGTTGGATCGGGATGATCTCGACGTCCGAGACGATCTTGTGCTCGCCGCAGAAGTCGAGCATCTCCTGCGTCTCCTTGATCCCGCCGATGAGCGAGCCGGCGAGGTTCCGGCGGCGCATGATGAGGTGGAACACCGTCGGCGAGGGGTGCGGCTCGCTCGGGGCGCCGACGAGGCACATCGTGCCGTCGCGCTTCAGCAGCGTCAGGAACGCGTCGAGGTCGTGCGGGGCGGCCACCGTGTTAATGATGAGGTCGAAGCTGCCGGCGTGGGCCGTCATCTCGTCGGCGTTCTTCGACACGACGACCTCGCTCGCGCCGAGCCGCATCGCGTCCTGTCGCTTGTTCGGCGACGTCGTGAACAGCACGACGTGCGCGCCCATCGCGTGCGCGAGCTTCACGCCCATGTGACCGAGCCCGCCGAGGCCGACGATCCCCACCTTCTGCCCCTTGCTCACCTTCCAGTGCCGCAGCGGCGACCACGTGGTGATCCCGGCGCACAGCAGCAGGGCGCGCCGGCGGGGTCGAGCTTGTCGGGGATGCGCAGGACGAACGCCTCGTCGACGACGATCGCGTCGGAGTAGCCGCCGTAGGTCATCCGGCCGCCGGCGTGCTTGTCGGGGCTGTTGTAGGTGAGCGTCGCGCCCGGCTCGCAGTACTGCTCGAGCCCCTCGCGACAGCTCGCGCGTGCGACAGGAGTCGACCATGCACCCGACGCCGACCGTGTCGCCGACCTTGAACGCCTTCACCCCCGGCCCGACCTTCGTCACCCGCCCGACGATCTCGTGGCCCGGCACCACAGGGAAGACCGAGTTGTGCCACTCGTTGCGGGCCTGGTGCAGGTCGGGTGGCAGACGCCGCAGAAGAGAATTTCGATCCCCACGTCGGTCGCGCCCGGCTCGCGCCGCTCGATCTCAACGGGGCCAGGGGTGTCGTGGCCTCGCGTGCGGCGTATGCGCGTGTCTTGGTCATCGGTCGCTCTCCGGTAGGGTCACGTTCGCTCGACAAGTCGGAGTGTAGGCGCGGCGCGGGATCGAGCCGCGGTCAACAACAAATGACCAAGTCCCAATGGTCAACAAATGGCCAATGAAACAATGCCCAATGAGGAGTGCGGCGGCCGCCCCGGCGCGGTCCGGATGGTATTGCGCACGCTTTGGCTCCCGACGTTTTCAGGCGCACTGCCCCCGGCTGTCTGATGCCGCAATTCCTGGTCATTGGTCCTTGGGCGTTTGTTGGTCATTGGGACTCGGTCACTGAGGATTCCCCGCCCCCGGCCTTCGTCGTCCGCCCCGCCCCCACATTTCCCACCTCCCGCGCTCCTCCCGCGATATACTTCTCACCAACCAAGGAGTCCGCCATGACTGCGTTTCGTCGGTCGGTCTTTCTCCCGGTACTCGCCGTGCTGCCGGTGCTGGCGCCCGTCCTGCCCGCCGCCGCCGCGGGCGACGACGCGGGCGCGCGGGTGAAGCAGGCGGCGATCGCGCCGCAGTTCCTTCGTTACGTCGAGGACCCCGCCGCCGGCGGGCGGCTCGAGACGGCGGACGTGACGTACAAGAACGACAAGGGCGAGACGGTCTGCCTCGTCTCCGCCGTCCACATCGGCGAGCGGAGCTACTTCGACGGCCTCAACGAGAGCTTCAAGAAGTACGACGCCGTGCTGTACGAACTCGTCAAGCCCAAGGGCGACGGCGTGCCACGCCCCGGCGAGGCGCCCGCGGCGGGCGGCGACGGCCCGAACGCCGGCATCCGCGACGTGCAGCGGCTGATGAAGGACACGCTCGGCCTCGAGTTCCAGCTCGACCGCGTCGACTACACGCCGAAGAACTTCGTCCACGCCGACCTCGACGCCGAGACGTTCGAGCGGATGCAGGCCGAGCGCGGCGAGTCGATCGCCACGCTCATGCTCCAGGGGTTCATGAAGTCGATGACCGACCAGCGCGCCGGCGGCGACAACCCGCCCGCCGCGCTGGAGGACCCGGAGCAGGCCCTGCGCGACATCGTCCGCACGTTCACCCGTCCCGACTCCGAGCGCCAGTTGAAGCAGATGCTCGCCAAGCAGATGGTCGAGATGGACGGCTCCCTCGCCGGCCTCGGCCCGGACGACAACAGCGTGATCCTCACCGAGCGGAACAAGGCCGCGATGAAGGTCGTCGAGTCGACCCTGAAGTCCGGCCAGCGCAACCTCGCCGTCTTCTACGGCGCCGCCCACATGCCCGACCTGGAGAATCGCCTCGCCGCGCTCGGCTTCGAAAAGGTCGCCACCGAATGGCGCCTCGCCTGGGACCTGAAAATCCGCGCCGACCAGCCCTCGGCCGTCGAAGGCCTGCTGATGGACGCGCTCGACACGCTGCTGGACGAGGGGCTGGGCGCGGGAGAAGAGCCGGCCGGTGGAGAGCCGTTCGTGGAGGCGGAGTGACATGCCTCGCGACGACTGCCTCCAATCCCCTCTCCCCCGTACCCGGGGGAGAGGGTTAGGGTGAGGGGCCGAAGGCCAAGGTGGTGGAGTGGTGGAGTGGTCGCGTGGTGGAGTCAGCGTCGTTCGACGCTACCACACGGTCGCCACGCTGCTCGTCCTGAACCACCGAGGAGTCTCGCGGTTCTACCAAGACCGAGGGAAGGTCCTTCCCGCGCTCAGGATGCCACTAGGACGAGAACGATTTAGCGCTTCAAAAGCATCGGCGGTGCGAGCGGTGTCATCCTGAGCGCAGCGAAGGATCTCGCGTTGTTCCTACGAGGCCCGCGGGAGATCCTTCGGGGTACCTCAGGATGACAAGGCTGCCGTTCGAGTAGTTCTCAGAAACAGTGAATCTGCCCCAATATCGCTCATCGATCATCCGAACAATTCCCCCCGATCCCGTGGCGTAGGTTGCCGCACGGGCAGGCCCACCACGCCGCGGAAGCGGTTCAGGGTGCCGACTGAGTAGCCGGCGTAGTCGTTGTTGAAGAAGCCGTAGACCGTGGCCGCCGGGGCGGGGGCGGCGGCGCGGATTTCTTCGGCCCACCATCTCAGCCGCTCGGTCACGTCGACCTGTTCCTCGCGGTGCGTCGGGAAGCGGTCGTGCTGGCCGATCCAGCGGACGTAGAGGAAGTCGGTCGTCGCGCGCACGCCCCACGGCTCGATCATGAAGTCGGCGGCGACCCAGGCGCAGCGATGGGCGCGCAGCAGTTGCTCGGTCCGCGGCGTGTTCCACGAGTCGTGGCGGAACTCCACGGCGAAGCGCAGGTCGGGCGGCAGGCCGGCGAGCAACTTCTCCAGCGGCGCGAATGCGCTTTCGGTCAGGCTCGGCGGGAACTGGATCAGGACGGCGCCGAGCTTCGGGCCGAACGCGCGGATGGCGTCGAGAAAGCTCAGCATCGAGTCGAGCGTGCCGACGAGGGTGTCGCCGTGCGTGATCGCCTTGGGCGTCTTCACGCAGAACGCGAAGTCGTCGGGCACCGAGTCCGCCCACCGCCTGACGCGCTCGGGCGTCGGGGCGGCGTGGAAGGTGGTGTCGATCTCGACGGCGTCGAAGAAGCGGGCGTAGTAGGGCAGGTGCTCGCCGCTCTTCACGTCGCGCGGGTAGAACCCGCCGACCCAGTCGGGGTCGGTGAAGCCGGTCGTGCCGAGCCGCCAGCGCGGTGTGGTCATGTCGGATCGTATCGGTGGTGGAGCAACCGGTTCCCGCGAGTCACGCTTCCAGCTGAACGATTTCGCCCGTAGGGCACCGCGCACGATCGTGTGGCGACGTCGTTCGGAAAGGAGACCGTGGGGCAAGCTCCCGCGGTGTTCGAAGACGCCGCTCGGATGCCGCGGTGCTGTAGCGGGCGACGGGCCCGATCCGCTGCGTCGCGGCGGACGCCGCCGCGATCGCCGCCTCACGCCAGGCCCGCCGACACGGGCCGCGGCCGCGCGCCGCCGCAGGCGGCGGCGGCGGCGTTGATGTTGCGGAGCAGGTCGGCGGCGGTTGTGACGGCGGGGTGGAGCGGGTCGGCGGGCTTCAGCAGGTCGCTCGTCACGTTCGCGATCGCCGTGGCCTCGGCGCTGCCGTTGGGGTCGAAGTCGACCAGGCCCTCGAACTCCGGGTTCTGCACCGGGTTGTTCACCTGCACCGCGAGGTAGAACAGATCGACCGCCTTGTCGACCTTCCCCTGCGCGCTGGTGAGCGTCTGCGGTGACGTGGCCGCTGTTGGTCATCTGCTCGAGCATGCGCACGGATCTGGCTGGTCTTCATCAGCTCGCCGAAGATCGTGCCGAGCATCGGGTTGGCCTTGAGGTCCTCGCCGCACCGCACGGCCGAGCCGAAGTCGACGAACCCCACGCCGTGCTCGGTGAGCACGAAGTTGTCGAGCCGCAGGTCGAGGTGGATCACGCCCGCGCGGTCGTGCAGCACGTGCAGCAGTTCGGCGGCCTGCCGGGCGAACTCCATCTGCGAGATCGGCTGCCCGCCGTTGCGGGCCAGTTCATGCGGAGCACGCGGACGTAGCCGCGGTCGTCCTTCTCGAAGTCGATGATGTGCGGCACCCGCCGGCGTAGGCGCGGGCAGGTCGCGGCTCGAGGATCTTCAGCATCGCCGCCTCGCGGGTGAGGAAGACGGGGAAGATCTTCTCGGTGAACTTGCGCGCCCCGCTTCTCGACGGTCTCGAGCGGCGCGTCGAGGAACTTGTGCCGCAGGCGGGCGACGACGCCTTCGACGCTCGGCACCTCCTTCTGCACGACGAACCCCTGCGGCGAGCGGGCCCACGGCACGAGGTGCACGTGGTACGTGAAGCGGTCGCTGAACTCGCGGCAGCACGAGGTCGACCTTGCGCGCGGTGAAGTAATGGACCTTGCGCGACAGCAGCGGCAGGGCGAAGCGGCCGTGCCGCACGAACGCCGGACCGCGTGAGCACGTAGCCGCGGGCGGCGGCGCGGGGCGGCGGCGCGGACGGCGGCCGTCGCGGGAAGTAGGCATGCTGTCCGCCCAGCGGAGGCGGCGGAAGACGGCGTCGCCGTCGTGGTGGGGGTCGTCCTCGTACGCGACGACGAGGTCGTGCAACCCGCCCCGCGGCGGCGGGCCCCGGCGGCGGCGACCAGGCCGGCGTCGGCGGGGCCGAGCGCGGGGCGACGGGGCGGATCAGGTCGTCCCGGCGGCCGTGGGCGGCGGGGGCGGGGGCGGGGCAGGGGGCGCGTCGCGCTCGGTCGGGCCGGCCGGCGTTGCGACGAAAGGTGCGGAGCGGGTTGAACGCGCGAGCCCAGGCCATGCGGGTACTACTCTTTTCACCCGAACCGGGATCGTTGGCAAGGCAAACGAAATGGGGGCGAGCGGTTTTCCCCGTCCACGGCCCGGCCGGCCGCGATCGGCCGGCGGCGAAAGTGTCGACGGGCCCCCGCCTTTGTTTGCAGCGGCAGGGGCCGTCTGTTAGGGTTTTGGGGCAGAGAGAGGGTCATCGCGTTCGGTGCCGCGGGCCGGCGGCCGCAGCGGCGATGCGGACCTGGGCGGGGCCCCGTTCGTCGGCTGCGCGCCCCCCAAATTTCACTCGCCTAGACGTGCAGCAGCTGGTCCTCCAGAGGAAACGACCCATGCCGAAGCTCTTCAGCGGTGGTGTGTCCGCGTGGTTCCGGACCGGGCGGCGCTGACGCGCGGCGACCGCGCACCTCCTCGGTCGCCCGCGCGGCCCCCTCCGCCATCGAGGCCCTCGAGAACCGCCGGCTCTTCGCCGTCGCCACGCTGACCAACACCGGCGGCAACGCGAACCTCGAGGGCGGGCTCAGCGTGATCGTCGACGCCTACGGCGCTACGGCACCAGCGCGCCGGGCCCGGCCGGGCGCGCGACGTACAACCCGGTCGGCCCGGGCACGCAGCCGGCCGGCACGACGTTCATGTCCGGCGTGTACTTCAGCCCCGCCGACAACTTCCTCGCACAGGGCAACCCGGGCGGGGCCGGCGGCCTGCCGGACGTCGCGTTCACGAGCGCACGGCCGACACCGTCGTCAGCACGTTCGCTCAACGGCTACACGATCACGCTCACGCAGACCGTGAACGCCCCCGACGCCCGACGGCACGCTGCTGACCCAGACCTACAGCGTCACGAACCAGACCGGCGGCCCAGCAGGTGCGGTTCGTCCGCAGCGTCGACGGCGACCTCGGGTTCCAGCCCGGCATCAACGACTTCGGCGGCGTCTCGGCCGACCGCGACTTCGTGTTCGAGTTCGACACCGCCACCGACCCCAGCGCGTCGACCGCGTTCGTCGGCATCGGCTCCGAGGGCGGCGACAACACCGGCTTCACGATCCAGCCCTACGCCGGCGGCTACTTCGACAACGTGATCGGCGGCGACGGCATCCCGGCGGTCGACCTGAACCAGATCGAGGGCGCCCGGCGAGGAGGAGAACGCCGACGCCGACAACAACCGCATCACCGACCGCGCGTACGACCTGACGATCACGCTCCAGACCGACTTCAACGTCGCCGTCGGCGAGACGTTCGAGTACACGACGCTCCGCTGTTCGGCACCGGCGCCCGGCCCAGCTCGTCGGCGACCGTGCGGTTCCTGAATCCCACGTTCACCCAAGCCGAGAGCGGCGGCCAGGCGACGATCACCGTCGAGCGCACGGGCGCGCTGCTGGCGGACGTCACGGTCAACTACGAGACCGTCGCCTTCCGCGGCACCGCGACCGAGGGCCTGGATTACACGCCCGTGACCGGCACGCTCACATTCGCCTCGGGTCAGCAGTTCGCGACGATCACGATCCCGATCGCCGCCGACGCGGAGTTCGAACCGACCGAGACGGTCTTCGTGCAGCTCCGGAACGTGTCGGAAGGCGCGGTGATCGGCACGCCGTCCGAGGCGCAACTGACGATCGTCGACGACACGCCGTTCGTGCAGGTCGTCAGCTCGACGCTCGTCGTCTCGGAGTTCCAGGAGGTCGTGACCGTGCGGTTCTCCCGCACCGGCAACGCCACGGCCGCCGCGTCGGCCGACTTCCAGACCGTCGCCGGCACCGCGGCGCCCGGCCTCGACTTCGCCGCGACGAGCGGCACCGTCACGTTCGCCGCCGGCGAGACGCAGGCGTCGGTCGACATCCCGATCACGCTCGACAACGAGCTCGAGGGGGACGAGACGTTCGAGGTCGTCCTGTCGAACGTCACCGGCGCCAACGCGGGCGTGCCCGACCGCGCGCTGATCTTCATCGCCAACTTCCAGGCCGCGCCGACGATCACCGACGTGGACACGATCGGCTTCAACAAGCGGATCGACGCGATCGTGCTGTTCTTCAACACCGACATGGACCCGGTGCTGGCCGAGCGGCCCAGCAACTACGACATCTTCGCCCGCCGCGAGCGGCCGCTGTCGGGCTCGCCGTCGCGCAACCGCGTGGGGTTCCAGTCGATCGTGTACAACGAGGACGACGACACGGTCACGATCACCCCGGCCAAGCCGCTGAAGCTCAACCGCTTCTACGACCTGACCGTCAGCGGCCGGCGGCTCGACTCGGTCGCCTCGCTCGCCGCGCCGGGGGAATTCCCGATCCCGATCGACGGCAACGGCGATCAGGTGCCGGGCGACGACTACCGCAACTACTTCGGCCGCGGCAACCACCTGGTCTACTACGACCGCGAGGGGGACCGCGTCGAACTCCGCACCGAGAACGGCGGCATCATGGACGTCGACCGCGACGTGCAGCGCGACGACACCCGCGTGGAGATGCGCGACGTGTTCCAGAACGAGACGATCCTCTCCGGCTCGATCCGGCCGACCCGCAGCCCGCGCAACGTGTCCAACGGCATCACGTCGATCACGCTGCTGAACAGCTTCGGCATCAACCGCGACCTGCCGCCCCAGATCATCGTGGAGACGCCGGACATCCTGGAGTAATCGGGTGCGCCCCGCCGGCGTGCGAAACCGCAAGCGGCGATCCGACCGGATCCCGGAGCATGAGCGGGATGTGGCGCGGGCGGTGTTCGCGGACCGGCTAAGTGCCGATCCGAGCACCCGACATCCCCCGTTTCGCCGCAGGCCCGAAGGGCCCGCTGCGGGTTGTACGGACAGGCTTTTCGCGAGCACGCGATCGACCAAAGTGCCCCCTCGCCTTCCGCAGGCGAGGGGGCACTTTTCGTCTCGTGCTTCCTGAGACGCTGCGGATGGCAGGCGCAGGAAGACGTGCACCCCACGCGACGCCACGAGGTGCTTCGGACCGCTCTAGACTAGCCGTTCCAGCCGTCGATGGGCGTGATCAGGTCAATCAGTTCGCGGGCGGTGCGGAGGAGCGTTTCCTTCGGCGGGTAGCCCTTGATCGGCGTGCCGGTGGCGGCGTCGGCGTAGACGCCGACGTCGGTGTCGTCGATCGCGTAGCGGTAGTCGATCGTCAGCTCGTCCCCGGCCGCGAGGTCGCGGCGGGCGAAGAGCGCGCCGCAGTGGAGCAGCAGGCTCGGGTCGAACGCGTGGTTCACGTACGTGTAGAGCGCCGACTCGTTGCCGTACGTGAAGTAGCGGCCGACGTACCGCGTGCCGGTGCGCATGAGCGGGTTGCGCCGCGCCGCGCAGGCCGCGACGTACTCCGACTCGGTCGCGACGGCCGATCCGAGCGTGAAGCAGCCGACGACCGTGCCGCGCCGCACCGGCGCGGTCACGAAGAGCCCGCGGCCCGCCACGCCGGCATCGCGGACCTCGGCCCCGACGAACAGGACGCCCGACGCGGGCGGCGTGTCGCTCATTCGCTCTGCTCCTCGTCGTGATCGCCGTGCGAATCGTGCGCCTCGTCGCCGGCCGAACCTTCGCCCTCGCCGTCGCCCTCGTCGCCCGCCGGTGCCTTGCCGGCGTCGTCGCCGTCGGCCTCGTCGTTCTTCATCAGCTCGCGGAGCAGCACGGTGGCGAACGATCCCGACGGCAGCGTGAACGCGACGGTCACGTGCGGGCCGTGGTCGTCGACGCCGCCGGCGAGCTGCACGTCGGTCGGTCGCACGCGCAGCGGGCGGCGCGAGCCGCGCACCCGCCCGATCGCCCGGCTGCGGAAGTCGGCGGGCGTGAGCTCGCTGGCGACGTAGACCTCCTGCTCGACCTGCAGCGCGTCGCCCTGCGGGAGCGTCATCCGGGAGCCGAAGAGCGGGCCGGTAGGGCTGATCTCGAACGCGTCGGCGCGCGGCTGCTCGGCGGCGGGGTCCTCGACGTGGAAGCAGGCGCCGTTCTCGTGCTTGTAGGCGAGGTCGCCGGCCAGCACGCGGTCGAACGTGTCGAGCGCGACGCGGCGGGCGAGCACGTCGTTGAACAGCCGCGACTGCAGCGCCGACACCCACAGCCGCCGGATCCGGTCGTCGACCGCGCGGACGGCGGCGCTGGGCTTGTGCGTCTTCATCAGCCGGGCCAGGATGCGCCGCTCCATGCCGCTGCGGCGGGGCCAGGCCTTGAGCGACTCCTCGTTGTCGTGCCGCTCGTACGCCTGGCGGGCGCGGAGCGTCTGCGGGTCGTCCGTCTCCGGGTCAGGGGTGCCCAGGAGCAACTTCAGCACGAGGCGGTCGTCGCCGCGCACGAGCGCCGCGCCGAGGCGGTCGTTGTCGCCGCGCCGGCCGAACCGCTGCTCGCCGAAGTAGTTCGGCATGCCGCGGCGCTCGAGCGCCTTCAGCGGCTCGGTGATCTTCACGACGTCGGTCGGCTCGACGTCGCGGATCTTGATCGCGAAGCGGTTGCCCGACAAATGCCCGAGCCGCAGCTTGTTGCCGTGCCGCGCCGCCCACTGCACGGTGATGCCGGGGACGTTCAGCCCCATCACCGCGTCCTCGGTCGTCCCCCAGATCGACAGGAGCTGGCGGCTGATCGCCCGCGCGTCCTTCAGCCCCGCGTAGCCGATCTCGCGGGTCGAGACGTTGAGGGCCTTGCCGATGCGGTTGACGGCCTCGAACGGCGGCAGGCCGATCTTCTGGATCTCGCAGTAGACGTGCTCCCCCTCGCCGCTGGGCTCGTAGAGCGGCAGCTCCTGCACGAAGAAGTCCTCCGCCCGCTGCTTGATCGTCCCGCCGATGCCGGGGAACGCCTTGAGGACGTAGGGGAGCGGTGCCATCGGCGGGATTTGACGTCAGACGCGGTGGACGGTCAAGGCGGCCCGTGCGGCGGGCGCGGGCGGCGCGCGTGCATCACGTGCACAGCCCGAAGCGCCGCAGCGCGGCGTGGACGCCGTGGTCGTTGTTGCTGGGGGCCACCCAGTGGGCGACGCCCTTGACGGTGGGGTGGGCGTTGTCCATCGCGACGGCGACGCCGGCGGCGCGGAGCATGCTGACGTCGTTCACCTCGTCGCCGATCGCCATCACCTCGGTCATCGGCACGCGGTAGTGGCGGGCGACGAGCCGCAGCGCGTTCGCCTTGCTCGCGCGGCGGTCCATGATCTGAATGAGTTCCCCGTCGCTGCGGACGATGCTGACGTCGGGGAAGTTATCCATCAGCAGCGGCTCGAGCCGCGAGACGAGCCGCGGCTCGCCGAGCAGCAGCAGCTTGGTGATCGGCTGCGTGCAGAACTCCTCGAGCGGGGCGACGAGGTCGGGTCGGAAGATGCGGCCGGTCTGCGTCGTGTAGGGCTGCTCCGCGCGGTCGGTGTACCACCGGTCGAGGATCTCGCAGCTGACGAGCACCTCCTCGTACATGTCGCGCGCGAGCTCGACGATCGACAACACGAGGGCCGGGTCCATCGGCTGGTGGAACGCGATGCGCTGGGTCGGCTCGTCCCAGATCAGCGCGCCGTTGTAGTTGATCTGGAGCGTCCGCAGGCCGAGCTCGTGGTAGATGTGCCGCACGCTCCGCGGCGGGCGGGCCGAGGCGATCACGACCTTCACGTCGCGGTCCGGCAGGCACCGCAAGGCGCCGACGGTCTGCTCGCTGACGCGCTTGGAGTCGGTGAGGAGCGTGCCGTCGAGGTCGACGGCGACGAGGCGGATGCGCGCGGGACTGGCGGGGCCGTCGGCGCCGTGGCCGGCCGGCTCGGGCGGGAGCGATGGTGTGGGCATCCCCTGCGTCATGACCGAAATGTAGTACCGACGTCGCCGCCGGCCGTGGCCCGCGCGTGCTGCACGTCCAGCCGAACCGGCGGCTTCCACTATACCCGCCGGGGCGGCGAAAGCCCGCGCTCCGGAAGTTGTGAAACAGGCGCGGCGGCGGACGCAGCCCGCGCCCACGTTCCAGGGATCCCGATCCTTAGCGAGCGGCCGATCCCGGGCTGTTGCAGGCGTCCGGGCGGCTGGTTTCACCCGGGCGGTTGCCCTATCATCCCTACCCCGCGGCGGCGGACGCACGCCGGCCGAAACGAACGGACCGAACCCGCGACCGACGGCGGCGCGCACGCGCCGCGCGGGGCGGTCAACCCGCCCGGCGGCGGGCGACGCGGGCGCGGGCGACGGTGCCCGCCGGCCGCGCCGCCCGCGTGCGAACGGCCGCTCCGGATTGAAGGGATCGCTCACGATGTCCAACCGCATTTTCAATTTTAGCGCCGGCCCCGCCATGCTCCCGACCGAGGCGCTCGAGAAGTCGGCCGCCGCGCTGCTCGACTACCAGGGCAAGGGGTACGGCATCGCCGAGGTCAGCCACCGCGGCAAGGAGTTCGAGGGCGTCAACGACGAGGCGATCGCGCTCTGCAAGAAGCTCCTCAACGTCGGCGACACGCACGACGTCGTCTTCCTGCAGGGCGGCGCCACGCAGATGTTCACGCTCATCCCGATGAACTTCCTGCACACGAGCGCCGACTACCTCGTCAGCGGCGAGTGGAGCAAGAAGGCCGCGTCGTTCGCCAGGGAGGTCGGCAAGCCCAACGTGGTCGCCAGCAGCGAGTCGAGCAACTTCGACCACGCGCCGCTCCCCAACGAGTGGAAGGCGACCGACGGCGCCGACTACTTCCACGTCTGCTCGAACGAGACGGTCCACGGCCACCGCCTGCCGCAGTGGCCGACGCACCCGAACCTCGTCGTCGACGCCAGCAGCGAGTTCATGTCGCGCCCGCACCCGGTGAGCGACGCCGCCCTCGTCTACGGCGGGGCGCAGAAGAACCTCGGGCCCTCGGGCGTGGTGCTGGCGATCGTCCGCAAGGACCTGTACGCGAGGCAAAAGAAGGTGCCGACGAAGCTGTGGAGCTTCAAGGACCAGGCCGAGAGCAAGTCAATGATCAACACGCCGCCGACGTTGTGCACATGAACGTGACGTACCGCCTGCCGAGCGACGAACTCGCCGACGAGTTCGTGAAGACCGCCGCCAAGAACGGCATGGCCGGCCTGAAGGGGTACCGCACGGTCGGCGGCATCCGCGCCAGCATCTACAACGCGATGCCGGTCGAGGGGTGCAAGTCGCTGGCGCAGTTCATGAAGGACTTCGCGTCGAAGAAGTCGTAAGCGCGACGCGACGAACACTATCATCAACCGAAGGAAGCCCGGCCGCCATGCGGCCGGGCTTCTTCATTTCTCCGCCGCCCTTGGGCGCACGGCCCGGCCCCGGTTTCCCGCCGACCACCGGGGCCGACCTGAAGCGGGCAGCCCTCATCAGGGCAATTTCGCCCGTGATCGGTGGCGTCGATGATGTGCCAGTTCGATCACGGTCCTTCCGGTTGTCGGGTGACGACGGTGAACTGCGACGAACGCACTTTCCAACGCGGAGAAGACGATGTTTCACGAATCCCTCGAGTCCCGGCGACTGATGGCTGCGACGTTCACGATTGCCGCCGACGTGCTTACGATCGCCGGCGGCGACGGCGCCGACGACATCGTCGTCGCCACCGACACCAGCGACGGGACGCTCGTGGTGAAGGACGGGGGCGTCGTGAAGAAGACGTATGCCGAGGGGACGTTCACGCGAATCGAGGTCGACGGCCGCGGCGGCAATGACAAGCTCCGGTCAGAGGGCGTGCCGTCGTGGACGTCGGTGAAGCTCCGCGGCGGCAGCGGCCACGACATCCTCCGCGACACCGCCGGCTATGCCGTGCTCGACGGCGGCTCCGGCTCCGACCAGATGTACGGGTTGCTCCAGACCGTCGCCGACTACTCCGGCCGCACGAACAGCGTCACGGTCAACTTCAACACGACCAACGGTGACGGCGAGGCCGGCGAGAACGACCACGTCGACCAGACGGTCGGCACGGTGCGCGGCGGCTCGGGCAACGACACGATCATCGGCCACCTCGTCGGCATCGACGCCGTCATCGGCGCGGAGAACAACTTCTTCGGCGGGCCGGGCGACGACACGCTCGTCGGCAACGCCGGCTTCGACCTGCTCGACGGCCAGACCGGCAACGACACGCTCCGCACCGGCCCCGGCCAGGGGTACATGTTCGGCGGCGACGGCGACGACGTGCTCGAGGGCGGCGACGGCCCCAACGAACTCACCGGCGGCAACGGCAACGACCGGCTCCGCGGCGGGCCATCTACTGACCTGCTCGTCGGCGGCGATGGCGCCGACGACATCCAGGGCGGCGGCGGCAACGAGGACGTCGTCGACTACTCCGCCTCGCCCGCCGGCGTCACCGTCACGCTCGACAACGTCGCCAACGACGGCCGCTCCACGCCGGGCTTCTGGCTCCCCGGCCCGTTCGGCAGCGGCCGCTGGTTCCCCGGCACGAGCGAGGCCGACAACGTGCACGACGACGTCGAGCACGTCGTCGGCAGCGACTACAACGACGCGATCACCGGCTCCGACGGCGACGAGATCCTCGAGGGCGGCACCGGCAACGACCGCCTCTTCGGCCTCGGCGGCGCCGACCGCCTCCTCGGGGGCTTCGGGCACGACACGATCGACGGGGGCGCCGGCCACGACGAACTCGTCGGCGGCGACGGCAACGACACGCTCTACGCCCGCGACGGCTTCTACTTCGAGAGCGTCTACGGCAACAACGCCGACGGCACCGGCACCGGCTACGACCGCGCCCAGGTCGATCGCGTCACGATGTACCTCTACGGCGGCTCGTTCCCGCTCATCGCCGAGTCGACGCGCGACATCGACGAACTCTTCTAACCGACGCAGCATGTGGCTGGGGAAGCCGTTCAGCCGACCCGTCAACGGGTCGTGGGCCAAGATTCGGGGATGGCTCACCGCGGGCGAGCCCGCCGGCTGAACCGGTGATCGAGCGGTGGGGGGGGGGGGGGGCGGGGGGGGCCGGGCCCCCCCCCGGGGGGGGGGGGGGGGGGGGGGGGGGGCGGGGGCGCGGGGGCGGGGGGGGCGCGGGGGCGCGGGCGGGGGGGGTGGGGGGGGCGGGGGGGGGGGGGGGGGGGTGCGGGCCCCCCCCCCGCGCGCGCTGCCGGAGCTATGTGCGTGCTCCGGCAGCACCCGCGGGGGGAGGCGGTTGTGAAGCGAGCGGCGTCGCGCCGGAGACAGTCAGCCACGCGGTACCGGCGTCGGTGTGGTTGAAGAGGACGCGGGCGATCGGCGGCGGCTCACGCGCGCCGCGGTCTTCGGCGCGTGAGAGGTCGTCGAGCGTCTTCACGAGCGTGCCGGTCGTGTAGACGCTGCTGATCTGCACGGGGCGGTCGTAGCCGGGGGCGTAGATGGCGGTGAGCGGGATGCCGCCGGTCGCGTTCAACTCGCTCAGGCGGTTCCAGCCGGGCGCGTCGTCGTCCGTCAGGTCGGCCTTGAGCGTGACCACGTCGTGCGAGCGCAGGGCCGCGATGGCGGCGTCGTCGTGGTAGACGGTGGCCTCGACGTACTGGCAGTTGAGGCACCAGTTGGCCGTGAACTTCACCAGCACGAGCTTGCCCGCCTTGCGCGCCGCGGCGAGGGCGTCGTCGGAGTAGGGCGTCCAGTTGACGGCCGACGCGGACGCGCCCCCGGCGCCCGCCGTGCCACCGCCGCCGTCGAACGTGCCGCTGAACCGCAGGGCGACGAGCACCGACGCGGTGATGATGCCGACGGAGATCACGGTGGAGATCGCGACCGGCCGGGCCTCCTTCGTCAACTGCACCGTCCGCGCCATGAGGTAGATCGCCGCCATTACGGCCACCGGCACCGCGGCCCACCACTGCCCCTGCGGCGTAGTGAACCGGCCGGCGGCGAAGAAGAACGTGAAGCCGAGCAGGATGAACCCGAGCATCTGCTTGAACAGTTCCGACCACGGCCCGACGCGCGGGAACCGGCGCGCCGCCTCGGGGAACGCGCTCAGCACGACGTACGGGAACGCCATCCCCACGCCCACCATCATCATCGCCGGCACGCCGACGTACGTCGGCTGGCCCTGCGCCCAGAGCATCAGCGGCGGGAAGAGGGGCCCCGTGCACGGCGTCGAGAGAACGGCCGTGAGGATGCCCCACAGGTAGTTGCCGACGAACGTGTCGTGGCGCGGCGCGAACGCGTAGGCGCCGGGCGGCAGGTTGATGTCGAGCAGCCCGAACATCCACATCGACAAGACGAGCAGCAGGATCACGATCCCCCACGCGAAGATCGGGTTGGAGAACTGCTGCCCCCACGTGATCGTCTGCAAGACCAGGATGAGCACCGCGAGCACGGCGAAGACCGTGACGATCCCCAAGCCGAACACGCTCGACAGCAGAAGCGTTTTCGTCCGGTCGTGCTGCGCCACCTCGGCGAACCCGAGCACCTTGATCGGCAACACCGGCAGCACGCACGGGACGATGTTGAACAGGATGCCCGCTACGAACGCGGCGCTCAGGGCCGCGGGAATGCCCCAGCCGGGCCGGCCGTCGGCGACGGTGACCGGCGGCGCGCCGGCCGCGGCGGCCGCGGAGACGGGGGCGGCGGAAACGTCGGCGGCGCTACCCGGGGTGGTGTCTGGCGCGGTGGCGGCAGTCGTCGGCATGGGATCGGTCGGCGGGGCGATGCCCGGCGTGCCGCCGCCATCGCCGCCGCGGGTGAGGGGCGGCGGCGCCGGCGCGGCGCTCGCCTGCTTTTCCATCTCGGCGAACAGGTCCGGCTCGTTCGGCTCCGACGCCTCGCCCGCCGGCACGACCTTCGTCTCGATCGCGAATTTCGGCCGCTCCGGCGGGAAGCACGACTTGTCATCGCAGAGTTGATACACGAGCGAGCCGGAGATCTTCAGCGGCCCCGGCTTGGCGTCGGCGGCGACCTCGAACGGCACGAACAGCACCACCCGGCCCGTGTAGACGCTGAGCTTCCCCAGCGCGGGATACTCCTCGATCTCGCCCGGCGGGTAGACCGGCTCGCCGAACGTCACGCCCGGCGTCTTGTCGAGCTTCACCTGGAACTTGATCAGGTTGTCCTGCAGCGGCGCACGCGACTGCGCGTGATACTTCTCCTCGATCTCCAGCACGACCGCGGCCGTCGCCTTCTGGCCCGGGTGCAGCGCGGTGACGCTGACGGCGGTCTTCGTGATCTTCGCGCGAACCGGCCGGCCCGCCGGCTGCGCCACCGCCGACGCCGCGGCGACGAACCAGAGCGCGAGCAACGCCGAGACGACGGGAAGGCGGGCGGCTGTCATACCGTGAGTATACTCCGGTCCGGTCCGGAAGTTTTGGCGGAGGGTTCCTCGCACCCCGACGCTGATCAAGCGCCCGCGGCGCGCGGTCCGCTCTCCCTTGGGTCGACGGAGCGGCGGCCGCTTGCGGTTTCGCAGTCGCTTCACGGGTCAGCACCCGGAACGTTCAGGCAGGTCCGCTCGAACCCGAACAACAACGCCCGAGATCCAGCGGCACCACGCCGACGTGTCCGAGTGAACCCCGTTTGCTTGTTGTCGCCGCGCCCTTTACGATTCGCCCGCACCCCGACGGAGACCCTGATCTTGCGGCTGTCCAAGCGTACCGAATACGGCGTCCGCGCGCTCGTCCAACTCGCGCGGCTGTCGCCGACCGACTTCGTGCAGGCCCGCGACCTCGCCAAGCGAGAGGACCTGCCGAACAAGTTCCTCGAGGCGATCCTGCTGGCGCTGCGGCGGGGCGGGTTTCTCGAGAGCAAGATCGGCCGCGAGGGGGGCTACCGCCTCGCCCGCCCGCCGCGCGAGATCAACGTCGGCGACCTGATCCGCCGCCTCGAGGGCCGCCTCACCGTGAAGGAACACCGCCAGGACGGCGACCCCTCGACCGGCGAGTCCGCGATTCACCTGCTCAACGAGAAGCTCACAGAGGCGACCGACGCCGCCCTTGATGACATGAACCTCGAGCAACTCCTCGAGCACGCCACCCGCGCCGGCGGGCCGCACCAAATGTACTACATCTGAGCGCCTGTTCCGGAGAGCGCTGCGGTGGCCGGCCGGTGGTGTCATCAAAGACCCAACCACTCCACCACCCAACCACCCAACCACTCCTTCAATTCGCCGGCCGCGCGCCCTCTCCAGAGATCTCCCGGACCTCAGCCTTGTGGATCGTGACGGCTGTCTCGTCGGCGCCGATGCCGAGGCGGTTGGGGATCTTCAAGCCCCAGACGTTGTTGAGCGTCCAGATTTCTTTGTAGTCCGGCGGCGCGTCGAACAGCGTTTGGCCGTTGAAGGAGCCGATCACCCGGTTCCGGCGGACCGACAGTTGCATCGACACGCGCTCGCCCGGCTTGGGGCGGGCCGGCAACTCGACGTAGAACGGCGTGACCTTGCCGCCGCCGTACAGGCCGATCTTCGTGCCGCCCTTGATCATCACCTTGTACGCGTTGGGACTGCCCGGCTGCGGGAAGATGATCGCGACGAACCCGCGGCCGCCGTGGACGGTGTACTCGACGAGGCAGTCGTACTCGGCCGGTGGTTCGTAGCGGAAGCGGATGCGGGCGTGATCGGCCTTCTCGGTCCGCAGGCCTTCGTCGCCGGGCGTCCAGGCGCCGGCGACGGCGTGCTTGGCGGGGTCGGCGAGCTTCAGCAGGTCGACGACCGCGCCCGCCGAATCTACGGGCCCGCCGCCGCCGGCCGCCGCGGCAGGGGCGATCCCCTCACCGGCGACCTGCGCCAGCCGCTGCTTCACATTCACGAGCGCCACGCCCTTCGCCGTCGGCTCGGCCGCCCGATACCAGACGGCGGCGCGGGCCCGCGCGTGGCGCGCGGCGGGTGCGGGCTCTTTTTTCGCCAGGTCCCACCACGCGTCGGCGATCCCGACGCGCCCGGCCGCGTCCTGCGGGCCGGCCCGCTCCCGCTCGGCGAGCGGTTGCAGGACGGGGTCGCCGCTTCTCAGCAGGTGGGGCAGGCCCATGTCCCACTCGCCGAGCCCGAGGCAGTAGAAGCGGCCGACCTTCAGGTTCGACGCGGCGTCGCCGGGCGATTCCCGGAGCTTGTCGATCGCGGGGGCCAGGCGGAGGAACTCGCCCCCGGCCCGCCCCCGCTCCGCGAGCGGGTGCCGGACCGGGTCGCCGCCTCACAGCCGGTGGGGCAGGCCCCTGTCCCAGTCGCCGAGCCCGCGGCAGTAGAAGCGGCCGACCTACACGTTCGACGCGGCGTCGCCGGGCGATTCGCGGAGTTTGTCGATCGCGGGGGCGAGGCGGAGGAACTCGCCGCGGAGGCGCTTCACCTCGACGGTCCGCGCGGCGACGCTCTTCCGGAACCTCGCGTCGCCCGCGCCGGCCGCGGCGCTGTCGGCCACGCCCGCGGCGGCGGCGGCCGCACCGAAGTCGCCGGCCTGCACGGCGTCGTCGGCGACGCCGAGCGCCTTGGCGCGTTCGGCCGTCCGCGGGCCGGGCGCGCGAGAGGCGGCTTGGAGAAGCGACTGTTTCAGCGGCAGGATGCGGACGACGAACGCCTTCGTCAGCGCGTCGGCGGCGGCCATCGCTCGCGTCGCGTCGCCGGCGCCCGCTGCGATCGCGGCGGCCTCGCTCAGCATCGCGTACTGTTCCGCCGGGTCGAGCTCCGACTCGCCGGCCGCCTCGACGAGCTTGTCGGACAGCGCGACGCGCTAGGCCGGGTCCTTGCTCGCGTACTCGGCGGTGTAGATCGAGCGGACGGCTTTCTCCGCCGTCGCGATCGCGTCTGCCGGCGGCACCGGGCGACGCAACGCGGGCTGCTCGGCGGGCGGGGCCGCGGGCGGTTCGACGGAACTGTTGCCGGACGCATCGTCCTCGCGGGCTGGGTGCGGCGGGGTGGGGCGCTGCGGCCGGCGCGATTCGGCCGGGGCGTCCGGCACGAGGTCAAATGCCGCCGCCGCCCGCCGGTTCGGCCGCCGACAGTGGGCGCGCGGTGACGAAGGCGATGCTCATCAGCACGAGCAGGCCGCATCGGTAGGGGAAGGACGTGCGGTCGGGTGATCGGTTCAGCATCGCGACGGCCCCCTTGTGTGACGGGGTCGGCCGCGGAAGATTGGCCGCGTTGCGCGCCCGCCCGGTGACGCGGGACCCGCTCCCGCGTGACGTTGTCGAATACATCGCCGGCATCGCCGACCGCATGTCCCGCGGGCTCCCGGCCGATGACCGGCGCGCGGCAACATCGCGGGCGACGACGTCCTTCCATACCCGATCGGCTCTCGAGCGTTCTAGTTGCGTCACCCCCGCGCGCAGTGCCCGGCAGTCGGCGCGTCCGGGCGTCCCGCTTTCCGGGCCGCGGCCGGCGGGGGCCGCGTTACTTTTGCATTAGTCTCATCGCGGGCGCGTCCCTACCCTTCCCACGGCGCGGCGAACTCACCATAATGCGCGCCGCGGCGGGCGGTGTCGTGGTCGGCCCGCCGGACCGTTCATCCCGCGTACGATCGGCTCACCCATGGACCCCGGCCCGCTCGCGTTCATCCAGCCCGAGACCGTCCAGGCGTGGTTCGTCAGCGGCGGGTACTTCGTCCTGTTCGGCCTGCTGTTCGCCTGCGGCCTGGGCCTGCCGCTGCCGGAGGACATCCCGCTGCTGCTCGGGGGGTACTTCGTCGCGCAGGGCCAGATGAACATCTGGGCCGTGGCGATCCTCGCCTGGAGCGGGATCATCGGCGGCGACTGCGCGCTCTACTGGCTGAGCCGCAAGTACGGGATGAACATCACGAAGGTGAAGTTCATCGGCAGCCACGTCACGGAGAAGCGGATTCTTTGGGCCGAGAAGAAGTTCGAGGAGTACGGCATCTGGGTCGTGGCGATCTGCCGCATGTTCGCCGGCGTGCGCGGCGCGATGGTGATCGCCGCCGGCGCGATCAAGTTCAACTTCCTCAAGTTCGTGATCGCCGACGGCCTGGCCGCGCTCGTCAGCGGCGGGTTGTTCGTCTACCTGGGGTACCTGGCGGGCAAGGCGTTCGGCTCGGTCGGGGAGATGCGGGAGAAGATCAAGCACTACGAGGAGTGGGTGATCGTCGGGATCGTCGTCGCCGTCGTGCTGGCGGTCGCCTACTTCTGGTGGCGCAGCAAGCGGCACAAGACGCTCTCGGAAGTCGCGCTGGAGCGCGTCGACGCGGTCGCCAGTCACGCGCGCGAGCACGCGCAGGCGCGCCGGGAAGCGCCCCCCGCGCCGGCGACCGACGTGCGGGATTGAACTTCCCTCCCACGCCCAGTCACACCCGAAAGACCGGCGGCGGAGCCGCGGGGCTCCCGTCGGCGTTGCGACGCGCCGATTTCTCTAACGCCCTTCGACGGGGGACGAGACCCGTGCCGCTCCGCCGCCGGGATGCCCTCGGCACGCGCGGCGTCCACCGTCGTTTCGGCGTCGCCGCGCTGTTCGCACCCGCACGCACGTTCCACGAGATTGCTGCCGTGCGGCGCGTCGCGGCTCCCGCCGCGTGCGGGTTGACGGTCTGCGGCGGCAGGACTACCGTTCCCGCAGTTACGCGTAAGTAATCTCGGCACAACAGGAAGGAACGCGAATCATGCCCATTCAGCACAAGCCCCTGCCGTACCCGTCGGACGCGCTCGAGCCGCACATCGACAAGCAGACGATGGAGATCCACCACGGCAAGCACTACAAGGCGCCGACCGGCAAGCTCGCCGCCGCGATCGACGCCACGTTCGGCTCGTTCGACGCGTTCAAGGAGAAGTTCGAGACCGCCGCCAAGACCCGCTTCGGCTCCGGCTGGGCGTGGCTCGTGAAGCGGCGACAAGCTCGAGGTGACGAGCACCGCCAACCAGGACAGCCCGCTGATGGAAGGCGCCTACCCCGTGATCGGCCTGGACGTGTGGGAGCACGCGTACTACCTGAAGTACCAGAACAAGCGTCCCGACTACGTCGCCGCCTGGTGGAACGCCGTCAACTGGCAGGCCGCCGAAGAGCGGTTCAACCGCGCGCGGGGTAACGTTGCGACGGTGACGCGATTTGTCATCGAAGAAGAGGGCGGCCCCTGCGGGTCGCCCCTCTTTCGTCGTGATGACACGCGATGAAGCCCATTCGGCGGGTGCTGCAGGAAGCCGCTACTGGATGTCCACCCCTCTCATCACCTCAGAAATCTGGGGGAGAGTTCCAAAACTGATCGTTTGTGAGGGGGCCCTCTATTTCCCCTACTACTTTCACGAAATCTGATCCGCTGAGGTCAGGCATCGCAAGCTCCTGTGCAATGTAACGCCGAACGTCCACCCTCCGACGTTCGACATCCAACGATTATGCTAGCGTGTTAAGCAGGCCGCAGAATCCGCTTCTCCATTTTTTCACAAATTCTCCGCGCCCGCGGCGTCCAAATGATCCTCCGCTAGTCCCTAACTGCGACCCTCTCTTCCCCAGAGTACAGGGGAGAGGGGGATAAAGCAGACTCCTTCGCGTTTCGGTTCGGCCGCTACGGGTTGACGTGCGCAAGGCGCGGTGTGGCAGAAGCGCTTCCGCCGGCGGGTTCGCAGCCGGCGCAGGCCTGCATCGTCCGCGCGTCGCCGGCTCTGGCGGCGGCGAGGGCGAAGCGGAGGTCGACTCGCGCGGCTTGGCCGTCCTTGATCACCACTTCGCCGAGGCGCTCGCCGAGCGTTTCGTGCCACGCCGTCAGTTGATAGCGGCCATCGGGCAAGCCTTTGGCCGGGATCGCGAAGGAGCCGTCGTCTTTCGACACGCCGAAGTAGGGGTGCTCGAACACGCTGACGCGGGCCGACATCCACGGGTGCAGGTCGCAGCGGATCTCGAACCGCTCGGGCACGCGCAGCGGCTCGACGCGCTTGCCGGGGTCGAGGCTGGGCTGGCCGATGTTGAAGTCCTCGTTGAGCGTCGCGCGGGAGTGGACGTTGTGCAGGAACGGGTCGCTGTTGCGGATGATCAGGTCCTGCCCGACCATCGCCGCGAGCACGTGGGGGCGGAACCGGCAGTCCCGCTGGTCGAGCACGACCGGCTCGGCCGGCAGCGCGCCGGCCAGCACCCGGCCGTCGGTCGGCTCGATCGAGACGACGACGTTGGCGAGGCGCCCGCCGTTGACGACGAGGCTCTCGTCGACGCCGCCGTCGGGGTGCCGCTCGCGACACTCGCGCACGGCCGACATGTCGATCCGCGCCGGCTCGGGCGCGACGCCGTCGAAGAAGATCGTGCCCGCGATCGTCGGCGCCGCCGCCGCCGCCTCCACCTTCGGCGGGTCCACCGGCTTCGGCACCCCGGCGATCGCGTCGCCCTTCGCCGGCGCGTCGGGCGTCGTGCCGGCCGGCCGCGGCTCGGCGGGCTTCGGGAGCGGCCCGGGCGGCGGCGGCGCGTGGACGACCTGCGGCTCGCTCGTCGCCACGCGGTCCGGTGACGGCCGGGCCGTCGGCGCGGTGTTCGCGGTTTGGTCGGCGGCAGGGCGGGTGAAGTAGACGCCGGCGACGAGGGTCGCGAGCGCCAGCGCCGCGGCCGCGCGGAGCGCGAGGCGCGTCGGTCCCAGACGCCTGCCGATGTGCACGAGGCGGGCGTCGTTCGCGCCGCGCAAGGCGGCCAACGTTCGCTCGATGACGTGCGGCGGGGGGCCGTCGGGCACCGGCGCGTCGCGCAGCGCGCGGACCGCTCGTTCCAACGTCTCGTCGCCGCCGTCCGATCGGTTGTCGTCAGCCATGATGCACCCCGTTGGCCGCGACGGGCCCGAGCAAGTCGCGCAGCTTCCCCCGCGCGCGGTGGACGAGCACGCCGACGTTCTGCGGCGACAGGCGCAGCGACGCGGCTGCGTCCTGGTACGTCCAGCCCTCCAAACAGCAGAGCGAGAACGCGTCGGCCTGGTTCGGCGGGAGCGTGGCCAGCGCCTCGCGCAGGCGCTCCGACAGTTCGGCCGCCTCCGCGTGCTGGACCGGCGCCGCCCCGACGCTGACGACGACGGACCAGTCGGCGTCGGCGTGCTCGCGGCGGCGGCGGCGGTAGCGCTGCCGCAGGCGGTCCATCGCGCGGGCCGTCACCATCCGCAGCAGCAGGGCGCGCGGGCTCGTCAGCGCCTCGCGCCGCTCGACCTCCAGCGCCGCGACGAACGCCTCCTGAAAACACTCCTCGGCGTCGGCGCGATGGCCCAGCAGCCGGTGGGCGGTCCGCCACACGGCCGGCCCGTCCTGCCGGATGATCTGGTCCCAGTCCGTCATTCCCGGACGCCTCGTTGCTCAGCCCTTAGTCGATCGAGCGGGCGGTCGTGTTACAGGGGCAGGTGGTTGGGTGGTGGGGTGGTGGAGTGAGAACCGGAGACGTCCCTTCCTGGTCGACCACGCCACCACACCACCACACCACCACTCTTCCCTGTGCGCGCGGGTTCTGGCAGAATGCCGGCACCTTTCGACGGAGGATCTTACGCATGGGACGGACACAGAACAGGTTGAAGCTGGCGGCCGTGGCCGCGCTGGTGATCGGCGGCGGGGCGACGCTGGGGCTGTGGGCGGCGGACGGGCCGAACCTCGGCGACTGGGAGGTCCACGACATGAAGCGGCCCAAGCCGCCCGTCGTCGATCCCGGCGCCGCCGGCACGCCCGACCAACCGGGCAAGCCGCCGTCGGACGCGGTCGTGCTGTTCGGCGGGCAGAACACCGACATGTGGGACGGCAAGTGGAAGGTGCAGGACGGCGTGCTCGTCGCCGGGGGCGGCGACTTCAAGACGAAGGAGGCGTACGGCGACTGCCAGTTCCACATCGAGTGGTCCGCCCCGACCCCGCCGCAGGGCGAGGGGCAGGGCCGCGGCAACAGCGGCGTCTACTTCATGGGCCAGTACGAGGTGCAGGTCCTCGACAGCCACCAGAACGAGACCTACGCCGACGGCCAGGCCGCCGCGCTCTACGGGCAGTATCCCCCGCTCGTGAACGTGACGCGCCCGCCGGGCGAGTGGAACACGTACGACATCATCTTCCACGGCCCGCGGTTCGGCGCCGACGGCAAGGTCGAGCGCCCGGCGACGGTGACGGTGCTGCACAACGGCGTGCTCGTGCAAAACCACTCGGTGATGACCGGCCCGAGCGGCCACCACTCGCGCCCGCCGTATAAGCAGCACCCGGAAAAGCTGCCGATCAGCCTCCAGGACCACGGCAACCCGGTGCGCTTCCGCAACATCTGGATCCGCCCGCTCGGCGAGACGCCGACCGGTGAGGCGAAGCAGGCGGAGTAGACCGTCCGATCGGATCTGAACTTCTTCAGCCGCGCGCGGGCGTGTCCCGCGCGCGGCTGTTTTTTGGACGGCGGACTCGTGTTCGGTGCGAGTCTCGATCGTTGTGGCCGCGGACGCGGCCGGGCGCGCGAGCACTTATCATCGGTCCGTTGCGCCCTCCCTCTCCCCAGCGTACGGGGGAGAGGGAGTCTGAGCGGCCCACGGTACTTGGCGAAGTCGTCGTCTCTCAACGAGAGGTGCGGCAGGCGTGCGAGACGCGATGTCTACTCCGCCGTCTCCGCCGGGGGCGGGCCGGCGTCCTCGACCTCGCCGGCGTCGGTGGCGTTCTCGAAGTCCATCAGGAAGTGGATGTTCTTCATCTGGTCGTCGCCCACGAGCTTGCGCATCAGGTTCCGCGCCCGGCGGATGCCGGTGCGGCGCGAGACGTGGCCGACGACGATGTGCTGGTTCTTCAACTTCGGCAACAACTGGGCGAACTGCTCGACGTGCAGGTGCCGGCCGGCCTTGGCCTTCGTGCGGTGCTCGGGGTCGAAGAACGTGCACTCGGTGATGAGGATCTCGGCGTTCTGCACGTCCGGTTGTTCGAACACGACGCCGGCCGCGGTGTCGCCGAGGAACGTGACGAGCGGGACCTCGAGGCGGTACTGAATCTCGGTCCCCGCCTTGCGCAGGGCGGCCAGTTCGGGGCCGGAGTGGCCGGTGAACTCGGCCTTGAGCTTCTCGCGGATGCTGATGAGCGAATAGGCGAGGCTGACCGCGCCGTGGTGCGTGGCGTGGGCGCGGATGCCGAAGTCGCCGCACCTCGAACATCTGGCCGGCCGACATCGGCACGAGCTTGTAAGGCGTCCCCCTGGCGCTCGACGTCGCGCCAGCAGCGGAGCATCGCGTCGACCTGCCGCTCCAGTTCCCGCGGCAGCAGGATCGTGCCCGGCTTCATCCCTGGAAGTACCGCTGCGACAGGTAGTAAGGCAGCCCGGCCAGGTGGTCCATGTGGCCGTGGCTGATGCAGACGATGTCGCTCGTGAGAGCGCGAAGTGGGGGCAGCGGCCGATGTCGAAGCAGACGTTGAGCTCGGGGATCTGAGCGACCGTTTCCTCGCCGGCCACGCTGTAACCGATCACGTGGTACTGACCGAGCGCGAGCTTGGCGAACCGCTGGACTAAAAAGGACTTCTCTGCCATCGCGTGGGAGCGTAGTGGGTCACGGGTTCTTTGTCATGGGGGACATCGCGCGGGGATGCAAAGGAGTGTCCGCGGCCCCGCTGAAGCGGCGACGCGCGCGCAGTCGTACCGGCGCGCCCCGAACTCGTTCCGGTCGCGTCAGATGCCCGTCACTCCCTGACTCTTGACTCATGACCATTGACCCTTGACCCTCCCCCCTGACCCCCGTTTTTTTGCGTTGCCGCCCCGAACCCGGTACCTTCCGCGTCGATGCGCTTGCCCGTATTGTGACGCCGACAAGGAGAGCCTGAAGGTCATCGACTCCCGCACCTGCGAGGGCGGGCGGTCGATCCGGCGGCAGCGCGAGTGCCTCAAGTGCAGCAAGCGCTTCACGACGTACGAGCGCATCGAGCAACCCAACCGCCTCGTGGTCGTCAAGCGCAACGGCGACCGCGTGCCGTTCGACCGCAACAAGATCCTCAACGGCCTCGAGCACGCGTGCTTCAAGCGGCCGGTGTCGGACGAGCAGAAACTGCGGCTCGTCGACGCCGTCGAGGACGACGTGCACACCACGTTCGACCGCGAGGTCCCCTCGACCTACATCGGGCAGGCCGTGGTCGATCGGCTCCGGCGGCTCGACCAGGTGGCGTACGTGCGGTTCGCCAGCGTCTACCGGCAGTTCAAGACGCTGGAGGAACTCGTGGACGAGGCCAAGGCGGTGATCGACGCCCGCCGTTACGAGGACCCGGAGCAGGGCACGCTGTTCATCGAGCCGGCCAAGCCCGCCCCGGTGTCGGCCCCGGCCGCGAACGGGCAGACCGGCGGCACGAACGGCGCGAGTCCCGGGCGGCCCGCCAAGTCGCCGCGCAGGCGCCAGCCGGCCGCGCGCTGGCGGCGCGCCGAACCCGGCGGAATGAGCGACGGTACCGACGTGCGGGCGTGGGCGTTCTCGATCAAGGCGCCGCATCGCCCGGCCCGATGACCCTGCGGAGGTTTCGCATGATGTCGTTCGCACGTCCGTCCCTGCGGGGCGCGCTTCGTCTCTCGCTCGCCGCCGGCGTGGCCATGGCCGCCGTCGGCGCCGGGTGCGGCAAGAAGAAGGTGGACGAGAAGTTGCAGATGCCCCCGTCGCGTTACACCGACATGGGGCCGAAGAAGGACGTGCCCGACTACCTCAAGGGCACGATCTACGAGCGCGTCGAACTCGCCAACCGCGAGCCGTACCCGGTGTCGGCCTACGGCCTGGTCGGCCGCCTCCGCGGGACGGGCGACACGTTCGCGCCCACGCCGGTCCGCTCGTGGATGATCAAGGAGATGGTCAAGCACGGGTTCGGCAGCCGCCTGATCCCCGGCTTCGAGAACATCCAGCCGGAGGACGCGCTCAACAGCCCGGCGTTCTCGATCGTCGAGGTGCACGCGTCGCTGCCGCCGGGCGCGCGCAAGGGGGACTGGATCGACGTCCACGTCCGCTGCCTGCCGAAGAACCGCACGACGAGCCTGTCGCGCGGCATGCTCTACGAGACCGACCTGAAGGTCGACGCGCCAACCCGAACATGCCGGGCGGCTCGGTCGCGGTCCTGGCGAAGGTCAAGGGCCCGATCGTGACCAACCCCGCGTACGCCTGGAGAACAACAAGCGCCGACCGGCGGCCCGCGAGAGCCTCCGCCGCGGCACGGTGATGTTCACCGGGCTAGTCATGCAGGACCGCCCGCTGTTCCTCCAACTCCGCCAGCCGCAGCGCAGCCTCGCCCGGGCGATCGAGCGGCGGATCGACGAGCACTTCCAAGACCCGACCGTCGCCGCCGCCCAGGACGAGGGGATCGTCTCGCTCTACGTGGCCGCGCCTACGCCGGCGACTGGGAGCACTTCGCCGGCGTCGCGACGCACCTCTACACGAACAGCTCGCCCGGGTACGCGGCCGCGAAGGCGAAGGAACTCGTCGCCGGGCAGCTGGAGCCCGACGCGCCGCTGCTGGACATCTCCTACGCGTGGAGGGGCTGGGCGCGCCGGCGCGCTGCCGTTCGTCGCGCGCTGATGACCCACGCCGACCCGAACGTCGCGTTCGCCGCCGCCCGCGCGCCGCGTTCATCGGCGACGGCTCCGGCGGCGCGCACCACGCGCTGACGCGCATGGCCGCCACCGGCGCGCCACCCGTACCAGTTGACGGCCATCCAGGTGCTGGGCGCTGCTGCCGGCGTCGACGTCGCTCAACCACATGCTCCGCGGCCTGCTCGACACCGGCGACAACCTCGCCCGCATCGAGGCCTACAAGGTGCTGGCGAAGAACCGCGATTCGAAGGTCTTCTCGACCGTGATCAAGGGCCCGAAGGGGAGGAGAAGTTCGTGCTCGACGTCGTGCCGAGCGACGGCCCGCCGATCGTCTACGCGCGCCGCGCGCGCCGCGGGTCGCGGTGATCGGCCGCACGCCCGCCGTCACGCTGCCGATCACGTTCACCGCGCTGGACATGCGGTTCAGCATCACGTCGCAGGTGAACCGCCAGCACCTCTCGCTCTTCTTCCGCGACGACGGCGCCAAGCCGGTCCAGATGCTCTCGCGCACCGACGTCGCCGAACTGATCGCCCGGCTCGGCGGCGAGGGTGCGGCCGAGGAGCGGAAGCTGAACTTCACCTACGGCGAGGTCCTGGCGATCCTCCAGCGCGCTGGGCGAGCAGAAGAAGCTCGCCGCCCCGGCCAACGGCGGGCGGGTGGGCTGGCGTCGTTCATGCTGCAGGAGAACCGCGGGCTGGAGGACCAGATCTTTGCCGCCCCGGTCATCGAGGACGCCCGCCCGCAGGCCGACGCCTCCGGCGCCGGCGGGTCGCGCCCGACCGGCGAGATCCCCGGCGACCTGCTCCCCGCCGAACTCGCCCCGGCCGTCTCCGGCGCCGGGCCCGGCTCGCTCGAGCCGCAGGGCCGGCCGCAGTAGCTCCGCCGCGATTCCCGGGGGCACCGCAGTTGTTGAAAACGCGTCGCCGGTTGGACTTATAGGACGTCCACCGCTAGTTTCTGCGTCCCGAGCAGGGAACTGCGAAAGCCGTCGCGACGTGCGCGGCACCGTCGGGCGACGCCCGCCGAGCGTTCGCGGGGCGCGTCGGACGCACCTCGACCCGCCGCAGCGCCGGGCCGCTCCCGGTTCGCCGGCAGAACGGGCCGCCGGCGAGCCGCGTCCTCAACGACCTTGGTCAACAGGCCGACTCGGGACGAGGCCATCGTCCCCGCGCGACCCCCGGGGCAGGGAGGCCCCAACAGCATGCGTCTGAAGAAACTGATCCTCCAGGGGTTCAAGAGCTTCGCCGACCGCACCGAGTTCGTCTTCGACTCGGCCGTCACCGGCATCGTCGGCCCCAACGGCTGCGGCAAGAGCAACGTCGTCGACGGCTTCAAGTGGGTCCTCGGCGAGCAGTCGGCCAAGAGCCTCCGCGGCGAGGCGATGATGGACGTCATCTTCAACGGCTCCGGCGGCCGCAAGCCGGCCGGCATGGCCGAGGTGACGCTCGTCTTCGAGAACCCCCGCGCGACGACGGCACCCGCATGCTCGCCCTCGACGTCGACGAGGTCGCCGTCGGCCGCCGCCTCTTCCGCGACGGCACGAGCGAATATCAGGTCAACAACCACAACGCCCGCCTGAAGGACGTGCGCGAGCTGTTCCTCGACACCGGCGTCGGCGTCGACGCCTACAGCGTGATCGAGCAGGGCCGCGTCGCCGCGCTGCTCGAGGCCAACCCCGAGGAGCGCCGCCTCATCTTCGAGGAGGCCGCGGGCATCTCGAAGTTCAAGCAGCGCAAGAAGGAAGCCCAGCCGCAAGCTCGAGCGGGTCGACCAGAACCTGCTGCGCGTGAACGACATCGTCGAGGAGGTCGAGCCGCCGCCTCCGCAGCGTGAAGGTGCAGGCCGGCCGGGCCCGCACGTTCCAGGAGCACTCGGTCCGCCTGAGCGAGTTGCGACTGACCTACGCGCTGCACGACTACCACACCCAGCGGACGAAGCTGGCCGACCTCGACGCCAGCCGCGAGGACGCGCAGTTCCGCCTCGACGACGCCGCCGGCGACCTCGCAGCCCGCGGCAACGAGCTGACCGAGAAGCCGCGAGGAGCTCGACGTGCTCTCGCAGCAGCGCCAGCGGCTGGAGTACGAGCTCGTGCAGGCGAAGGCCGGCATGCAGGCCGCCCGCCAGCGGCAGGATTACGCCGCCCGCCAGCTCCGCCAGATCGCCGAGCAGCTCGAGTCGTTCGCCGCCGACCACCAGGCGGCGGAAGAGAAGCTCGCCGCCGTCACCGAGTCGCACGCCGCCGAGACCGAGACGCTCGCGACGCTCACCGCGGAGTTGCAGGAACACCGCAAGCACATCGAGCAGTGGCAGCAGGCGTTCAAGGAGGGGCAACTCCGCCTCAACACGCTCAACCAGGAGACCGAGCAGCACAAGTCGGCGATCCTCGAACTGATGCGGAAGCTGTCGGGCGTCAACGGCCGGCTCGGCGCGATCGAGATCGAGCGCAAAAACATCGCCGCCCAGCAGGCCCGCGTGGAGCAGCGCCGCGGCGTGGTCGTCCACGAGATCGCCCGCCTCGACGCGCTGCGGGCCGAGGCCCAGGAAAAGCTCGACGCCGTCCTCGCCCACATCGCCGAGCGCCAGGCGAGCCTCGAAAGTTGCCGCGAGGAGTCGAGCCACCTCGGCAAGCGCATCGCCGGCCTCACGCAGGACCTCGGGTCGGCCAAGGAACACCGCTCGGGGATGATGTCGCGACAGCGACTGCTGAAGGATCTCGAGGCGAAGCGCGAGGGCGTGAGCGAGGGCGTGAAATCGGTCCTCCGCCAGCGCGACCAGCGGTTCGCGTTCGTCCGCGGGCTCGTCGCCGACGTGTTGCGCGTTGACGTCGAGCACGCCCACGCGATCGAGGCCGCCCTCGACGGCCGCGACCAGTGGCTCGTCGCGTCCGACGCCGAGTCGGTCATCGCCGCCCGCGAGGCGTTCGACGATTTGGAAGGGCGGGTCAACGTCCTGTGCGTCGACGCGCTCGTCACCGCCAAGCCCGGCACCGAACCGCTGCGGCCCGATGCGACGCTCGACGGGCTTGTCGCGCCGCACGTCCGCGTGGGCGAGGCGGAGATCGTCACGAGCGACCCGCCGGCGGTAGACGTCTACGACTGGAACCGGCACGCCGAGCCGGTGCGGCTCGCGATCGACCTCGTGCGGTTCGAGCCGCCCGACGCGCCGATCGCCCGCCGCCTGCTCGGCCGAACGGCCGTCGTCGACGACCTCGCCGCCGCCACGAACCTCTGGCGGCACGGGCCCGTCGGCTGGCGGTACGTCACCCGCGCCGGGGAGGTGCTCGAGGACGACGGCACGCTCCGGGCCGGCCCGCTGACGGCGGCGATGGGGCTGCTGTCGCGGCGGTCGGAGCTCGAAGCGCTCGGCCAGCAGATCGCCGAGATCGACGCCCGCATCGAAGCCCTCACCGCGCAGGTCGTCGAGGGCAACGCCGCCGCCAAGGCGCTGCAGGAGCAGGAGAACGCGCTCCGCAACGACGTCTACCGCAGCAACACGACGAAGGTCGAACTGACGAGCCAGATCGCGCAGAACAACGACCGCAGCTCGTCCCTCCGCCGCGAGCAGCCGATGCTCGACCGCGAGCTCGAGACGTTCGTCACGCAACTCGCGAAGCTCGACAACGATCAGCAGACCCTCGCGAGCCAGAAGGAAGCGCTGGAGGCCGACCAATCCGAGCGCCAGCGGATCGTCGAGGAGTCGGCGGCCGCCCAGAAGGGGCTGGCCGACGAACTGCGGCAGGCGGGCGAGCAGCTGACGGCCGCCCGCGTCAGCCTCGGGCAGATCCAGGAGAAGCAGCTCAACAGCGAGCGCCACGTCCAGCGCCTCAGCGCCCAGCGGGGCGAACTGGCGCAGCAGGTTCAGCGCCTGACGCAGTCGGCCGAGGCGGTGGCCGCCAAGCGCGGCGGGGTCGAGGAGGAACTCGCCAGCGCCGAGGCGGCGCAGGCCGAACTCGTCGAGCGGCAGCGCGTGCTGGCGGCCGACATCGAGGACGTCGCCGCCACCGTCGCCGAGGCGTCCGACGCGGTGCGCGAATTGACGGCGGCCGTGGAGTCGCTCCGCGGGGTGCACGGCCGGGTCGAGCAGGAACTGCACGGGTTGCAGGTGAAGCTCGGCGAGGTCGGCGTCCGGCTGGAGACGCTCGTTCAGCGCACGCTCGACGAGTTGCAGCTCAACCTGCCCGAGAAGTACGACGCGCTCTTCGCCCCGCTCGAAGACGGCACGCCCGGTGGGGGCTATCAGCCGGCTGAGATGGACTGGGATGCGGTCGCCGCCGAGATCAAGGAGCTGCGCGAGAAGATCCAACGGCTCGGCAACGTCAACCTCGACGCGATCAACGAGCAGGACGAACTCGAACAGCGCAGCACGTTCCTCTCCACGCAGGTGACCGACCTCACCGACAGCAAGCGGCAGCTCGAAGAGCTCATCGCCACGATCAACGCCGAGAGCAGCCTGCGGTTCGAGCAGACGTTCAACGCGGTGCGCGAGCACTTCCAGGCGATGTTCCGCAAGCTCTTCGGCGGCGGCAGCGCGGACGTGTACCTGGAGACGGAGGTCGAGGACAAGAAGGCCGCCCAGGCGCACGTCGAGGGCCTGGACGGCCAGCGGATGCTGCCGGTGATGCGGAAGATCGACGTGCTCGACGCCGGCATCGAGATCATGGCCAAGCCGCCGGGCAAGAAGCCGGTGAGCATCAGCCAGCTCTCGGGCGGCGAGAAGACGATGACGTGCGTCGCGCTGCTGATGAGCATCTTCAAGAGCAAGCCCAGCCCGTTCTGCATCCTCGACGAGGTGGACGCCGCGCTCGACGAGGCGAACAACCAGCGGTTCAACCTGATCGTGCAGGAGTTCCTCGAGCAGAGCCAGTTCATCGTCATCACGCACAGCAAGCGCACGATGACGATCGCGGACCAACTCTACGGCGTGACGATGCAGGAGCAGGGCGTGAGCAAGCGCGTGGCCGTGAAGTTCGACCAGGTGGATGCCGAAGGCCGGATCAAGGAGTACGCCGCCGCGTGAAGCCGCTCGCGGCTTAGCCGACCGAGAGGCGCCGCGTCGCCCGCGAAGCCGCGCGTCAGACCGACCCCTCGGCGCTCAGTCGTGTGCCCCCGCACGGCCCCGAAGCAATTTTCCGAAGCACGCCCTCGTCGCCCGTGCGGTAAGTTGTGCACCCGTGCGGAAACCGAAGCTCACCCACCTTTTGAAGGACGGCCTCCGCGCGACGCGCCGCGCCGCCCGCGCGATCGGCGCCGCCGCGCGCCGGGCCGGCGCCGACGGCGTGCCGCAGTCGGGCGCGCTGCCGTACCGCGTGCGCGGCGGGCGGGTGGAGGTCCTGCTCGTCACGAGCCGCCGGCGGGGGACCTGGATCGTGCCGAAGGGGAACCTCGAGCCGGGCATGTCCGCCGCCGACTCGGCCGCGAAAGAGGCGATGGAAGAGGGGGGCGTGGTAGGGCACGTCCGCCAGTCGGCGGCGGGCGCGTTCCGCTACCGCAAGGGCGGGATCCTCTATTCGGTGACGGTTTACGACCTCGAGGTCGACCGCGAGCTGGCCGACTGGCCCGAGCGCGGCCAGCGGCAGCGCGCGTGGCTCGGCGTCAAGGCCGCCGCCGGCCGCCTGCGGCCTAAGTCCCTGCGAGAAACCGTGCTGCAGCTTCCTGCCCGCCTGAAGGAGTCCACGCCCACCGATTCCGGCGAACGCGAGGGCCGCAACGGCTCCTCCCGCCGGCGCGGCCGCTGATCGTCCGCAAGATTCTCGGTTTTTTGGTTGATCGGCCGTCGTATGGGCGTACCTTGCGCCGACGGAGGGACTCCGAACCGCCGCACTTCAGACAACGGAGGTCAATCGATGAACCTGCAGTCGTACCTCGACGAGATGGGCATCCATTACCGCGTGTCCCACCACGACACCGCCTACACCGCCTCGGCGCTGGCCGAGAAGGAACACGTGCCGGGCCGCCGGGTGATCAAGCCGGTGGTGGTGAAGGCCGACGGGCAGTTCGTGATGTGCGCGTTGCCCGCCTCGCACCGGATCGACCTCGAAGAACTGCGGCGGCAACTCGAGGTGAGCGCGGTCGAACTCATCGAGGAGCACAAGCTGCGCGAGCTGTTCCCCGACTGCGAGCTCGGCGCCGCCCCGCCGATCGGCCGGCTGTACGGGATGACGACCGTGATGGACGAGTCGGTCATCAAGGACGACCGCGTGACCTTCCAGGCCGGCACGCACAACGAGGCGGTCACGATGTCCCTCGCCGACTACCGCCGCGTGGCGATGCCCGAGGTCGCGTACTTCGGCCGGCACCTGTAGGGCGCGCGCCGCGTCCGTCATCGCACCGGCCCCGCAATTCAGACGCGTCCGAAGAACACGAGGGTTCCTCGTTTCGCCGCAGGCCCGAAGGGCCCGCTGCCGCTGATTCGGATCGCGCTCAACGGACCGTTCCTCCGCTCCCACGACATCGGGAGCGGCGGGACCGGCGCGCACATACCGCTTTCATGCGGCGAAACCGCAAGCGCCGACCGCGCCGTCCGCAAGGGCGGAGCGGGCTTTTGATCTTGCGAGTTCGTCACGCCGTTGCGCGCGTCAGGTGAAGCTCGATCACCTCGGCGGGGCAGAACAGGCGGACCGGCGGGCCGGAGAAGCCGAAGCCGCGGTTGACGACGAGCCACGCGTCGTCGAAGCGGTGGACGCCCTTGACCATGCGGCGGGGGAGCGTGTCGTGGCGGAGGATCGGGAACCCGCCGGGCAGGCACACCTGCCCGCCGTGCGTGTGGCCGGCGAGGAACAGGTCGGGGGCGAGGCGGCGCGTGCGGCGGACGTGGTCCGGGTGGTGCGACAGCACGATCCGCAGCGAGCGGTCCGCCCGGCCCGGCACGCCGTCGAGGAACGCCTGCCGCAGGTCCGCCCGGTCGTGGCCCGGCAGGCCGATCAGGTCGATGCTGGCGCCGCCCACCTCGATCACGCGCCGGCGGTGCTCCAGGATCGTGAAGTGCGCGCCGTCGAGTTGGTCCGCCAGCCCCACTTGGTCGTGATTGCCGGTGATGCCGAAGCAGCCGAGCCGCGCGCGGAAACCCGCGACGAGCCGCCGGATGAACGGCAGGGCGGGGCGGTAGTCGTGGCGGTTGTCGGCGAAGTCGCCGGTCGCGAGCAGCAGGTCGGGCTCGGCGGCGGCGATGCGCGCGAGCAGCGGGTCGAGGCTGCGGTACCACCGGGCCCGCAGGTGGAAGTCCGTCACGTGCAGGATGCGCAGGCCCTCGAGGTCGGCGGGCAGGCCGGGCACCGGCAGGCGGTAGCGGTTCCAATGCAGCCCGTGGGGCTCGCCCATCTGGAACCACGGGCCCTTCGTTCCCACGTCGAGCCGTTCGGCCACCAAGGGCCCGGCGGTCGGGCGCGCGGCGGTCGCCTCATCGGCCTCATCGGCGGCGCGGGTGGGGCGGAGGTTGGCGGCGGTTCGGGTATCCACGTCATTCCTGCGGGCGAACTACCCCGACGACCGCCGCGGACCCCACCGGGCACGTTGCCGGCGCCGCCGACGGGTTATCAGTCCGGTGCCTCGCGGGTCAATAACATGCCGCGCCGTATGAGATTGTCAAAACAAGATAATCTTGCGACCCACAGGCCGCTAAAATAGAATCGCGACGAGCGGGACCTGGCGAGGCCCGCCTCGTTCGGCCGTACCCCGCCCGGAGGCTCACTGATGAAACGACCCCGCCGGAACAACTCGCTGACGATCGCGCTCTACGTCAACGCGGCCCTGCTGGTCGCGATCCTCGCGAGCCTGCTGACGCGCGACGGCGGGGCGGGGCTGCCGAGCTTCCTGCCCGCCGCCCACGCTGCCCCGATGGCCCAGCCGATCGCCGGCAGCGGCACGCTCTTCCTCATGCCCGGCCAGTTCTCCCAGAGCACGTTCGGCTGCTACGTGATGGACGTCCAGCATCACGCTCAGCGAGGCCGACACCGGCCAGAGCTCGCAGGCCGGCATGCGCCTCGCCGACGACACGTCCCTCTCGGCCGACCTCGGCCTCTCCGGCACGATGGGCGGCTCGCTCGGCGGCGTCCCGTCGCCCGGCCGGCCCGCCGGCACCGGGTCGGGCCTCACCAACACGGGCTCGGGCAGCCGCGGCGGCATCAACGTCTTCACCGCCGACGACACCGGCGTCGAGCACGTCGACCCCGCCGCCCAGACCGCCATCAACCCCGGGTTCCGCCAGCAGATGGCCCTCGAGGGCGTCGGCTCGGGCTCGGGCCTGCTCGACCTCACCCGCGAGAGCGACGACACCAGCCTCGGCGCGGTCCTCGACGAGATCACCCCCGGCGGCCGCGGCGGCACCATGGCCGGCGGGTCGCTCGCGGGCGGTTCGCTCGCCGGCGGCTCGCTGTCCGGCGACGCCGGCCTCGTCGGCTTCGAGGACGAGCCCGCGACGAGCACCCGCCTCACCGCGCCGGCGCAGTACGTCGAGCGCGCCGACCCGATGGCCCCCGCGTTCGGCGCCGCGGCCCTCGCCGGGTTCGTCGCGATGCTGTTCGCCGTCTTCGCGCTGATGAGCGCCCTGGCCGGCACCCGCCCGGACATGGTGCGCTGGTTCCAGACGCAGGGCTTCATGATCACCACCGCGATCGGCCTGGGCGTGGCCGTCCTGTTCTTCGTGATCGGCCTCGTCGCCGGCCGCGTCGGCTCCCGGTAAGGCGGCACGAGCCGAAAATTTCGATCTCGATCGGGCCGACCCGCCACCGGGTCGGCCCGCTTCGTTTCGAGCGCTAACGTTCGCCCGCCACGACCGTTCGCGGAAGCGGGGGGCCGCGCTACCGGCAAATTCTGCCGGAAATGTTGACGAAAAAACCGGCGATCCCTTGATATTTGCCGTTGCGTGGCCACACTGTCGCCCCAGCGGCTGAGCCGGTCCGGCTCGCGCCGTTCGGGTTTCGGGTTGTGGGCAATCGCGAACTCCCGCGGGGCGGGAGAAGTTCGCCGGCTTAGCTGATGGGGCGGCCGGGCACATTTCAAAGCAGGGAGGCCTCGTATGGCACGGATGTTCCTCAGGATGGCGGGTCTGTCGTTGGCCGGGCTGTCGCTCGGCGGGTGCGTCGCCCAGGAGAAGTACAACGCGCTGAAGCTCGACCGCGACGGTCTGGTCGAGCGTCTGGCCCAGGCCGACGCCGACTCCCGCGCCGCCCGCGGCGAGGCGGACGTGCTGAAGAACCAGCTCGCGATGCTGTCCGGCAACGGCAACAGCAAGGACGCGCTGCTGGTCAACCTTCAGCAGGAGAACGCCGGCCTGCAGCAGCAGCTCGCGCAGCTCAACAGCCGCTACCAGGACGCGATGGGCAAGGTCGGCACCGGCGCGGTGCTGCCCGAGGCGCTCGACAACGCGTTGCAGCAGTTCGCGCAGCAGAACCCCGACATCGTCGACTTCGACAGCGCCCGCGGGATGGTGAAGTTCCGCAGCGACGTGACGTTCGCCACCGGCAGCGCCGAGGTGACCGAGCAGGCCCGCCCGGCCATCGCCCGCTTCGCGCAGATCCTCAACTCGGCCGCCGCCGCCGGCTACGAGCTGATGGTGGCCGGCCACACGGACAACCAGCGCGTGAGCAACCCCGAGACGATCCGCCGCGGGCACCTCGACAACTGGTACCTGTCGAGCCACCGGGCGATCAGCGTGTCGAACGAGTTGCAGAAGCAGGGGACCAGCACGGCCCGGCTGGCGGTCGTCGGCTACGCCGACCAGCGTCCCGCCGCGTCGAACGCCGAGCCGACCGGCCGGCAGCAGAACCGCCGGGTGGAGGTGCTGATCCTGCCGACGCAGGTCCGCAACGCCACGCTCGCCGGCGCCCGCGAGACGTCCGGCGCCCCCCCGCGCCAGGCGGCGGCCGTCGGCGCCGCCGTCGGCGCGAACAAGGACACGGCCGCCGCCCCGGCCCCCCAGCCGCCGCAGCCGCAGCAGCAGCCGGAGTCGTTCGACAACAAGTAAGCGACGACGCCGGGAACGACGCGGTATCGTCGGTTCGATCGGGAAGACGCCCCGCTGCAATGAGCAGCGGGGCGTTTTTGTTCAAGCAGTTTCTCTCGGACTTAGCGTCCGCAGCAGCGTCATCCCGAGGGGAGCGGTAGCAACCCGAGGGATCTCGGGACGGAAGTGCGCGTCTCTCCGTCCCGAGATCCCTCGTCGCTGTCGCTCCTCGGGATGACAGGCCTTCGTCTTCTCGACCTTGGCCTTGGACCTGACGCGCAAATCCACGTTGAACGGCTGCGCCTTCGCGTGCAATTTGGTTATTACCGCAGCGCCGACCCCCGATGCTGAGCGGGCACGCGTCACGATCAATCCAAAACTCCCGTCACGACTTTTTCAGCTTCGCCAGTTCCGCTTCCGCCTCCGCGAGTTGGTCGCGCGTCTGCTGGACGAGGTGGGGGGGCGCCTTCGCCGTGTACGACTCGTTGCTGAGGCGCCCGCGCATCGCGTTCACCTGTCGCTCGAGTTCCGCGATCCGGACCACATGCCGCGGCTCCTGGGCGGCCTCGTCGGCGGCGCCAGCGACGGACATCTCGCACCCCGCGGCCCGCGGGCGGGGGGGGGTTACCGGGGGGGGGAGGCCCGGGCCGCCCGCCCCCCGCGGGCAGGTCGCCACCCCGTCGGTGAACTATCCGTGGAAAGCGGAGTTTCTCCGGTCGGGAAGATCACCTACACGTGTGTCGCGCCCACCCCGAGGGAGCGGTAGCGACGCAATCGATCTCCGATAGGAGCGCGCAGCAGCGATGACCTCCAGTTGAAGCGTCGAAAGACCGAGCCCATCATCCCGAGGAGCGACGGCGACGATCTCGGATGGGTGTCGTGCGCGTCCTTCCGTCACTGGAGGGGTCGCTAACGCGCCCTCCACCTGGAGGAACGCGCGCGAGCTCTCCTTCTTGACAGTTGGCCTTTGCCTGCGATCAGTGTTCCGTTGGTCGATTCGGCGACGGGGACCACACCAGTCGCTTCGCGGTTTCGCCTTCTTCCTCTGGGGGCAAATCGCGAAACCGCGAAGCGACTGCCGGCGGCCGAGCACGATCGGCGCATTCAATCGCGGGCGGCGCTCAAGACGTCCTCAGCTTCGCCAGTTCCGCTTCCGCCTCCGCGGGTTGGTCGCGCGTCTGCTGGACGAGGTGGGGCGCCTTCGCCGTGTACGACTCGTTGCTGAGGGCGCGCGCATCGCGTTCACCTGTCGCTCGAGTTCCTCGATCCGCTTCATGCTCCGCTGCTCCTGGGCGGCCTCGTCGACGGCGCCTTCGACGTAGATCTCGCACCCGGCGGCCGTCGTGCGGGTGGTTCTTACCCGGGGGGCGAGGCCGGGGCCGACGTCCCCGAGCGTGCAGGTCGCCAGCAGTTCGATCATCTCGCGGGCGGCGTCGATCTGCCGGGCGGAGTCGCCGGGTGCGAGGATGGAAACCGTCACCCGCTTCTTCGGGTCGACCTTGTGCTCGTTGCGCACCGTGCGGATGGCGGCCACGACCTCCTGCAGCTTCGGGAAGATGTGCTCGGCCGCCTCGCTGAAGTCGCCGACCTGCGGCCACGGGGCGCGCACGAGCCGCGGGCTGTCGCCCGCGCTGCGCGAGGCGGCCGGGGATGCCGCGCTGCGGGCGGACGTCGTTGAGCTTCCACCAGATCGTCTCGGTGATGAACGGGATCATCGGGTGGAGGATGCAGTGCCCCGTCGAGCACCGACGCCAGCACGTTGGCCGTCTGCGCGCGGGCCGGGTCCTTCATGGCCGGCTTGCTGGCCTCGACGTACCAGTCGCAGAAGTCGCGCCAGAAGAAGTCGTAGCACGCCTTGGCGTACTGGTCGAAGCGGTAGTTCGCCAGCCGCGTCGTTGCAGTCGGCGACGGTGCGGTTGAAGCGGGAAACGATCCATAGATCCGCGATGGAAAGCGACGGAGCGACGGAGCCACGAAGCGACGAAGGGAAGAAGACGATGCCTCCGCGCGCTTCCCCTTCGTGCCTCCGTGCCTCCGTGCCTTCGTGCCTCTGCTCTTCCCCTCCGTCGCTTCGTGCCTTCGTCGCTTCGTCGCTTCCCTCAAGACTCATCAGGACGAACCGCGACGCGTTCCACAGCTTGTTGCAGAAGTTGCGGCCGAGGTCGAACTTGCTGCTGGTGTTCTTCGCGACCGGCAAGTCCGCCGTCGCCTTCGCCTGCCCGCTGGCGACGCCGTAGCTGCTGACGAATTTTTTCCCGCCCTTCTTCGACTCCTGATCAGCGCGGCGACGGTGTAGCCGGCGGGCGTGGTGATCCACTTCGGCGTGAAGGGCCTCGCCGGTGAACGGGTCGACGATGTCGACCGGCATGCGGACGTCCTGCGTGTTGGTGGCCATCGAGGCCATCGCGAAGCGCAGCGCGTCGGCGCCCATGGGTGTTGATGACGTCGAGCGGGTCGAGCCCGTTGCCGAGCGTCTTGCTCATCTTCTGCCCGTGCCCGTCCTGGATCATCGCGTGGATGAACACCTCCCGGAACGGCAGCCGGTTCAGGAAGTAGAGGTTGAACATCACCATCCGGCTGACCCAGAGCGTGATGATCTCGCGGGCGGTGCAGAGGACGGACGTCGGGTTCCAGATGTTGATTGCGGATTGCGGATTGCGGATTGCGTTGGCCAGCCGAGCGTGGACATGGGCCAGAGGCGCGGAGGAGAACCAAGTGTCGAGGACGTCGGGGTCCTGTTCGTACGCGTACTTTGCAAGAAATGCTAAAACTTCTGCGTCGTCCTCTCGCCGCACACACACCGCTTAAACGGCTGGCCCATACCCTTCGTACGATCGAAACTCATTCCGTCCAAATTCAGTTTTGTTACAAGCGGCCGAACGGCGATGCGTTCTTCTCTCTCAAATCTTTCTCTCCCGTTCGAGTTCCTGCGAGTCTTCATAGTGCAACCCGGGCAGAAAGAACACCGGAATCGATGTCCCCACCACAACTGCCGGCTGATCGACCAGTCGCGCAGGTTCTCGTGCCAGGTCTGGAACGTCTTGGCGTAGCGGGCGGGGAAGAATCTCAACGAGCCGCGACCGTCAGGGAGTGGAGACCCTTCAGGGTCTCCCGCTCGCTCACGCTCGGGGCTCCTTGCGTTCGTGTCCCTGTACGAGGTCGAGGTACCCGCCGCCGCTCGCGCGTCGAAAGGCGTTGGCTCCAACGCCGCGCCCTGCTCGTCCACGACGTATTTGCACGATGCTTGGACGCCGGCAAAGTCGTTCAAGTAGCGCGTGCTCCCATGATGCGTCCACAGTCGCTCGTCCTGCCGCGCATTGCCCCCTTCGCGAAGTCGGCGCGTGGCGTACGCCTTGAAGTCGTTCATCACCTTCTCTGGCGTCGCAGGGGCAGCCGACACGACCGCGTGGACGTGGTTGGTCCTCACGTTCAGGGCGAGCAGTGACCAGCCGCGGTGGCGACAGACCTCCCTGATCGTGTCGTGGACGACGCGGCGCCTCTCTTCGTCGAGGGTGGCAGGTGGATGCTTCAGTGCTGCGAACTCGCGCCGCTCGCGGGCCTCGTCGCCGACGAGGTAGGGGGTGCCGGGCAGGTTGTGTTCCCGGTCCGCGGAGCCGCGCTCGTCCCCGTGCAGCCACGTGCCGTAGCAACTGAAGGTGATGAAGTAGACGGGGTACGTCACCGGCAACTCGCCCGGTGCCCTTGATGAGCCCTGAGCGTCAGCCATGGGTCGGGTTCCCGCTCGCTCACGCTCGGGGCTCGTGGGGTCACGCTCGGGTTTCGGGGGCGGCGTCCCGTCGAACTGGTCGCGCGCCATCGCGCGAAGCGCCGCGCCGGCCAGCCGGTCGTCCGTCACCTTGCAGTACCACTGGTCGCTCAGCCACGGCTCGATCGGGACGTGGCTGCGGTAGCTGTGGCCGACGCTGTGGCGGTACGGCTTGACCTCCTCGAGCAGGCCGTGCTGCTTGAACCAGTCGACGATGAGCTTCCGCGCCTCGCCGCGGTCCTTCCCCACCAGTTCGTCCCGCAGGAACGCGTCGCCGCTTGAAAAGTCGTCGGCGGGCCAGCCGTGATCTTTCGAGATGCTCGCCGTCGCGGAGAAGACGTTGATGAGCGGCAGCTTGTGCCGCCGGCCGATGTCGTAGTCGTTGGGGTCGTGGGCCGGCGTGACCTTCAGGAACCCGGTGGCGAACTGCGCCTTCGGGTCGTCCGGCTTGCCGCCCATCGACACCGGCAGCACGACGTAGTCGTCCTCGATGATCGGGATCTCGCGGTTGACGATCGGGAGGAGGATCTTCTTGCCCTTCAACTGTTCGGCGCGGGGATCTTTCGGATTGATCGCGACGGCGGTGTCGCCGAGCATCGTCTCGGGGCGGGTGGTGGCGACGGTGATGAAATCCATTTCGGATTTCGGATTTCGGGTTTCCGATGTCGCCGACACGAGCGGGTAGCGGAGGTAGTAGAAGAAGCCGTCGACCTCCTCCATCTCCACTTCGTCGTCGGCCAGCGCGGTCTGCGAGACCGGGTCCCAGTTCACGAGGCGCTTGCCGCGGTAGATCAGCCCGTCCTTGAAGAGTTGGAAGAACGCCTCGCGAACGGCCTTCGCGCGGGGCTCGTCCATCGTGAAGGCTTGGCGGTCGAAGTCGCACGAGCAGCCCATGCGCTTGAGCTGTTCGGTGATGCGGGCCTCGTACTCCTCCTTCCACGCGTGCACCTTCTCCAGGAACTGCTCGCGGCCGCCTTCGCCGCGCGACTCCATCGCCTTGTACTCCTTCAGCGCGGGCTGCCCCTCGGCCTGGAGGCGCTTGTCGACGACGGTCTGCGTGGCGATGCCGGCGTGGTCGGTGCCGGGGACCCATTCGGTGTTGTCGCCGATCATCCGGTGCGCGCGGGTGAGGATGTCCTGCAGCGTGTTGTTCAGCGCGTGCCCGAGGTGCAGGGCGGCCGTCACGTTCGGCGGGGGGATGACGATGCTGTACGGGTGGCCGGGGTCGGTCGGCTCGGCGTGGAACAGCCGCTCGTCCGTCCAGACGCGGACGGCCTCGGATTCGACGGCGGCGGGTTCGTACGCTTTGGGCAGTTCGGTGGCCATAGGGGACCTTCGGCGGTCAAGGTTGCGGCTTCGGGTTGTCGAGAGCGGGAGATACTAAAGGGGTGGGGTCCGGCGGACAATCCGCCCGCGGAAGCTAGCGTACGACGATCTGGGAAATGACGGAACGAGATCCGCAGGGTCAACCGTCGCTCGGATGTTCGGTCGACGGCGACAAGGGTGAGTGCGTATCGGGTCGAGGCTCGGTCGCGGCTGGCCCGGCGTCCGGCGGACGGCTCGCGTCGCGCGGGACGGGCCACGCGATCACGATCAGCCCGACGCCGCCGAGCGCCGACGTCCAGCACCTTGACGGCGGGCGGACGTCGCGTCCATCGCGGCCGCGAGGGCAGGTGTCACCACGGCCACCGCCAGGACCTTCACGCGGCGCCGGGGCGGCGCGTGCGTATCCCCAGTTCAACAGCATCGTCCCGAACAGCGGACACCGCCTTCGCCGCAGGCCGGTAGGGCCACCAAGGCTTGCGACGCGGCCAGCAGGACGAACGGCGTCGTCGGCAGGAGCGGAGGAGAGCGCTGAGCGCCAGCGCGACGAACCCCAGCCGAGCCAGAGGAAGAAGACCGTTTCCGCCCGTCGTCATCGCGCACCGCGGCCTCGCGGCGCTTCATCCATGATCGAATTCATGAGTACCGCGAAAGATGGTAAGGACTGTCCGGGTCGGGGGAACCGTGGGAGCAAGCTCCCACGGCGTTCGAGAGCGCTGCAGGGTCAGCCGCGCTCTTCAGGGATCGGACTGGTGCTCGCGGCGGCTGCTGCAACGGACTTCGCACACTGTCCCGCCAGGGCGTTTACGTCCGCCCGGGAATTGCTTGCGTGACCCCGGAATATTTCCGCCTCGGATCCATCTACACCATCGGAAGGACCAGGTGCAGGCGAGTGTAGCACGATCGTAGTAGAAGCCACTGAAAGTCGCTCGGGCGTGAAGCGTGGATGTGCACATGAATGGCGGCTGCGGCCTCGTGATCGTCACGTCGCCTGCCGTCGTGCCCGGCGGATACTTCGCCGGCGTGGGGACAACGGCGATCGCAGGGGACTTCAGTTGCTGGCGCATCCATAAACGCGGTTGGTGGTGATGCCGTCGACGCCGATTTCCACCATCCGGCGGGCGAGGGCCGGGTCGTCGACCGTCCAGACGTAGAACTCCAGCCCGGCGTCGCGGGCCGCCTTCACGAACGCGGCGTCGACCGGCGGCTTGGCCTGCACGTCCAGCCCGTCGGCGGCGAACTGGCGGTGGCGATGGAGTTCGGCGGCGGCGGGCCACTGCTTCGTCTGCTCGTCCTGCTTCTGGGCCGCCAGCCAATACGCCTTCACCTGCGGGATCTGCTGCTTCGTCGCGCGGATCGTCTCGATGTTGAAGCTGATGACCGGCGTCTGCTCGGCCGGCTTGCCAGCGGCCTTGAGGCACCACTTGCGGTTCGGGCACGGCCTCGGGACCGACCTTCACCTCGATGAACAGCGCTTGCCGGCGAAGTCTTCGGCAGCACGTCGTCGAGCAGCGGCATCCGCCGCTCGCCGGCGAACTTCAGGTCTTCCAGGTGCCGACGTCCAGCGCAACTCGGCGGCCGTGCTTTCCTTCACGAGGCGGCTCACGCCGGCCGTCCGCTTCGTGTCGGCGTCGTGGAGGCAGATCAGCTTCCCGTCCTTCGTCAGGTGCACGTCGAGGCTCGACGGCGTCCACGTCGCCCAGCTCCACCCGAGGTCGAACGCGGCGGCGGTGTTCTCCGGCGTCGTACGACTCGCGGTGGGCGACCAACTCCGGCAACTCGTCCGCCGCCGCGGCCGTGACGGCGAGCAACATCGGCAGGACGGCCACGGCGACGAGAAAGATGTTCATGCGGCCGTTTTTGTTGCGATCGACCGGCCCGCGATCACCGGCATTATCGTAGTGCTCACACGACGCGCCCACGCGCTCCCGCAGCACGGCTCCCGGGCGTTTGCCGCCGCGCGTCGACCGATGGCCGCGGCCGTCTTCACCCCGCGGCGGGCGACTACCGGGGACGGGCGGCGCGCCGGTGGCCCGCAAACCGTTTTCGTCGTCACGTCTGACACGTGACAGCTCAGGCCGCCGCTCGCCGCGTTCGTCGGCGGGGGCGATTGGGAGCCTATTCGAATTACCTGCGGCGGGCCCTTCGGGCCTGCGGCGAAACGGGGGTGCCGGGTTGTTCGGATGGGCACTAAGCGGGCGCGTCCTTCGCGGCCAAACGTGTCAAGGTTTCGACAATTCGCGCTAGCGGAGCGGGCGTCGCAAGAGCATAATTCCGGGACGGCCCGCGCGGGGCAGCACGTCCGTCCGAGCGACGCCCCAAGGCCGCCGGTGCCGCGGCGGAAACCACGAACGACGGGACGGCCCGCGGGCGGCCCGCCGGTCGCCGATCCGGCCCGCCCTGATGGCGATCGCCGAGGGGGGGGCGAGCAAAGCCGGCCCATTTCTGAAACGTTCCGCGTCCGCTCCGTATTAGCGGGACGTGCGGGCCGGTTTCCGAACGACCGTCGGCGATCACGGCCGGCGGCGGGCGAGTGGGGCGGGCTTTCTGCCACCGGAACAGGAGCAATCGATGTTGTCGCCGTCGAACATGCCTGCTGACGTCGCGCCGATCCGACAGGTCGCCGGGTGGGTTTGTTCGCCGGTCATCATGGCGCTGGCGGTGGTGACGACCTGCCTCCTCGCGACCCGCATCGAAGGCACGCAGCAAGTCCTGAGCATGCCGCCGCACGAGGTGTGGACGACGCCCGTCTCCGGCGACGCGGCGGACGACGCCTGTGGCCAAGACGCGCCGAGCGACGACGCCCCCGTCGTACGGACTGTGTCGAGCGCGGACGACGCCGGGTCGCCCGCCCGCAAGTAAGCCGAACCGCTCGCGGGCGAGTGGAATCCCATCACAGAACGTACCCGTTCGTGACGCGCCCGCACTCTGCGGGCCGCGGGATTGCCGTCGTTGCGCCGTTTTGCCAGCCCGCTCCAGCGGATGGCAACGGGTGATTGTTTCGGCCGAAAATCCTTCGTCTGCCCAGGTAACGCTGCTTACCTAGTTAATCTTTTCACAATGTTGCGTCTGGCGATCGGGCGTGTGTACATTGGCCGTGTCGTCGTCATTTCTGCTTCGCCGGAGGGGGAACCCGGTCACGCCGCGCAACGCGGCCCGAAAGGAGTGCTTGATGCCATCCGTTCAGAGCGTCCTGCAGGACAAGGGGGGGAAGGTGCACACCATCGCCCCCGGCGCCACCGTGGCCGAGGCCGTCCAGAAGATGAACGAGCACAAGATCGGCGCCCTCGTCGTGAAGGAGGGGTCGCACGTGATCGGCATGTTCACCGAGCGCGACGTGCTGCGCCGCGTGGTCGGCGAGGAACGCCTGCCCGCCCGCACGATCGTCGCCGAGGTGATGACGAGCGACGTCGTCTGCTGCAGCCCGCACGCCGACGTCGACGACGTCGCCGCCACCATGCAGGCCCGGCGGATCCGGCACATCCCGGTGTGCGACGACGACGGCGACAAGGCGCTGCTCGGCATGATCTCGATCGGCGACGTCAACGCCTGCCACGCGTCGAACCAGGAGTCGACGATCAGCTTCCTCAACGACTACATCTACGGGCGATCGTGAAGCGGGTAGGCGTAGCGCGTGATGCGTAATGCGTAGTGCGTAAGAAGAGTGGGTAATGCGTAACAAGAGAAGCCGTCATCCCGAGGAGGCTTCGCCGACGAGGGATCTCGAGCGGGGACGACGTCTGCCCAGCCCGAGATCCCTCAAGTCGCTGTCGCTCCTTTCGGGATGACCCTCCTCTTACGCACTACGCACTACGCACTACGCAACCACCGCTCAGGAGGCAACGGAACACCCACCGGGGGGGCCGGGGCGACGTGAAGGGTCGCGGAGGGGTGGTTCCCGAACGGGGATCCTCCTCCAGGCCCTTCGCATCCCACCGGATCTTGCGGGTGCCGGCGGCGAGCCACGCGCCGGCCCGAAACGACGAGGCCCACCCGGTTCGCGGAGGAACCGGGTGGGCCGTCTCGTTTTCGCAGGGCGTCGCGGGTGGGGACCTACTTGGTCTTCTTCCCGAGCTTCGACTGGATCTTGCCGACCACCTTCTGCAGCTTGCCCTTGCCCTGCTGGCTGGAATCGCCCTTGATGGCGCCCACCACGTCGTTGACCTTGCCCTTGACCTGTTTCGCCTTGCCTGCCGCTACGTCTTCACGAGCCATGGAGCCTCCTTGAAAAGGGGATGCCCCATTCATCGCAAAGCGCGGGCCAATAGCCGCGAGTCGAAGAAGAGTTGAACCACGGAGACACGGAGGCAGGGCCGAGGAAGACGAAGATGGAGGATGGAGGATGGAGGATGGAGGATGGAGGAAGACCAAAGCGCGAGTCGCTTGTTAATGCCCCGTCCTCCATCCTCCATTGTTCCATCCCAGACTTCTCTCCTCCTACCTCCGTGTCTCCGTGTCTCCGTGGTTCAATTCCGTTTTCTTCGAAATCAGGCTGATTCACCGCGAAGACGCAGAGCGCGCGGAGGCAAGAGCAAAGGCGTTTATCCGCTCCGCGTCCTCCGCCCCTCTGCGGTTGGACTGTCTTCTCGAACGTTACGGCGTCAGCCACGCGTAGCGGCGGCCGAGTTTCAGGACGGTGCGCCCGCTGAGGGCGTATTCTTTCTGCGGGTCCGTCACCTTCTCGTGGTCGAGGCTCACCGCGCCCTCGCGGATCTTGCGGATCGCCTCGCTGTTCGACGCGGCCAAGCCCGCCTTCACGATCATCGGCGCCAGCCGTTGCGGCGACGCGCCGACCGACACCTCCGGCGCGTCGTCCGGCACCGCGTTCTTGTCCCGGTCCACGAACAGACGCTTGAACTCCGCCTCGGCCGCGTCGGCGTCGGCGGCGGTGTGCAGCTTCGTGATGATCTGCTTCGCGAGGCGGATCTTCGCGTCGCGCGGGCTCGTGGCGATCTGCTGGCGCACCTCGTCGAGCGGGAGGTCGGTCAGCAACTGGTAGTAGCTCTCCATCAGCGCGTCGCGCAGCGACATGATCTTCCCGAACATGCCGTTCTGTCCGGCGGCGGGATCGGTGACCCCGACGTAATTGCCGAGCGACTTGCTCATCTTCTTAACGCCGTCGGTGCCCACGAGCAGCGGCGTCACGATCACGACCTGCCCGGCCAGCGAGTCGTCCGGCTTTTCCTCCTTGAGGAATTCGCGGCCGACGAGGTTGTTGAACAACTGGTCGCTGCCGCCCATCTCCACGTCCGCCTCGATCGCCACGCTGTCCCACCCCTGCAGCAGCGGGTAGAGGATCTCGTGCAGACGAATGTCGGTCCCCTCGGCGTAGCGCGTGGCGAAGTCCTCGCGCGTCAGCACCTGCGCCACCGTCTTGCGGCTGGCGAGGCGGATGATGTCGACGAGGCCCATCTTGCCGAGCCACTCGCCGTTGTAGCGCACCTCGAGGTGCGCGGCGTCGGTCAGCAGCACCCGGTCGATCTGCGACACGTACGTCCTGGCGTTGGCGTCGATCTCCGCCTCGGTCAGCGGCGGGCGCGTCTTGTTCCGTCCCGACGGGTCGCCCACGCGGGCCGTGTAGTCGCCGATGATGATGACCGCCTTGTGCCCCCAGTCCTGGAACTGCCGCACGATCCCCAGCGGCACCGCGTGGCCGAGGTGAACGTCCGGCGCGGTCGGGTCCATCCCCAGCTTGATGCGCAGCGGCTTGCCCGTCTCGGCGCTGCGCTCAAGTTTCCGGCGCAAATCCTCTTCCGGCACGATCCGCTCGGTCCGGCGGCGCAGGGCCGCGATCTGCTCGTCGACGGTGATGCTCATGGGAGCGGCGAGTCTACCGGGCGGAGTGAGATCGAACCACACACCCCCGCGCCGGCCCGGAATCGCCGACGGGCTGGCCCGCGCCAAGGCTCCCCCCGCGGTGACGAGCAGGAGCCTTCGCAAGGCTGCGCCACTTTATGTCCCGCCATGATCGGGGCGTCCGAGTTCAAAACGTGCGTCGGCAGCTTTACTTGCGTCCGAATTCGCGCAGGAGACGGGCGTCATGCTATGTGGCGCGTGCGCTGTATAATGGTAGTTATGTCACACGAGGCGATCCGTCTTGGCGACTCCAAGGACTTCGTGGAAATCGAGGTTCTGGAGCTCGGCACGCTCGGCGGCCAGAACGAGGGCGACCTCCGGCTGGGCGTCTCCGTTTCCAACGGCACGTTCGCCGGTTCGTACGACCAGGTGTGAATCGCGAAGGATGAGTGGTCGTCGTTCCTCGGCAACATGAGGCGGTTGGAGCGCGACCGCAGTGGCCAAGCCTCGCTTCTCTCGATGTCCCCCGACGAGTTCGAGTTGCACCTACAGGTGGTCGATCGCGCGGGCCACCTCGCCGCACGCGGCTGCTTGTCGCGTTACCACTTCGGGCATCCGTCGGGCAAAGCGACTCGCTCGCGAATCGAGTATCACATGCCCGTCGATCCAAGCCTTTTACGAGAGTTGGTTCTGTCGCTCGAAGGTCTCGGCCAACCGGCCGTGTGACATAACCCGGCGATGCAACGGACCGTGCCGGCGGTATAGTTACCGGTGGTCGCGAGCCTCTCGTGCGCCGGCCCGGCCGTTGATCGCCGTTACGTTATGCGGCCGGATCGTCCGAATGACCAACGATAGCCAGACTCCGCTCTCCGACCTCATGGCTGCCTTTGCCTCCAGCGGCTCGCCCGAGTCGTTCGCGAGATTTCTTGCCGCCTTCCGCGGATCAAAAGTTGGTGTGGTCGCTGTAGGTGCGGCGCCCGGGTCGAGCGGGGATGTGACTTCGACCGCCGCACAACCGATCTCGGTTGGACTCAGCGGGCACGGAGACGGGCAGCCCCGGGTGCTCGCGTTCGCTGACCCGGTCGTGTTTGCTCGCAGGTTCGGGCAGCCGTTCAACGCCGACATGACCGGTGAGGCACTGATGAAGACGGCGATGCACAATCCGCGTTGCGCGGGCATCTTGGTGAACAGCGCGGTTTCGGAATCATCAGTGAGAATTGACCGGGCGACAATGGCATCGCTTATCAATTCGCCGGGTCCGCAAGACACCCCTATGCGGCGAAGGCCCTGGTGGCGGTTCTGGTAGGCGTGGGCGGGTGACGTGACGGCCGTTTGGCTGCCGCATAACCCGCCACTATGAAGGCCCTCCTCGTCAAGCAATAAACCTCTTCGCTGCTTCGCCGTCCGCGCGCGGGTGAGGGTCAGACCACTATCCGAGGTCACGGGCGCCTCGTGTAAGGGAGTCGCGCCCGGCCTCACTCAACTTTACAAGGCGCCGGCTGGCTCATTCCAAGTGGCGGGGTCACGGCCCGAGGGCCGGCCCCCGCGGGTTATGCGAGCTCCGCCGGCGTGGCTCACTCATCCTGCTCGCGAACTGCGCCGCCGCGTCGGGTTCATCACTTGCTCGTCATTCACTCGTCGCCGCCGCCGCCGCCGCCGCCGCGGCCCGGGTCACGTCAGCGCCGCCGGCGAGCGGCCGCGGGCGTCGTCCCAGGTCGTGCCGTCGCGCAGCAGCGCCCAGCACCAGACGAGGATCTTCCTGGCCAGCGCGACCGCCGCCTGCTTGCGGCGGGTGTGCTGGCCGTGGCACAGCCGCTCGAACACCGCGTGGCCGCGCGTCCCGGCCCGCCGCTGCATCCCCCACGCGACCTGCACCAGCACCCGCCGCAGGAGCCCCGGCCCCTGGCCGGTGATCCGCCCGAGGCGGTTCATCTGCCCGCTCTGGTACTGCCTGGGCACCAGCCCGGCGTAGGCGCCGACCTGGCGGGCGGTCTTGAACCGCCGCGCGTCGTCCAGCGTGCTCACCACCAGCTCCGCCAGCCGCGCGCCGACCTGCGGGATCGTCCGCAGCCGCGCGACGCGCTCGTCGGCCGCGGCGACCTCGTCGAGCTTGCGGTCCGCCTGCTTGATCAACGCCGCCACCGCGTCGAGCAGCGTCAGCTCCAGGTCGAGCTGCCCGCGCCACAGGTCGTCGCAGCCGCACGCGGCCAGCGGGCGGGCCAGCGCCCTCAGCTCGTCGAGCGACGCCTTGGTCCACCCGCGCGACCGGCCCGGCATCGACAGCCCCTGCGCGTCCAGCAGCGAG
>JAUJNJ010000194.1 GCA_030448225.1 Phycisphaerae bacterium
CCACCTGGCCGCCGGCGGCACGGGGGCGATGGACGCGATGGTGGACGTCGTCGGGCACCTGAAGGACGAGCGCACGCTCCGCGCCTGCCGCGAGGCGATCGACAAGCTCGCCGACGCCGGCGGGCAACTCGTGCTGATCGATCACCAGGAGGACCTGCCGGCGGCGATCTCGTCGGCGGCGACGCGGTTCGCCGTCTCCCTGCCGAACGAGGCCGAACTGGAGGACCTCGTGAAGCAGACGCTCCGCGCCGCCAACCGCGACCGGCCGATCGACGTGCACCTCAGCCGCGGCGATTTGCGCACGGTCGTGCGCAACCTGCGCGGGCTCACGCGGCGGCAGGCCCGGCGGGTGATCCTCGACGCGACGTGCGACGACCGCCGCTTCGACGCCAGCGACGTGAACCACATCATCGCCGCCAAGCGCCAGGCCTTGGGCGGCGAGGGCGTGTTGGAGTACGTCGAGGCGCCGGTCGACCTGGCGGAGATCGGCGGCCTCGGGCGGCTCAAGACGTGGCTGGCGCGGCGCCGCGACTGCTTCGCCGACGACGCCGTCGCCTTCGGCCTGCGCCCGCCGCGCGGCGTGCTGATGCTCGGCGTGCAGGGCGCGGGCAAGAGTTTGTCCGCCAAGGCCGTCGCCACCGCGTGGCAGCGGCCGCTGCTGCGCCTCGACGCCGGCGCGCTCTACGACCGCTACGTCGGCGAGAGCGAGCGCCGCCTCCGCGACGCGCTGCGGCAGGCGGAGATGATGGCGCCGGTCGTCCTGTGGATCGACGAGATCGAGAAGGGCTTCGCCTCGGCCGCCAGCCAGAGCACCGACGGCGGTCTGTCGAAGCGGATGTTCGGCACGCTGCTGACGTGGATGCAGGAGCACCGCGCGCCGGTGTTCCTCATCGCCACCGCGAACGACATCGAGGCCCTGCCGCCGGAACTGCTGCGCAAGGGGCGGTTCGACGAGATCTTCTTCGTCGACCTGCCGAGCCTCGAGTCGCGGCACGCGATCCTCGCGATCCACCTGAGGAAGCGCAAGCGCGACCCGAAGAAGTTCGACCTCGCCCGCCTCGCCGAGGCCGGCGCCGGCTTCAGCGGCGCGGAGCTGGAACAGGCGATCGTCGCCGCGCTGCACGACGCGTACGCGGCGAAGGTCGAGCTGACGACGGACCACATCCTGACGGCGTTGCGCGATTCGCCGCCGCTGTCGGTGACGATGGCGGAGAAGGTCGCGGCCCTGCGCGCCTGGGCGGCCGCGCGATGCGTGCCGGCGGAGTAGGGTAGAATGGCCGGTGGTGGGGGCGCCTCGGGCCTCGCGCTGCGGGCAAGGACGGAGGTCGGGTCCGCGCTGCCGGCCATTGGTCCGTCCGTCCGGGCAGCGGGCCCTTCGGGCCGGCGGCGAAACGGGGTCGTGCGGGCGCCGGGGTGGCGTCCGGGCCGCCGTGGCACGCGTCGGTCGTGACGCGCGTACGCGACGCCGCGAGTCGTAATTCGGAGTCACCGATGACGCAGCAGATCAACACCTCCGCTGGCCGCAACGGCCGCCGCTCGCTCGGGCGGATGAGCTACGAGCAGTTGGGGCGGCGTGTTTCGGCTGTCACCGGTCGACAACGCGGGCGTCTACCGGAGCGGCGCGATGAAGGGGTTATGGCTGCGAGAGGAATGGCTCTGGCAAAAACCGCTGCCGGGCGTACTCGACGTGCTGCGGGCGTGGAAGCTTGTCTAACCCACGCGCGCACCGAGCAGCTGGCCGTTTAGCCGCCGCTCGAAGAGCGGCGCTTCCCGCACGGTCCGTGCGAACGTAGTGCACGCAGTCTAGTGTTGACGCTGAGGGCGCCCTTAGACAGCGCTCGCAAGCGAGCCCGCTAAACGGGGACATCCCCAACCGTTCCCTCGCTCGAACTTCCACGTCCAGCGCTTTTACGCAGCCTTGGACGCGTCGGCCCGGCGCTCGGGGCCGGCGACGGGGAGGTGGATGCTGAACGTCGTGCCGCGGCCGACCTCGGACTGCACGTCGATCCGGCCCTTGTGGTGTTCGACGATCTCCTTGCAGATCGCCAAGCCGAGGCCCGTGCCCTTGGGCTCGCCCTTCCTGGCCGTCCCCTTCGTCGTGAAGAACGGCTCCCAGATCTTCGGCAGCACGCGCTCGGGGATGCCGGGGCCGGTGTCGATCACCTGCAGGCGCATCTCGTCGGTGCCGTCGAGCCGCTGACCCTTGATCGTGATCGACCCGCCGCGCGTGCCGAGCATCGCCTGGCGGGCGTTGATGAGGAGGTTGAGCAGCACCTGCTCGATCTGCACCGTGTCGCACATGACGGCCAGGTCCGGCTGCACCTGCACGCGCAGGGCGATGCCGTCCTTCTGCGGGTCGCGGGCCATCACCAGCAGCGCCTCGTCGACGAGCCGCTGCACGCCGACGCGCTCAAACGTCGACTCGCCGCGGGCCAGCGCCAGCATCGACGCGCAGATCCGGCCCGCCTTGGTCGACCCCTGGAACGACTTGGTCAGCGCCTTCTTGATCAGCTCCGCGTCGGGCTTGTCGCTCTGCGCGCTCTGCAGCGCGTACTGCGAGTAGCTGACGACCGGCGTCAGCAGGTTGTTGAACTCGTGCGCGATGACGGCCGAGATCGTGCCGATCGTCGCCAGGCGCTGCGACTCGGTGAGTTGCTCGCGCAGAAAGTCGAGCTGCACCTGCATCTCCGCCAGACGGCGTTCGAGCGAGGGTTCTTCGACGACGGGTTCGATCGGGGTGGACGTATGGCTCACGCTACCGAGGCTATCGGCCCGCCCCACGACCCGGCTTGATTAGGCGAAACGCCGCGGTGCCGCGGTAGTTATCGGCCTAACAGGAAGTTGGGCGAACCGTGAGGATTGGAGGGAGGGAGGGAGGGAGGTGGTGGGGTGGTCGGGTGGTGGAGTCATACCACGGCGACGGCGCAGATTTAACCTACTCCACCACACCACCACTCCACCACCCAACCACCATCCCCCGAACTACCCGACGATCGCCCGCAGTTCCTGCGCGACGTGGCGGACGTGTTCTTCGCTCAGTTCGGGGTAGACCGGCAGGGCGAGCACGTCGCGGCAGGCGCGCTCGGTCTCGGGGAGGTCGCCCTCCTTCACGCCGAGGTACTTGAAGCACTCCTGCTGGTGGAGCGGGAGCGGGTAGTAGACGGCGCTGCCGATGCCGCGCTCGGCGAGGCGCTTCTTCACCTCGTCGCGGTCGGGGACGCGCACGACGTACTGGTTGTAGATGCTCCAGTTGGGTGAGTCGATGTACGGCGTTTTCGCCTTCGTCCCGGCCAGCATGCGGTTGTAGATCGCGGCGTTGCGGCGGCGGGCGTCGTGCCACGCGTTGAGGTGGCGCAGCTTCACGCTCAGCACCGCCGCCTGCAGCGCGGCCAGGCGGAACATGCCGCCCACCATCTCGTGGTAGTACGTGTGCCCCGACCCGTGCACGCGCAGCTTGCGGCACCGCTCGGCCAGCGCGTCGTCGTCCGTGCAGATCGCGCCGGCGTCGCC
>JAUJNJ010000195.1 GCA_030448225.1 Phycisphaerae bacterium
GATATCGACTCGCCGAAAGAGGTCACGCGCCCCCGCCCTGACGTATGCCAGCTGGAGAAACCGCCCCGCCACCCCGTCGGGCCGCCGGGCGCTTGGCGCCGGGCGCCCCGTCCTGTCACTGCTTCTCGCATCGCCGCCCGCGGTCCGGCGGCGCGACGTTCGCGGCTCGCGTTACTTCTGCGGCTTCACGAACACGAAGCGCTTGCCCTCGGCGCTCTCGACGTAGAACCGCACGCCCTTGGCCTTGTCCGCCTTCTCCACGAGGGCGGCGGCGGCCTTGGCGTCCTTCACCGGCTCGCCGTTCACCTGCGAGATCACGTCGCCCGGGCGGATGCCCTGGCGGGCGGCGGGGGAGTTGGGGTCGACCTCGGTCACGATCACGCCCTGCGGCGCGTCCTCGCCGAGGTTGAACTTCTCGAGCAGTTCGTCGCTCGGCGTGGCGAACGTCATCCCCAGCGCCTCGCCCGTGCCCGAGCGGGCCGGGGCCTGGCGCGACGGGGCGCCGCGGCCGACCGCCACTGTCGGGTCCTCCGGCTGCTCGCCGATCGTCAGCTTCACGTCCTTGGTCTCGCCCTGGCGGTACACCTTCACCGCCAGCTCGGTGCCGGGCGTCGTGGCGGCGACCGTGTTGCGGAGCTGCTGCACGTTGTCGACCGGCTTGCCGTTCATCTCGGTCACGATGTCGCCGGGCTGGAGCTTGCCGATCGCCGGCGTGTTGGGGAACGTCTGGGCGACGAGCACGCCCTTGTCCCCCGGGTAGCCGAAGCTGCGGGCGAGGTCGATGTCGCGGGCGACGTCGCTGATGCCGACGCCGATCCAGCCGCGGGTGACCTTGCCCTTGTCCTTCAGCGCCGCGTACACGAACTTCGCCTGGTTGCTGGGGATCGCGAAGCCGATGCCGCTGAAGCTGCCGCTGCGCGACGCGATGGCCGTGTTGATGCCCACGACCTCGCCGCGCGTGTTCACGAGCGGGCCGCCGCTGTTGCCCGGGTTGATCGGCGCGTCGACCTGGATGAAGTTCTCGTACCCGTTCTGGCCGAGGATGCCCGCCTGGCGGTTGAGCGCGCTGACGATGCCGTGGGTCATCGAGCCGACGTAGCCGAACGGGCTGCCGAACGCCATGATCCAGTCGCCCTTCTGGAGCTGGTCGCTGTCGCCCCACTTGGCGGGGGAGAGGCGGTCGGACTTGATCTTCAGGACGGCCAGGTCGGTCTTGGCGTCGGTGCCCACGACGGTCGCGTTCTCGATCGTGCGGCCGTCGGCGAGCGTGATCAGCATCTCGGTCGCGCCGCCGGCGACGTGGTTGTTCGTCAGGACGTAGGCGGTCGAGCCCTGCGTCTCCATGATCACGCCGCTGCCCGTGCCCTGCTGGTCGAACGGGTTGCCGCCGCCGTCGCCGAAGCCCTCGGGCAGGTCCGGCTCGCCGTCGCCGTCGCGGTCGGGGAACAGGCGCTTGAGCGCCTCGTCGTCGAACGGCAGCGACCGACTGCGCCCGCCGCCGGCCGCGGCGGCCTTCTTGCGCACGTCGATCTTCACGACCGACGACTCGACCGCCTTGCCCACCGTGCGGAACACGCTCGACAGGTCCTGCGCGGTCGCCAGGTCCTCGCGGCTGGCGCGCACGTCCTCCTGGGCGTTGGCGAACCCCACGTCCTTCACCAGGCCCGACCCGACCGTCCACGCCACGATCGACCCGCCGCTCAGCGCCATCACGGCGAGCGACTTCCTCAAAGACTTGTTCATTCGGGTTCACTCCTCAGCGGGGGCGTTGTCGCGCCCCGGTACTCGTGCTCGATTCCACGCGACGCCGCCGCCGCAACTTCGCAGACGGCACGTGCGGCAGCGCCCGGCCTGCGGAAGCCGCGGGCGGCGAACGATACTACGACCCTACCGGGCGCGGAATCCTAACGCTGCAAAAATCGCTCCCGCTCGGCTGGATCCATCTCATAATTTTGCCCCGGCGTGGGGTAGGCGCCGCCGACGACCTGCTCGACGTACGCGCCGAAGCTCGCCGTCATCGGGCCGGCCCAGTCTCCCAGCGTCGGGGCGAAGCGCGGCCGGTGGGGCGACAGGCCGACGGCGTCCTGCGTCACGAAGACGAAGCCGTGGCAGTGCGGGCCCGCCCCGCACCCGATGATCGGACACGACGTCCCCGCCGCCACGGCCCGGCCCACCTCCGGCGGCACCGCTTCGAGCAGAAGGGCGGCCGCGCCGGCGTCGTCCATCCGCGCCGCGAGGTCGACGATTCCGCCGGCCTCAGCGGCCGTGCGCCCCTGGTAACGGTACCCGCCGAGCAGGCCCACCGACTGCGGCCGCAGCCCGAGGTGGGCGACGACCGCCACGCCCGCGTCCGCCAGCGCCCGCACGAGCGGCAGTTGCGACGCGCCCGCCTCGATCTTGACCGCGTCGCACCCGGTCCGCTTGATCATCTTACAGACGTTGCGCACGCCCTGGGCTAACGACGCCTGGTACGACCCGAACGGCATGTCGCCCATTAGCAGCGCCAGCGGCGCGCCGCGCCGCACGGCGGCCGTCACCTCGATCATGAAGGCGAGCGAGACCGGCAGCGTGGTGGGGTAGCCGAGCACGACGTTGGCCACCGAGTCGCCCACGAGGATCGCCGGCACGCCCGCCGCCTGCATGAGGCGGGCGGTCGTGAAGTCGTAACAGGTCAGCATCGCCAGCTTCGGCCCCCCGGTGCGGGCGGCGCGGAGGTCGTTGAGCGTGATCTTCCGGTTCAAAGGCTCGGGCATCGTCGGCGGATTATATGGGTTCGCGGCGTTCGAGGCGTCACCCCGGAGGAAGCAACGACCCACACCCCGGGAGAGCCGCCACGCGTTGCCGCGCCACTGGACGCGTACAGCACTGCGTAGCCGCGGGCGGAAGCCCGCTGGTCTTCGAGCGAAGACGAGCGGGCTTCAGCCCCCGGATATCAGTGGGATCAACGTCATTCTGAGCCTGTCCGAACAACTGGCTGCGGGCCCTTCGGGCCTGCCGCGAAACAAGGGAGGTCGGATGATTCCGATAGGTTATTCCGGCGCTCCGTTGGGCGCTCTCCCGGTTCGACGCAAGCCAAACCGGACCCCCTGCCGATAAGAGCCAATGAGAGCGGTCTCATGGTTCAATCTTCGATCAATTTCCTCGCCGACGCGCTCGGCACCCGCGCGGTTTCGATCGGCATCGTCGGTGCGATCGCCGGGGCGTTCCTGTGGCTGCTCGGCGCGCGGTTCAGCCGATCGGTGCTGGCGCTGGTGGGCGTGGCCGTCGGGGCGTGGCTCGGGCTGCACCTGCCGCGGTGGTACGCGTGGAACTTCGACGGCATGGCCCTGGCGATCGGCGGGGCGATGGCGCTCGGCGTGGCCGGCTACCTGCTGCACACGACGTGGCTCGGCGTGGCCCTCTGCTTCAACCTGGCGATGCTCGCGGCCTGTACGACGTGGGCCGCGAGGGCCGGCGACGCGACGTGGGCGCCGCCGGTGATCGACCCGCTGGCGCCGCAGGCC
>JAUJNJ010000196.1 GCA_030448225.1 Phycisphaerae bacterium
AAGCCGGCGAGAAAGCCAATGACTGTCCAGCGTTTGTTCATCAAGGCCCACTAACGTGAGGCCGATCAGCGGCCGACGCGGCCACTCCGACCGTTCATTCTACTGCGCCCGTGCCAGCCGCGGCGGTCCGCTGCATTGGCGGGTTAGCCAACGCCGCGCCGGGCACCGGGGAACCACCAGAACCAGAGTTCCTGCCCATCCGCACCGATCGAGTAATCACCCTCGTGCCGGGCGACGTCGGCGATTCCCCGCCGAACTTCAGCCAACGCTTCACGACCCGCCTCAAGGCGCACCCGCCCGTCATCCGCGACCAGCCGCCAGTGGGCGGGCGGAACCTTCGTCGGCGAGTGATACAGTTCGAACGACGCCGCAGCCGTGTGCGGCAGTCCCGCGTTGGGGACGCTCAACTCACGGTCACCCGGCGCGGTGAGCGGGACGCTTGCGCGGCCGGCGAACGGTGAAGCGTGCATCAAGTCGATCAACTCGAGCATGGACGTGCACCCCGGTGCGTCCGCCGTCAGGTGCCAGCCGGGATAGTGTCGCACGCCGACACCCTGGTAGCGCCAGAGGTACACGTGGCCCTGCAATGTCCATCGCTTAACGGCATCGTCCATGGGGCGTTGGCTAACGGATCAACGTTCAATGGCCGGCACCGCACCGACCGGCTCTCACTCTACCAAACGCGCGACGCGGTGCCGGTCCATTGCAGCGTTTGGTTATGCGGCTGGCTGTTCGCCGTCCAGCACTAGCCCGCACTCCGGGCACCGTTCCGGGGTGCCTTGCAGGTCGTAACCGCATGTGGGGCAGCGTCCGCTCGCAGTCACCTTGCCCCAATCGATGAACTCGGAGACGTACTTGAACTGTCTTAATGACATGATGGACAGGATCACATAGCCCATCGCGACCGCTGCGAACGTTTGCGGGATGAGTTTTAGAGGTGAAGACAGATTGGAGAAAAAACTGTGCGCAACGAAAAGCAGCACAAGCCCAACGCGGTACTTCCAGATCAGCGTTCGTCGCCGGGCGTGGTTTCGCTGCCGGAGTAGAACGGTGGCGATACGCGATCGCATCCGCTGGTCCGTCTCAGTGTTCTCGCTGTGCCGCATAACGTAAGGCCGTTGAGCGGCCGCGGCGGCGCTCGCGCGACGCCCGACCGCAGGTGAAGTATACCGCCGCCGCGGTCCGCTCCAGCGGCGGGTTATCTGCCCGGGTGGGTGGCCGCGACGAACTGCTGGGCGAACGCTTCCTTGGTGATCTCCTGTGCAGTGAACTGACGATCCGACGCAATCTCGTGCAGCGGCGGAACCGGAACGACACCCAACCTGGTCTTGCCCGAGTGTCCGGCCGCATCTGCGAAGCACCTGCGCCCGTCGCGGAAACACTCCACCTTCCGCACCTCGAACCGCTCGTCATCCAATTCGGAGTACAACGCGACTGGGTCGTCGGGATTCTCGTGGTGCCATATGACGAGGATGTAGGTCATGGAAGGCAGATAACTACTATTGTACCGGCGCATAGCCCAATCAACATGCCGTGACGGGGGCCGCGCCGCGGCAGGATAATCCGTCTACAACCTTTCCGCTATCGATTTTTTGTTTGGAAGCTGTTCTCCCCGCTCGGTAGCTTTCGAAGGATGGGACTCCTGGATCGCATGGCGGCGGTGTCGGCGCGGCTGCACCACTCGCGGCGGACGCTGGACGTCTACCAGTACTGGGTCCGCCAGTTCCTGCGGTATCACCGCGACGCGGCCCCCGACGGCCGCTGGCGGCACCCGCGGGACCTCCGCGGGCCCGACGTGGCCGCGTTCCTGACGGACCTGGCGCGGCGGCGGCGGCTCAGCGCCAGCACGCAGAACCAGGCGATGAACGCGGTCGTCTTCCTCTACCGCCGGGTGCTCGGCGACGAGCTCGGGCCGGACCACCTCGGGCCGATCGCCGGCGAGCGGGCCCGGCGGCCCGTGCGCGTGCCGACCGTGCTCGCCCCCGACGAGGCGGCCGGGGTCATCGCCGCGGTGCCGGCCGGGTCGATGCACCGCCTGATGGTCGGGCTGCTCTACGGCGCCGGCCTGCGGCTGATGGAGTGCTGCACCCTGCGGGTCCGCGACCTCGACTTCGCCCGCGCGCAAATCATCGTCCGCGGCGGCAAGGGGGACAAGGACCGCCTCGTGATGATGCCGCGGGCGATCGCCGCGGACCTGGCGGCGTGGGTCGAGCGGGTCGTGGCGCGGCACGCGGCCGACCGGGAGCGGGGCGGCGGGTTCGTACCTCTGAGCGACGCCGTCGCCCACAAGTGCCCGTACGCCCACCGCGACCCGGCGTGGCAATTCGTCTTCCCCAGCCGCGTGCTGCGGCGGGACCGGGCGGGGCGGGGCGTCCGCTGGCACACCGACAAAACCCAACTCGACCGGGCGATCCGCGCCGCCGCCCGCCGGGCCGGCGTCCGCAAGCGGGTCAGCGCCCACACGTTCCGCCACAGCTTCGCGACCCACCTGCTGGAGGCGGGGTACGACGTTCGCCAGGTCCAGACGCTGCTGGGGCACGCCTCGCTGAAGACGACGATGATCTACACGCACGTGATGAACCGCCCGGCCGTCGCCGTCGCCAGCCCGCTCGATCGCCTGGCGGCCGCGTCGGGCGTCTGACGCTCGCGGGGCGACGAGAAGGAGCAGCGGAACGGCCGACCGGAGGGTGAAGTGCTGGCGCCGGACCCGCGCAACGCCCGGCTGCCCAACCAAGAGAAATTGGGGGCGATCGCCCCTGAAACGGTTCGGGGAAGCAGAAGCCGATCGTCGTTGACGCCGACGGCGTCGTGATCGCCGGCAACGGCACGCTGGCGGCGGCGCGGTAGCTCGGCTGGACCCACGTCGACGCGGTGCGGACGACGCTCGCCGGCGACCAGGCCCGCGCGTTCGCGCCGTCCGACACCCGCACGGCCGAGCTGGCCGGGTGGGACTTGGCCGAGTTGCAGCGGACGAGCCCCCGCTCTCCACGAACAGGTCCCGCCGCCGGAACGGCCCGCCCCCGTCGGTGACCATCACCGCGTGCGGGGGGGGCTTCGGCGGTTTTGCGAGCGAGCGTCCACGACCAGAAGGTTGCTCACCCGCGAAGAAGGCGCCGCGAAGATCAGCGGGACGAAGGCGGAAAGCGTCACGCGGCTCATCCCTCCGACCTTACCTCCGTTCCGAAACCGAACGTCAGGGGTGCGCGCCGAAGAAAAAACGAAGCCGACTCCCAACGCGCAACTCGTTATCCGACCCCCCGTTTCGCGCGGTTATCCCGCGGTTATCGATCCCGAAATTCCCCGCATCTTCCCCCTCGCCGACCCCCGTTCACCGCGTCTTCCGACGCCTCGCCCCCTCTGCCCCGCTCGCATCCCCAGAAATCACCCGCGCAAGACCCAAACAATACGGCTCAGTCAGCAAAGGCCGGGCGCACCTCCCACCGAAACCAAAAACAAGCAGATAGGGAGAGCGTCGCTGTGGGCCAGAGT
>JAUJNJ010000034.1 GCA_030448225.1 Phycisphaerae bacterium
AGAGATCAAGGCGGGCGACGGCGCCGGGCCCGCGGGCGGGCCGGCCGCGTCGACGGTCGCCGGCCGGTGGCGGATCTACTTCGACAACGGCGCCCGGCACCTCATCGAGATCCAGCCCGACGTACGGGCGGCGCTCCTTGAAGCAAAGGGCGTCGGGCGGGCGGTCCGGGTGAAGGTCGCGCGCCGCGACGGCCAGACGCTGCTCCGCCTCGAGAACGACACGCTCGAACGCCTCACCCCCGTCCGCGACCTCCTCGTTGTCGAGCACTTCGACCCGGCCCACACTTTTCCCTCGAAGCCGGTGCCGACCTACGGCGGGAGTCGGCGGGAGGAGGCGCGGACGTGACGCCGATCGTCCAGATCTCACTCGACGTGACGACGATCGAGGAAGCCGTAACCACCGCGGCAATGGCGATGCGCGCCGGCGTCGACTGGCTGGAGGCGGGGACGCCGCTCATCATCGCCGAGGGGATGCACGGCGTGCGGGCGCTGCGCCGCGCGTTCCCCGGCGTGCCGATCGTCGCCGACCTGAAGACGATGGACGGCGGCTACCTCGAGGCCCAACTCATGGCGAAGGCGGGCGCGACGCACGTCGTGGTGATGGCCCGGGCGCACGAGGAGACGATCCGCTGCGTCGTGAAGGCGGGGCGCGACCTTGGCGTGAAGGTGATGGGCGACAACCTCGGCTGCCCCGACATGGTCGCCGGCGCGCGCATGCTCGAAGACCTCGGCTGCGACTACGTCATCCACCACGTCGGCTACGACGAGCGACGGGGCATCGCCGCCCGCGGCCTGCGCATGCCCAGCCCGCTCGACCAACTGCGCGAGGTCGTGGCGGCGGTGACGATCCCCGTGCAGGCGGTGGGCGGGCTGACGATTGAGCAGGCGGTGCAAACTCCGTCATTCGGCGCGCCGCTCGTGGTGCTCGGGGCGCCGCTCACGATCGACGCCGACGTGTTCAAGACCGCATCGGGCGACGTCGAGGGATCGCTGCGGCTCATCTGCGGGAAGGTGCACGGGTACGGGGACGTGCGCGTCGGAGGCGTGGCCACCTGAGTTGGCCACGCCGGCGCAACCTGTCGCAACAGTGTGCTCTCCCCGCCCGCGACGTTCTACCGGGTGGCGCCGCCGACGCCGCTCCCTCGGTAGTTCTTCGTCGTCTCAAAGGCAATCCGCTGGAAGGTCTTCGCCTGCTCCGGCGTCAGTCCCGTCGTCAGCGCCGACGCCTTGCCTTCGGGGCTCTCCTTGAAAAGGCACGCGTAGAAGACGAGCGAGACGAGGTACCGCCCTTTCGGCGACAGGTGAAGGTCGTCGCTGAACATCTCGCCGAAGAAGTCGCTCATGCCCGGCACGCGGCCGCCCTCGATTTCCGTTTTGAGCGCCGCCAGCGCCGGCCCGGCGGGAACGATGAGGACCGGCTTGCGCCCGGCGAGCGCGTTCATCCGATCCCGGACGGCCTCGGTGTACGCGAGGTGGTTCGCCACGCCCGCCTGCCACGTGGTCGCCGGCTTCAGGTTCAGATCCTTCACCGCCCCCTCGCCCTTTGCCCAACTGTCCGTGAAGGCTTTGTCCGGCCACTGGACGTAGAGCCACATCTGCACGTCCGGCGAGTGCTTCCGCGCGGCGTCGTAGAACCGGCCGCTGTGGTCGGCCTCGTTTTCGATGCTCCGGCCGTGGCCGGCAAACGGCTGGGTGCTGAGGTGGTCGATCGGGGCGAGCGCGAAGAACGCCTGCTCGTACCGGCTGTCGCCGAACCCGCTGCCGGGGTGTTCCCACAGCCAGTCGGTCGGCGCGCCGGGGATCGTGAACCGGTGGAAGTCGATCGGCCGTCCGGCGCTGGCGGCGAGCGGCTCGAAGAATCCGTCGATCGTATCGGTGAGGCTGTTGCCGATGTGAAACGTCCGCACCCGCTTCGCGTCGCCCGCAGGTGCGCCGACGCGGTACGCCCCGAGCGCCGGCGCGCTCGCCGCGAGCCGATCGGTGTACGCGACGGCCGCCAGCACCTCCCCTTTCTCCAGCTTGATCGGCCCGCGATATTCCTCGCCCGACTCCGGCGTCGGCGACTGCCCGTCGCGCGTGTAACGCACCTTCGCGCCCGGCGTCGGCGACGCGATCGCCACCTCGACAGGCGCGTCGAACGCGCCCGGCGGCGGCGAGAACGTCGGCGGCTTCGTCTGGACCGCCTCGCCAAGGTCGAGGCCGACGTATTGGCTGTTCGGGTTGACGCCGTCGAAGAACGTCGCGGTGTCGCCGTCGAGCGCCTTGGCGAAGTCGTTGCCGCCGTTGTCGCGCGACCCCGTCGTGCCGAACGGCGCGCCGGTCACCCTCGCATCGCCGGCGTAGAACTCGAGTTCCGCCACGTTGCCCCACCCGCCGTTGGGCGACTCGTACTTCACGTAGCGGAACCGCAGCGGCGACGACAACGCTACGTCCGTCCACTGCTTCTCCGGCGGCGCGTCCTTCATCTCGCCGATCGTGACGAACCCGGTTGTCGGCCCCTCGTTGGAGCCGACGATGCGCCCCTTCGCCATACGCTCGGCGTGGCCGTCGCGCGGGTAGATGCGCACCTTCGTGACGAGCGGGCAACTCCCCGCCTCCGCGGCCCACGCCGGACCCGCGATCGACGCACAGGCGACGAGCGCGACGACGCACGACAAGAGCGAGGGGTGACGCCTCGCGGTGTTCTGATCCGTCATGATGAAGGGTTCCTCTGTGCCGCTCACTGCGATCCGGCCGGCCGCGCCGTACGGCCGCGCCATTCGCCGGATCGCCTTCTCCCGTTGTCCACTACGCGAACGCGTGAGGTCCGTTGACTCGCGGCCCGCCCTCGCCAATGGGGTCGCAGAGACGCGGGCCTGGATGAGCCGTCGAGTCGCGACGATCCGAGTTCGGGAAGAACGGTGTCAACTTCGACGGCTGCCGTGTCGGAGAAACAGGACCGACGGGAGCGGTCTAGAGGCTTTTTCGGATTAGGAATTTGATAAAAGGGTTGAGTGAACGAACATGATTTCGAGCACGTTCGACAGGTATTGGAACCCTTCGACCTGCGGACGGCGCCGCGGCAACTTGTGGAGACCTTGCCCCTCCCCGGCGTCGCGAAATCGTTTCTGACCGATGTCGGCCTGCCCAGCCGCGAGATCTTCACCGGCATGGGATTCGACCTCGTCGGCGCCCTGCCGAGACCGGCGGAGGTTTTCGCCGACGAGCCGTTTCAATTCGGTTCCTCGTGGGACGGCACGCGGATGCTGTCGCGGATTTACGACGGCGGCTTCTACATCAACCTGGCGGACGCGGGGAGCATCTGGCTCGCGGATCTCACCAGTCCGGCCGCGCCACTGTTCGTCAACACGGACGTCATCGCGCTCGGCTGTTTCCTCGCCGCGTTCGCGTCGCTTCAGTTACCACCCCTGGCGGCGACGGAGACGGAACGGATCCGAGCGTTTGCGGACCTCCGGGCCCGGCTGGAAGCGGTGGACGGCGAGGCGCTCGACGACGACGGTGCCAACTACTGGCCGTTGATCTTTGAGGACGCAGAGCGGTTCTGGTAATCAGTCGGTCATGAGCCAGCACGCCGTCGTGAACTACGAGGGGAAGAAGGGGTGCGTCGAGCTGCGCGAGATCCCCGAGCCGGAGATCGGGCCGGACGACGTGCTGCTGGAGGTGGGCGCAGTCGGCGTGTGCGGGTCGGACCTGCACCAGTGGACGTGCGACCACTCGTGGCCGGTGAATTACCCAGTGGTCCTCGGCCACGAGTTCGCCGGCGTCGTGCGGCGGACCGGCCGGAACGTGACGGCGTGGCGCGAGGGGGACCGGGCCGTGAGCGAGACCGCGGCGGTGGTTGACCTCAACAACCCGATGACGCGCGCCCGGGCTCTACAACCTCGACCCGACGCGCAGGGGTTCGGCTACGGTGAACGGCGCGATGACGAAGTCGTCCGCGTGCCGGCGCGTTGCCTCCACAAGGTGCCCGACGCCCTGCCGCTGGAAACCGCCGCCCTCACCGAGCCGTGCTGCGTCGCGTACAACGCCGTCGTGAACAACGCTCACATCCGGCCCGGCGACCGGGTGGTGGTGTTCGGCCCGGGGCCGATCGGGCTGCTGTGCACGTTGCCCGGCTGTGCGGCGCGGAGGTGGCGATCGTCGGCCTCGAGCGCGACCGCGCGCGCCTCGACCTCGCGCGCGAGCACTACGGCTGCACGCCGCTGACGGAAGGCGTGAAGGAGTGGGCGAACGCGGTCGACGGCCTGGGCGCCGACGGCGCGATCGACGCGGCGGGCGTCAGCGCCACCCTCAAGCTGTCGATCGACGTCGTGCGGCCCGGCGGGTGGATCAGCAAGGTCGGCTGGGGCCCGCAGCCGTTGAACTTCAGCCTCGACCCGCTCGTGCAGAAGAACGTCACGCTCCAGGGGAGCTTCAGCCACAACTGGCCGATCTGGGAGCGCGTCATCCGGCTGCTGGCGACGGGGCAGCTCGACGTCAAGCCGATCGTCGGCGGCGTGTGGCCGCTGGCGCAGTGGCACGAGGCGTTCGAGAAGATGCACGCGGGGGAAATCGCCAAGGCGGTGCTGAAGCCGTGAGCGGGGCGGGCTCCCGCGGGGGTGTCACTGCGGCGCCTGTTGGTCCAGCACCGCGAAGAGGTCGTGAAGCGCCAGCGAAAACCCCGGCAAGACCTCTCCTCCGTCCAGCGAGTCTGTGGATCGCAGCGTCGTCGCCACATCCGGCGCTTCCGGATTCGAGTAGACCGCAACCACCCGGTCGACGGGGTCGACTTCCCACACGATGCGACCGCCGTTGCCGAGGTATTCGCGGCGCTTCATGGCCATCTCCTTTCGCGTGTTCGACTCGCTCAGCACCTCGACGGCCAGGTCGGGGACCAACTGCGGGATCGGCGCCTCGGGGACCCTGCCGCCGGGGATGTTGATCCAGGAAACGTACGCCACGTCCGGGATACGGATGCGGCGCGCGGTCAGCCTCATGAACCCGTCCGCGCCGCTGACTAGGCCGAGCCGGCGCGCTTCCACGAATGTGCCGATCACGCGAGCGAGGAAGACCGCCAACAGCGACTCTCGGTACCCCATACCCTTCTCCACCAACACGCCGTCGACGAGTTCGAAGAGCCGGTGCTCGTTCCTCTTGGCGTCGAGCACGTCCCGCTCCGTCGCCGTGCCCGGTAGCGGGCGCATCCGGATGCGGCTCGGCGGGATGCCGCCGAGCTGCGCGATCAGGTCGGCGACCGTTTCGACCGTCGCGGGCGGCGTCGCGGGGGCGGGCGTCGGCGGGCGGACTGTGGTCATGAGAAGCCTCGGGTGATAATCTGCGGCCGGTCCATCTTACCCCGTGCGGAGGCGGGCGATCCATGCGTCTGGCGGAGAAAGTCGTCATCGTGACCGGCAGCACCACCGGCATCGGCGAGGCGATCGCCCGCCGGGCCGTTGCGGAAGGCGGGAAGGTGCTCCTGCACGGCCTGGAGCGCGACCTCGGGGAGGCGCTGGCGAGCGAACTGGGCCCGGCGGCGCGGCTGCATTGTAACGATCTGGCCGTCGCCGAATCCGCGGCGGAACTCGTCGAAGCCGCGCGTCGATTCTTCGGCGGGCGGATCGACGGCGTCGTCAATAACGCCGCTTGGATTCCGCGTGCCGACATCGCCACGACCGACGCCGCCCTGTTCGACCGGTGCATCGCGATTAACGTCCGGGCGCCGCTGCTGCTGATCAAGGCGTCGCTCCCCTGCCTGTCGGCGGCGCGAGGCGCCGTCGTGAACATCGGTTCGGTCAACGCCTACTGCGGCGAGCCGAACCTGCTGCCGTACAGCGTGTCGAAGGGCGCGCTGATGACGATGACGCGCAACCTCGGCGACACGCTGCACCGCGACGCGGGCGTGCGCGTCAACCAGATCAACCCCGGCTGGGTCGGCACGACCAACGAGCACGCGACGCAGCGGCGCATGGGCAAGCCGGCCGACTGGGTGCAACACCTGCCGCGGGAGTACGCGCCGTCCGGCGGCATCATCGCGCCGGACGTGATCGCCAACGCCGTCGTCTACTGGCTGAGCGACGAAAGCCGGCCGGTCAGCGGCACGGTGATGGAGATGGAGCAGTACCCCGTGATCGGCCGCAATCCGCCGAAGGAGCCGGCGAAGTGACAACCGCTCGTGGAAGTTGAACCACGGAGGCACGGAGACACGGAGGCGGCACGGAGCGGAGCATGTGGTGGAATTGCTTGAGGCTATCCGAACAACCCGGCGTCCCCCGTTTCGCCGCAGGCCCGAAGGGCCGCTGCCCGTTATTCGGACAGGCTCTTCGCCCTGCCCTGGGCCTCGGTGCTACGCCCTGTCTTCTTGCCTCTGTAGTTGATCCGCGTGCGTCGGGTGCATCCTGAAACGCGCTGTGGCCGACACTCTGCGACGAGTGATCCGGCGACGCGCGGAGCGAGCAGCAAGTTCCTCAACATCATGAGACCGAAACGCAGCATTTCCCAAGGCGTGGATGGACGAGCTGTGCGTCAGCGGCTCGATGACGCGCGCCAGTGGATCGAGCTGGCCGCGACGCTCGGCGTCGACGGGCTCGAGTTCTACAGCGGATTCCTCGACCTCAACTCGATCGACGACGCGAAGCGGGCGAAGACGGTGCTCGACGGCCACGGCCTGGCGATGCCGATGATGTGCTGCTCGCCCGACTTCACGCACCCGGACGCCGGCTTCCGCCAACAGCAGGTCGACGACGAGAAGCGGTGGATCGACCTGACGGCCGCCCTCGGCGGGTCGTACTGCCGCGTGCTCGGGCCAGCGGCGGCCGGAGGTGAGCCTCGACGACGGCCTCCGCTTCGCCGCCGACGCGATCGCCGCCTGCATCCCCCACGCGGCCGAGCGGGGGTGACGCTCGTGCTCGAGAACCACTACAAGGACAACTACTGGACGCACCCGAATTCGCGCAGAACGCCGACGTCTTCTGCCCTCGTCGATCGTATCCGGAGCCCGCACTTCGGCGTGAACTACGACCCGTCGAACACGATCCTCGCCGGCGAGGACCCGCTCGAACTGCTCCGCCGGGTGAAGGGGCGCGTCGTCACGATGCACGCGAGCGACCGGTATCTCGTGAGCGGCACGATCGACGATTTGCGGAAGGAAGAGGACTCCGTCGGCTACGCGAAGCGCCTCAGCCACGGCGAGATCGGCCGGGGTTGAACGACTACGACGCGATCTTCTCCGAGCTGAGGGGGCGGGCTTCGGCGGCTGGATCAGCATCGAGGACGGCGTCGACGGCGTCGAACAGCTCCGCCGCAGCGTCGCGTTCCTCCGCGAGAAGGTCGCCCGCCACTGGCCCGACGCGTGAACGCGTGCGGATAGAATGCCCCACCCATGCCCAGCACCCACCGCGCCTTCGTCTTCGACCTCGACCGCTTCGACGCCGAGCTTCGCCCGATTCTCGAAGAATCCCTGCAGACGCGCGTCAGCCGCCGTTGCGGGCGTTCGTCGAGACGCATCGCGACCGATCTTCGCGATCCTTACGCGGGCGAGCTGCTCGACGCGGAGTGGGAGAACCTGCTGGAGACGCGGGACGTGCAGGAGTACGGCGACTTTCGCGCTCACGCGCTACTACGACCTGGCCGCCGACGTCGGCCTCGGCGACCGGTGGCCGGCCCTGGAGGAACTGCTCGTGCGCGAGGCCCCGCCGGCACCGACCTGACGATGGGCGAGCCCGGGTCCGCCGATGTTCCCGTTCGACCCCGGCGGGGCCAGCGCCTACTTCTCTCCAACGCCGACGCCCGCCTGCGCGCCTCGACACGCTCCAGCAGTTGGTCGACGCAGACGCCGCGCTGAGAGAGCCGCTGCAGCCGGCGATCAAGATGTTCGCGGCGATCGCCGCGTCGGCCGCGGCGCGTATGTGACGTTTTTGATAATCCGCGGGATCTCGAGCGACCCGACGCGGTGGGAACAGCGGTGCTACCTGCACGGGGAGTTCCACGCACTCCCGCAGTACCACCAAGAGTGACTACCCCCAAGCGGTGCATGTCATCCCGAGGGGAGCGGTAGCGACCCGAGGGATCTCGGGATGTGCGTCATCCCATACCGAGACCTCGTCGCTGTCGCTCCTGGGATGACGTCGTGGCCGTGAGGAGGACGTAGTGGCCGTGCGGTCGAGGCGGTCGGCGTTCTGCCATCACCCCTGTCGACCCTCGACCGCGGAGATCAGCGTCGCCGCCGCGAGGCCGAGGCGGCGGTCGAGGCGGCCGGCGCGTCGGGGGCGAAGTCGACGGTCATCTTGAACAGGAACGGGTTGAAGTTCTGCTGGAACGTGCAGGCGGTCGACCCGCCGAGGTCGAGGTGGTACTTCTGCGGCAGGAACATCGCGGCCTTGTCGACGAACCGGCGGACGAGCTGCGGCCGCCATGCTGTCCTCGACGATCGTGCCGACCTCGCTCGGCCCCGTCGAATACCACCACTCGTCGCGGAGCATCGACTTCCAGCCCCTTGCTTGAACCCGCCCATCCGCTCGTTCGTCGCCGAGTCGACCACGTCGTAGGCGGACCGAAGTCGAGCATCTTGCGGGCGCGGATGCTCATCACCTCGGTCTTCATGTCGTCGCCGGTGTAGAGGCGGATGTCCTCGCGCAGCTTGAACGCCTTCATCTTCGAGTACAGCACGACGTTGCCGGTCGGGTCGTAGATGTGGAACGCCTCGCCGAGCAGCTTGAAGATCTTGCGGCGGACGAGGTACTGCGTGTGGTCGAAGCGATCGTCGGGCAAGCGACACCTTTGCGTATGGGCGAACCGTCGGGCGGCCGACCGGTCGCCCGCCGGGGCCAGCCGCGGCTCTCCAAGCGCGATCATCAGGGCGAGTTGACGGCGGTTCAAGGGGCGAGTGCCGTGCCTGTCTCCTTTGGGACAGGCTCCGGGCGAGACGACTTTCACGCGGCGGCAAAACGAGAGGACGGGAAAATCGGCGGACGGTGGCGAGGTAAATTGATCCGACCACGCAGGTGCGACGGCGCGTGCCGCCTGGTCCGGGGCGATCGAAAGCCGCGACCCGCTACCGACGCTTCACGCCGATCGTGCTTTCAGTTCCTTCAGCTTCTCGGCCACGACCCGCAGGTCCGACACGAGGGCGGCGTACGACTGCTCCTTCAACGCCGGGTCGGGGACGCGTAGATCGCCGAGGGGTGGTTCGTGGCGATGAGCCACGGCGCCCATTCGGTCTTCAACACCTCGCCGCGGTGCTGCGTGATCCGGAAGCCGGAGCCCATGAGCGACTGGGCGGCGGTCGCGCCGAGGCAGACGATCATCTGCGGCTTGATGATCGCGATCTCCGTCTCCAGCCACGGGCGGCAGGCGGAGACCTCGCGCGCCGAGGGCTTGGCGTGGATGCGGCGCTTGTCGGCGGCTCGAACTCGAAGTGCTTGACGGCGTTGGTGACGTAGGCCTCGCTCCGCGGAACGCCGGCCTGCTCCATCGCCTCGTCGAGCAGTTGCCCGGCGGGGCCGACGAACGGCTTGCCGGCGCGGTCCTCCTGGTCGCCGGGCTGTTCGCCGATGAACATCACCGTCGCGTCCTTCGGCCCCTCGCCGAACACCGCCTGCGTCGCGTTGCAGTAGATCTGGCACCCACGACACGACTGGCTCGCCTCGCGCGCACCGTGAGCGACCGCGACTCGGGGATGTACTCGGCGGCGGACTTGCCGGTGGGACAATCCACGGCCAGCTCCGCGCCCGTCGGCGGCCGGGGCGGCGGTCTTCTGCTGTCGCTTCATCATCTCCTCCACGCGCGCGCCGCGTCACGGAGCAGGTCGGCGATGATCTCGGTCTCCGGCAGCGTCGGCCAATGCTTCCGCGGCATCTCGGCGCGCATCGCGTCGAGCTTGATGCGGGCCGGGTTGAAGATCGAGCCGTAGTACGTCTTCCACATCTCCTCGAGCTCGTCCAGCGCCGGCGCCGCCGACCGCGGCACGCCGGGCCCGAAGGCGAGCGACTGCCCGTCCCACGCGACCGACGCGTCGGGCGTGAGGATCGTCCACCGCATCACGCCGAACCGGTTGCGGAAGAACGGCGCGGCGAGCGGGACGATCAGGTGGTCCGTCGGTGCCACGCCACGTACTGCTCGCCGCCGCCGTCCGTGCCGTCCTCGCCCGAGACGAGCCGGAAGCGGACGAACGCGTGCATCTTGTGGACGTCGCGCCGGACGGCCTTGTCCATCGACAGGAGGCGGTGGACGTCGTCGTCGACGATCACGTCGAGCAGGCCGGGCTCGCCGTGGGTCAGCCGCCACAGGACGCGGTAGTTCACATCCCAGTTAAACGCACTGCGGTAGCAGGCGACGCGTCGGGCGATCTCGACGAACTGCCGGGGCACGGCCAACGTCGGCGACTCCGCCGGGTTGTCGCCCGCACCATCCGCGTCCTCATTCGCGGCCGGCAACAGCGAGACCTCGGTCGTCCAGTGGACGTCCTGCGGCGGCACGCCGGCCAGCAGCAAACGGCGTGCTTCGGCGCGCCAGCCGTCGAAGCCGCCGATCACCGTCACGCCGATCACCGCTACACCTCCCCGTCACCGACGAAGCCGCCGCGGCTGAACAGCGCCTGGAGTTGCTCGTTCTGCGGCCTCACCCGCTGCGGCAGGTCGGCGGCGTCGATCCGGCTGGCGTCGGGGTTGTGGTCGGCGGTGACGACGAACCGCGTCTTGGCGACCGACACGCGCAGCTTCGCGAGGTCGGCCAGGCGGATGCGGTGGTGGCGGCGGATCTTCAGGATCCGGTCGACGTTGCGGGCGCTGATGCCCGGGATGCGGAGCAACTCGAGCTGGCGACGGCGGCTGACGTCAGCGGGAAGAAGCCGCGGTTGCGCATGCCCACGCGAGCTTCGGGTCGATCTTCAGATCGAGGTGCGGCTCGGCCGGCGTCGTCAGCTCGTGCGCGTGCCGAAGAACCGCATGAGCCAGTCGGCCTGATAAAGCCGGTGCTCGCGCACGAGCGGCGGCGACAGCGCTGCGGGAGCCGGCTGTCGCTCTTGGGGATCGGGCTGTACGCCGAGTAATACACCCGCCGCAGCCGCTGCTTCGAGTAGAGCGTCGAGGCGGTGCCGAGGATCGCCGCGTCGGAACTCGGCGTGGCCGACGATCATCTGCGTGCTCTGCCTGCCCGCGCGAACACCGCGCCTTGCGACCGCCGCGCCGCTCGGCCTTCGACTGATCGACGCCCGCGCGGATCTGCCCATCGTCTGCTCGATCTCGTCGAGCGTCTTCTCCAGCGCCAGCGTTCGCAGATCGAGATCGGTCGGAAGTTCTACGTTCGCGCTCAATCGGTCCGCGAACCGCCCCGCGTCGGCGATGAGGTCGTCCGACGCGCCCGGGGACGACCTTCAGGTGGAGGTACCCGTTGTAGTGGTGCACCGTCCGCAGCGTGCGGGCGACGCCGACGAAGTTGCTCCATCGTGTAGTCGGGACTCTGGATGATGCCCGAGCTGAGGAACAGCCCCTCGATGTAGTTCCGCTTGTAGAACTCGAGCGTCAGCCAGACGACTTCCGCCACCGTGAACCGCGCCTGCGGCACGTCGCTGGAGATGCGGTTGACGCAGTACTGGCAGTCGTAGATGCAGTAGTTCGTCAGCAGGACCTTCAGCAGCGACACGCACCGCCCGTCCGGCGTGTAGCTTGTGGCAGATGCCGACGCGGTCGGTGCTGCCGAGGCCCTTGCCGTTGCCCGAACGCTTCGACCCGCTGCTCGCGCACGACGCATCGTACTTCGCGGCGTCGGCAAGAACCGAAGCTTCTGGCGCAATCCATGTCGCATTATTTTACCAAACACCCGCCGTACAGCTTTCAGAAAGTGCGAAAGACGAAAATTTCTTGACCAGCCGTTCCAGAATCGTCATATTGCCGGCCGTGGCGGGACGTCCGAAAGAGTTCGATCGCTCGGCGGCGTTGGGAAAGCCCTCGACTGCTTTTGGTGCAACGGCTACGACGGCGAGCCTCGCCGACCTCGTCGAGGCGATGGGCATCGGCCGCCAGGCGTACAGACGGCACCTTCGGCGAGAAGCGGCAGTTGTTCCAGGCCGCCCTCGACGAGTACGCCGGTCGCATCACGCGCACTCGTTGAGATTGATCTGACCGACGGCCCGTCCCCGCTCGGCCGCGTCCGTCGGTTCCTCGATGAGCTGCGTCGAATCGCGACCGACGACGAGGGCCGCGGCTGTTTGTTCACCAACTCGATGGTCGAACTCGGCCCGCACGACCCGGCCGTCCGCGAGTTCATCTCGCGTGTCTGGCTCACGCTCGAGGACGGCCCAGCCGCCAACAGTGGCCGCCCGTCAAAGCCCGCGAGCTGCGCGACGACCTCGAGCCGCGGGCGGTCGCGCGACTGCTGCTGACGGTGATGCAGGGCGCGCTCGTGCTGTCGAAGGCGAAGCTGTCGGACCGCGTCGCCGACGCGACCCGCACGATGGAGTTGATGCTTCTGCGTTAATGTCGTTTTTCGCGGTCCTGGAATCTGGACCGTTCGTTCCATTTCAAGGTAAGGAGTTCGCGATGAAGTTGGTTCTGGGGACCCGAGGAAATCTGGAACTGCTCCGGCGGATGCTCGCGGACGTGGAGCCCGCCACGATGTGTCGCCAACTGGCCGGCGTCACCAACCACGCCGCGTGGCAGGTCGGGCACCTGACGTTCACGCGCGCGCGCGCTGGCCGGGATGTTCGGCGCGAACGCGGCGTCCCGAATCGTGGCAGGCGCTGTTCCAGCCCGGCTCCGAGCCGACCGGCGACCTCTCGCGTTACCCGTCGAAGGCGGAGCTCGTCGAAACCTTCGCCCGCGCCGACCAAACCAGCAAGGCCGCCGTCGCCGCGGCCCCGGACGAGGTCCTGGACCGCCCCAACCCGATCCCGAGCCTCCAGGCGCTGTTCCCAACGATGCGCCTCCTCTGCGCCGGCCTCTTCACCAGCCACGACAGCCTCCACCTCGGCCAACTCAGCGTCTGGCGCCGCGCGCTCGGCCTGCCGCGGGTGATCTAGCACCGCCGCCGCGCGCAAACCGCCGCCGAATTGCCAACCCCCTCTCCCCCGTACTCGGGGGAGAGGGCAGGGGTGGGGGGATCTCGCGACGGGTGTTCCATTGAGGGGACAACGAAGCGCGTGGTCATGCCCCCCCGGATCGCAGCCAAGCTTCGTACTGCGCGCGATCCTGCTTTCGGATGGCCGCCATCTCCGCGGGGGGCGTTTTTAACCACGACGCCGCCCATTCCCCTGGGTACTCCGCCGGAACGAGCGTATCGCGATAATCAGATCGCGCGCCGCGCGTGTACCCGCGAAGCTTCCCGATGTCGCCTTGGGAGATCTTCAACAGCGCGAGCCGGACGCGGTCGACTTCGCAATGCCAACTCTCCGTACCATACGTGTCCAAGATGGCTAACGCTTCCTCTGCCTTCGCCGGATCGGGGAAGCAGTCTCGCACCTTCTTGAGGACGAGGTTGCGCGAGGGATCAAGGGTCATACCGGATCTCGATGCGACGGCCAGCCAAGCACCGAGCGGCTGGAATCACAAGGATCATTCCGCCCGGTCGGTGCGATGCAGCGATTGCTCATTCGCAGTCGAGCCGCCTTTGAACACGGCCCACTTGCCGCCGTCCCACGCGAGCAGGTGCTCGCTGAGTCCGTGGACCGGCTCTCGCTCGCGGGCCTCCTTCGCCAGTTGGCGCATCTGCTGAATGCCGTCGGCGCGTTCGCTGCTGGTGAACATCAACACGTCGCGACTCGGCACTGACACCACGAGCCTCCCGGGCACGTTCGCCGACGCCTTCTCCCACAGTTCGTCGATCAACAGCAGACACGCCTCGAGGTTGTTCCCGACCGCCAGCATCATCAGCGGCGGCTTGCCGCCTTGCTGAACCGGCGGCAACCCCTTGCGCAGGTTCTCCAGCGCCTTCGCCCGCAGTTGCTCCAGCGACAGGCCGAGCCGTTCGCGGTCCACTTCGCGGACCATCATGAAGGATTCGGGCAGGTCGAACGCGTACGTGATGAGCAGGTCGCCCACGAACGGCTCAATCAGTGGTCGCGACGCCGGATCCTTCGCCGCGATTTCCGCGACGGCCGCTCGGAAATTAAGGTGCTTGATGCGCGGGACGATCTGCTCGGCCGTCGGCTGCGGGACTTGTTGCGCCTTCTTCTTGAACAGACCGAACATGTGGATGCCCCTCCGCGGGATAACGGACCGACGTTCAGCGGCCGGGCGGTCGCCGCGACGCACTTTCGATTCGCCAGGACCGCGGCGCCCGCCCGCGTCCCGCTGCAACGGCTGGTCATCCGGCGGCCGGTTCGCCGTCCGATGTCGGCTCGCGGACGAACACGTCGTTATCGCCTACGAACGGCCGCAGCCTCAGCCCCTGTGCGTGAAGTTCGGCGATCCTCGGCGAGTAGCGGCTCCGGTCGCTAAACCCTTTCGTCTTGTGCAAGCCGTTCCAGATCCACATCCCGCCGGTCGTGTTTTTTCGGACCGCCCGAACGATCGACCGCCAGGTTATGAGATGCTTTTCTTTCGTGGCGACCGTTCCGAAGTTCCCCTCGCGGAGGCCGGATTCCGTGATTTCGGGCAGGTGGACGATGAACCGCTCTCGGTTGTTGTACTTCGGATCGAGTTTCCCCCGGGCGGTCGGGATCGGCACGAGGTCGAGCCACAGCTCTGTTGCCTTCGTGGCGCGAGCCTTCGCGACAAACTGTTCCCACCGTGCTAACGGAACGAACCGTTTGGGGAAGTGAACCACCAGTACGAAGTGCCACCGTGCTAACGGAACGAACCGTTTGGGGAAGTGAACCACCAGTACGAAGTGAAGCGGCGATTTCTCCGCGAAGGGCGTGAGCCACTCGGCGATGTCGTCGAGCGTCGCAAATGCGTTGATCGTGATCTGCATGAGGCCGCAGAAGCCTTCCCGCCGGATAACGAATCGGCATTCACTGGCCAGGGCCGACGACCAGCGTTCAAATCACGACGTCAGTCGCGGCCCGGGTCCAGTGCAGTGTTTCGTTAGGTGCCGCCGGTCCGCCGTACGAGCTTACCAGCGCGCCCCACAGCTTCGGCAGAGTCGCGCCTTCGCGGCCGTCAATTCCGCCCCGCACTTCGGACAGGCGGGATTCCGTGGTAGCGCTGGCGGCTTCGACCGCAGGCACTCCTCACCGTATCCACGGAAGGCGTCGGCCCACGCCGCGAAGTGAGGCTTGTCTACACGGCAGGTCAGCGACTCGTGGCTCCAGAGGGCGACCGGTGCCGGGTCGCCCGACAGGTCGAGGAAGTATGCATCGCCGCAGTAGTTCCCGCCTACCCAGAGCCAGACGCGTGGCCACGGCTTCTCCGCTTCGCCCGACGGCGGCCCGTCGTCCCACGCGATCCATTGCACCGATTTGCGAAAGTCGAGATTGTTGTCACGCAGCACCCTCACCGTGTCCGCGACGGCGTCGTCGCCCCACAGGGTCGGGTTTGCGTCCAGCATGGCCGAGCGAAAGGCCTCGTGTATGGCCGGTTCGGCCAACGCGGCGCGAAAGTCGTCCGGCAACTCGACCGCGAGGTCCCTCTCCAGTTGGTCGAGAGCGTCTGAGAGCATGGCGCGGCACCTAACGGACCGACGTTCAGCGGCCGGGCAGGCGCCGTGCCACCTCTCGAATGACGAGGACCGCGACGCGCGCCCGATCCGCTGCAATGTTTGGTCAGTTGCCCCGTGCGAGCCCCAAGATCCAACTGAAGTCCGGGGGCGCGAAGACGTCGAAGTTCGAGTTCCCAGCAACGTACTCCTGCGGAAGGCAATCCAACAACTGTTGATCCAGTAGCAACGTGCGGCGCAGCGAACCGTCCCCCAGCGACACCGATCCGAATCTCACTGGGATCCGCACGTCAACTTCCCACGGCAGGTGCTCCAAGTCGTCCTGCGCGTCGTTCATCTGGATGGCCTCGCGGCCTTTCACGCGGAGCCGCTCGTCCTCAACGCTCCAGTCAAACGTCCAGGCGTTCGTCAAGCCAACATTAGACATCTCGGCGCGCCCGACACCGTCGGGTCGGAGGATCAGCGCGTACCCATTCCAACCAACGCCATCGCAGCACCAGATGCCGACGAAGTTGGAAGGGTCGAGGGGCAACTAACTACCAATATCCTGCGCACGCGACAGATATCGAGAAACTGCTGCGAGCCGTTACCGCGTTGCAAGTTTGGCTGTCACATCCGCTAGTCAACTAGGCTCGGCCGATATCGGCGGCGTGGCAATCGGCGGCCGTGGCAGGGGCCCGCGTGGTGCCGGCGGCGACGTGTGTTTCGGCTCGGGCCGTTCGGCTACGCCCCGAGTTGGCCGGTGGCGAAGTAGGCGTCGACGCCCTTGCGCAGGTCGTACTGCGGGTTGTACCCGAGGCCCTTGCGGGATTGGGTGAGGTCGGCTTCGGTCCAGGTCTGGAAGAAGTCGTAGGGGTTCTCGATGTAGTCGGGCGGCAGGTCGGTGTGCAGGACGCGGTTGAGTTCGGCGACCACGTCGTTGAACGAGGCGGCCGCCCCGCTGCCGACGTTGAAGACGCCGGTGGCCGTGGCGGTCAGGCCGGCGAGGTTGGCGGCGAGCACGTCGTCGATGTAGACGAAGTCGCGCCGCTGGTCGCCGGGCGTGAAGATCCGCGGCCGCTTGCCGGCGAGCATCTGGCGGGCGAGCTGGCCGATCATGCTGGCGAACTTCCCCTTGTGGTTCTCGCCGGCGCCGTACACGTTGAAGTAGCGCAGGCCCACGATCGGGTGGCGGAGGCGCGGGGCGTAGAGGTCGGCGAGGCGTTCCATCGCCAGCTTCGAGTAGCCGTAGACGTTGAGCGGCCCGGCGTGCTGCGTCTCGCGCATCGGCGCGGGGCCGCGGCCGTAGGTGGCGGCGCTGCTGGCCCACACCACCCGGCTCCCCCACCGGGCGGCCATGTCGAGGAGGTTGCGGAACCCCTCCACGTTGTTGTGCATCATCTTGCGCTGGTCCATCACGGTCGTGTCGGTGATGGACGCCTCGTGGAAGATCACGTCGAACGCGTCGAGGCGCTGGAGCTGCGCGAGCTCGGTCGCCACGTCACAGGTGACGACGTCGCCGCGGAAGTCGATGAGGTTGGTCCAGGTGGCCGACGAGAAGTCGTCCAGCACGACGACGGCGTGGCCGTCGGTGGTGAGACGTTTGGCGAGGTTCGAGCCGATGAAGCCGGCGCCGCCGGTGACGAGGATTCGCATGATGAAAGCTCCTTCCGCACCACCGGGTGGCACGAATGCTGCACACATCTAAGACGCCCGATAACTCCGTCTTTGGCGGCACTCGTCGAACCGCAGAGCGACGCGTGTCGGACCTGGGTGCGACAGCCACGCCACACTGTCGCCAGGCATGTTCTACGCCTTTTGGTCGCGAGGTGCAGCGATTCGGCATCTGCAATCGCGTTAAGGCGAAACGAAGCAGACTTGGCACCCTAGTTGTTCTACCTCAACCAACGACCATCGGTGACGCTAAGGTGTCGCGGGTGGGAGTCACAACCTAGCCCATTCTTCCCCCGATGTGAAGGGTTCTCTCCTCCCACAACCCAGAGGATCCTTCACCAGCCCCATTCGAAGCCGCCCTTGCCCGGGGCGGCTTTTTTTTGCGCGGACTTCTTGCGGTCGAGCTTGGTTCCGTGCAGCGCGCCTGGTCGCCGGCCCCTCTTCCAACGTCTCGGCTCGCTTGAAGACAACGACGAGGTCTTCGACTCTCTCGCTCCCGGTTTAGCCGGCTCGCTTGCTAGCCGCGCTGGGGGTGCTTGAGCGGGTGACGGCATGCTGCTGCGATTGTAGGGCGTGCGGGCCTGCTTCCTCGATTCCCGTTCACCTCTCGGCGCAGCCGGGACGCGGCTCGCAAGCGAGCCGGCTAAATGGGGGTGCCGGGAGTTCATCGGTCGCATCAATGCCGGCGCTTCGAGCGGCCGTTGGCGTCGATCGTGCGGAAGACGCGATCGGCCTTTTGTTTTCGGATCCAACGCAGGAACGGCTGCAACGCCTCGGCCTCGCGGAGGGCGGGGATCGAGGCGTACTTCTGTTCGAGTTCCTTGTTCGTGAACAGCGCGTGGAGTTGCCGGTGGCATGGCTTGCACATCGGCGTGCGATGCTCGGCCTTGCCGCCGCGCTGCTTCGGGGTCAGGTGGTGGAGCGTGATGAGGCGGGACGGCACCTGTCGGAGGCACAGCGAACAGGTCTGACCGTCGACGGAGGACTCCCGGCGTCCCATGCCGGGAATGGTAGGCGGGGGCGGGCGGTCGTGGGGCAGCGGTTGCCGCTCGCGGCTTAGCGATCGGGACGCGCGCGGGTCCGGCGCTAAGCCGCGAGCGGCTTTGGGAGTCGACGTCTTTGGCACGCGGGCGATCAGTGCCCGTGCGCGGGGTCGCCCAGCCGCTGCGCCACCCCGGAGCACTCCTCCTCCCCCAGCCCCGGCGTCGGCCCCCCGCGGTGCACCCGCAGCATCGCCTCGGTGTGGCCCTGGCGGCCGTTCACCCACCAAGGCTTAAAATCGACGGTGATGCCGTCGAGGTAGTCGATCTCGCCCGCCTTGTAGAGGTCGGCCAGCTCGCGGATCTTGGCGTCCTTGTCCTCGACCTGGAAGTTGATCTCGCCGCTCTGGCTGTAGCGCTGCAGCGGCTTGATCAGGCCGCTCATCGGCTTGTCCTGCGCGCTCAGTACCGACAGCATCCGCGCGAACGCGACGGCCGCGGAGTCGGCGTAGTAGTAGTCCTTGAAGTAGATGTGCCCAGACAGCTCGCCGCCGAAGATCGCCTTCGTCTCGGCCATCGTCTTCTTGATGAACGCGTGGCCGACGCGGTCGCGCTTCGGCACCCCCCCCATCTCGCGGATCACGTCCGGCACGACGTGGCTCGAGCGCAAATCGTAGACGATCGTCGCGCCCTGGTTCTTCACCTCGCTCAGGAAGTCCTGCGCGAGCAGCGCGGTGACCATGTCGCTGCCGATGAGCTTCGCGTTCTCGTCGACGAACATGCACCGGTCGGCGTCGCCGTCGAAGCAGGCGCCGAGGTCGGGCCTCGTCTCGCGGACCTTCGCCTTGAGCATGTCGAGGTTTGACTCGACGAGCGGGTTGGGCTCGTGCACGAAGCTGCCGGTAATCTCGAAGAGGATCGGCACGATCGTCAGCCCCGGGACGTTGCCGAAAACGGCCGGCACCATCTTGCCCGCCATGCCGTTGCTGGCGTCGATCGCGACGGTCAGCGGGCGCTTCAGGTCGAGGAACGAGAGCACCTTCTCACGGTACGGCTCCCACAGGTCCTGCTCGGTCACGTTGCCGGTCAGGCCGGTCTGCCCGACGCGGAGCGTGGAGGCGATGCGCTTGATGTCGTCAAGGCCACTGGCCGAGCCGATCGGCTTGGCCTTGGGGCCGCTGATCTTGAAGCCGTTGTAGTTGATCGGGTTGTGCGACGCGGTGACCATGATCCCGCCGACGGTGTCGAGGTGGTTGATCGCGAAGTAGGTGAACGACGTGTCGACCATGCCGATGTCGACCACGTTCATCCCGGTCGAGCGGATGCCGTCGATGAGCGCCTTGGCCAGGTCCGGCGAGTGCGGGCGCATGTCGCGGCCGACGACCATCGTGTCCTCGTGCTTCACCTTCGTGTCGCCCGCGACCGTCTGACGGCTCCGCTTGAGGAACTGCGCGGTGGCGTGCCCGACCTTCCACGCCGCCTCCTCGTTGAGTGGGCTGGGGTACGTGGCGCGGACGTCATAGGCCTTGAAGATCCGGTCGATCATTTCTCTGTGTCTCCGTCGGTCGGTCGGTCATCGATGTCGGGGGCGTCGCAGCGGTTCTGCGGGGGCGCAGTCTATCCCCGGTCGGAAGGTCGGACAATCCGGTGATCGGCGCAATTCGGGAAGGAAGTGGAGCGAGGGCAGTTTGAATGTGGCGGTGAAGTGGTGGAGTCGTGGTGTGGCGGGGTCTCTCCTACCCCACCAATCAACCACTCGACCACCCCACCACTCTTCACGTCTGGCGGTACAGGAACTGCACCGCCGAGTTCCGGGGCGCGATCCACTGGAGGTCCTGCTCGCAGTCGTAGACGAGGACGGCGTCCCCCTCGAGCGGGCCGACCTTGATCACGCTCGCCTTCTTGGCGGCGGCGCCCTCGAAGCGCTTGCGGAACTCGCCGTCGCGGTCGGAGGTGGTGAAGACGCTGCGCCCGTCGTTGATCGCCACGACGTTGAAGCCGTTGACGGCGTAGAGGCCGACGAACCGCTTCGACTCGCGGCAGATCTCCTTGATGTCGATCCACTCGGGGACGCAGCCGTCCACCGGCGTGAAATCGCCCGGGAGGTCAGAACCAATATTGTGCATGTGCCCACATCCCAGAAAGCCCGCGACGAAAATAACGAACTGTCGCGACGTTTACAACGGGATGCGGGGCGCTCCTATTTTCCTGACTTCGCCGCGTCGAGCTTCGGGAACAACGGCTGCGCCGGTCCGAGCGTTTGCCCGGCCGGCACGCTCGCGGCGAACAACTCCGGCAGCGTCTTGCCGCCCACCTCGACGCCGAGTTGGCGCAGCGCGGCGACCGACTTCTCCGGCAGGATCGGCAAAAGCCCTACGAAGGCGCGGTAGATCGCCTGCGCCGCCAGGTTCAACACGGTATCGAGCCGCTGCGACGCCGCCGGGTCCTTCGCGAGCTTGAACGGCGCGGTCGCCTCGATGTACCCGTTGGCCGCCCGCGCCACGTCGATCGGCAGCGTCGCGGCCTGCTGGAGTTCGAAGCGGCCGTACGCGCGCTCGAGCGCGTCCGGGAGGCCGGCCGTCGCGGCGACGACGTTGTCGTCGATCGAGTCGCGCGCGCCGACCGCGGGCAGCACGCCGCCGCGATACTTGCCCACCATGCTCACGACGCGGTTCAGAAGGTTCCCTAGGACGTCGGCGAGTTCCTTGTTGTACGCCGTGGCGAACTCGGCGTCGCTCCAGTCGAGGTCCGAGCCGAAGGCGGCGGCGCGGAGCAGGTAGAAGCGCAGCGCGTCGTGGCTGTAGCTCGTCGTCACCTCGTGGAGCTTCTCCAGGCCGATGAAGTTCCCCATCGACTTGCCCATCTTCTTGCCCTCGGCCGTCCACCACCCGTGGGCGAAGACCTGCTTCGGCAGCGGCAGCCCGAGGCTCATCAGCATGGCCGGCCAGTAGACCGTGTGGAACCAGAGGATCTCCTTGCCGATCAGGTGCACGTCCGCCGGCCAGTAGCGCTGGAACAGCGACCGCGCGCCCGGCCGGCCCACCGGCAGCGGCGCGCGGCTGTCGCCGGTGCCGCCGCTGGGCTCACCCTCGCCCGGCGCGTCGGTCGCGCCGGCGACGATCGTGCCGGTGCCGGAGTAGCCCAGGGCGGTGACGTAGTTGCTCAGCGCGTCGATCCAGACGTACAGGACGTGGTCAGCGTCGTTGGGCATCGGGATGCCCCACTTGAGCGTCGCCCGGCTGATCGAGAGGTCCTCCACCCCCTGCCGCAGCTTGCTCAGCACCTCGTTGCGGCGCGAGACCGGCTGGATAAACGCCTCGTTCTGCTCGATGTGCCCGATCACCTGCGGCGCGTACTTCTGCAGGCGGAAGAAGTACGTCGGCTCCTTGTACCGCAGCAGCGGACGCCCGCTGACGGCCGACTTGTACTCCGCGGCCTTGGCGTCGGTCTCGGTGACGAATTCCTCCTGCCCCTCGTCGTACCACCCCTCGTAGGCGCCGAGGTAGATGTCGTCGTTGCGGAGCAGCCGGCGGACGATCTCCTGCACGGCCGACTTGTGCCGCGCCTCGCTCGTGCGGATGAAGTCGTCGTGCGTGATGCCGTACGCGCGCCACGTCGCCTTGAACGTCTGCACGACCGAGTCGGCGAGTTCCGCCGGCTCGACCCCCCGCTCGGCGGCGGTCTTGACCATCTTCACGCCGTGCTCGTCGGTGCCGGTGAGGAAGTACGTGTCGTCCCCCCGCAGGCGGTGGTACCGCGCGATCGCGTCGGCGCAGATCGTCGTGTACACGTGCCCGAGGTGCGGCTCGGCGTTGGGGTAGTAGATCGGCGTGGTGATGTAAAACTTTGCGTCGCTCATGGGAAGCGACGGATTGTACGCGCGGGGAGGGGATTGTCATGGCCGGCGGACGTGGGCCATCGGCGGTTGGATCATTGAACGCCAAGACGCCAAGACGCCAAGGTAAGACAAGTCAGAGACGAGATGGCCGACAAGGTGCAGGTGATGCGGGCGGCTCACCGCACCGCTGACCTCCAATACAAACCAAAGTCTCTGACCTGACTCCTCCCTCCCTTCCGAACTTGGCGTCTTGGCGACTTGGCGTCTTGGCGTTCAACTCAAAAACCCACAGCCGGGGGAAGGCTCCGGAGTGACATCCTGCGACGCGGGAGCGACAATTCCAATCATGCCCGACCCGGTCCGGTGCGAGATCTGCGACTGCACGCTGGCGGCGCACGAGTCGTACGTCGTGCGGATCGAGGCCTTCGCCGACCCGGCGCTGCCGCCGATGTCGGACGAGGAGTTGCAGAACGCGGACTTCGACCAGACCTTCTCGCAGGTGCTCGACGAGATGCAGCACATGACCGCCGACCAACTCCAGGACGGCGTCTACCGCCGCTTCGAGTACCGCCTCTGCCCGCGCTGCCACCGCCGGTTCCTCACCAACCCCCTCGGCAAACCGCGCGGGACGCGGGCGAGCGAGAATTGATGATGCGATGAGCCGCCGCCGCACACCTGACACACGCCCCTCATGACGCCGCCGAGCCTCGACTATCAATCGCCGACGCCGCCGACGCGCAAGGTCGTACCGGTTCGTCCGACGGAGCACTCGCTCCTCGGGACCGCGTCAGTCGTCCTTGGTTCAATTGCCTTCCTCTGCGTTGCCGGCGGCACGCTCATCGGCTTGTTCTCCAGCAGCAGAGGGGAGTGGTTCTTCTTCGCGTACCCATTCGTCTCCCTCCTCCCGATGGCGATGCTCGTGCCGATCGGCTTTCTCCTCGGCTTAGTGGGAATGCTCCAGACGGGGCGGAAGACGATGCGCGCGGCAATCGGCTTCGGGCTCAACCTCGGCGTCTTCGTCCTCGCGATCACCATTCCGGGCTTCTTCCGATGAGAGTCGCAGCCGGACCCGTCCCCCTAGGCTGAACCGCTAGAATGTCCTTATGCCCCCCTTCGTGTCCCGCGCCGGCGATAAGCTCGAACACGCCCTCGCCAAGTTCGAGTTGGACGTCGCCGGCCTCGTTTGCGCCGACTTCGGCTGCAACGCCGGCGGCTTCACCGACTGCCTGCTCCGGCGTGGGGCGAAGCAGGTTTATGCAATCGACACCGGGTACGGCGCGCTGGAATGGAAGCTCCGCAAGGACCCGCGCGTCGTGGTCATGGAGCGGACGAACGCGATGCACGTCACGCTGCCGGAGCGCGTCGGCGTCATCACGATCGACGTCGCTTGGACGAAGCAGCGGCACATCCTGCCGGCCGCCCGGCGGTGCGTGGCGGACGGGGGGGAGGTGGTGACGCTCGTGAAGCCGCACTACGAGGCCGACCCCGCCCTGCTCAAGAAGGGGGTGCTGCCGGCCGAGGCGGTGGAGGAAGTGGTAAACGGGGTAAAGCTGGACGCCGCGACGGCCGACTTCGAGTGGGTGGGCGCGGTCCTCAGCCCGATCAAGGGCGCTAAGGGAAACACCGAGGTCCTGGCCCGCCTGCGGCCGCTGCGGCGCGGGTGATTTGCACGCAACAAACGCGCGGCGCTCGTCGTATCATGTGGGGGTTAGGTCCGGGTTAAGACGCGGGCCGCCAGAACGGTTCCAGTGCCGGGAACCGCTGGCGTGGTCACCTGAGGTGACCACGCCGATGAGCCGGTAACGATCGTTTTGGAAATCGGGGTTCTCGGGCTCGCGGTGAACCAAGTCTGTGGGTTGTCGGGTCGGAGTCTTCGAGGAGAAGTTCAGCCACCATGTCGCGCATCAAGATCGCCATCGCCGGGGTCGGGAACTGTGCCAGCTCGCTCGTGCAGGGGATTCACCATTACGCCGCCCGCGCCGCCGCCGGCGACGCCGACACGACCGGCCTGATGCACCCGGTGATGGGCGGGTGGCGCGTGGGCGACATCGACGTGGTTGCCGCGTTCGACATCGACGCACGCAAGGTGGGCCAGCCGCTCGAGAAGGCGCTGTTCGCGCTGCCGAACAACACGAAGATCTTCTACGACGACCTGCCCGCCTCCGGCGTGACCGTGCAGATGGGCGACGTGCTCGACGGCGTCGCCCCGCACATGGCGAAGTACCCGCCCCACCAGCGCTTCGACCCGGCGACGGCCCGGCCGGTCGACGTCGCCCGCGTGCTGCGCGAGAGCGGCGCCGAGATCCTCGTGAACTACATGCCCGTCGGGTCCGACCTCGCCACGCGCCACTACGCGCAGGCGTGCCTCGACGCGGGCGTGAGCTTCGTCAACTGCGTGCCGTGCTTCGTCGTGTCCGATCCGGAATGGGCCGCGCGGTTCACGCGGGCCGGCATCCCGTGCGTCGGCGACGACATCAAGGCTCAGGTCGGCGCGACGATCACCCACCGCACGCTCGCCCGCCTGTTCGCCGACCGCGGCGTGCGGATCGACAGCACCTACCAGATCAACACCGGCGGCAACACCGACTTCCTCAACATGCTCAACCGCGACCGCCTGAGCAGCAAGAAGATCAGCAAGACCGAGGCGGTGCAGAGCCAGCTCGACGTGCCGCTCCACCCGGACAACATCCACATCGGCCCGAGCGACTTCGTGGCGTTCCAGAAGGACAACAAGGTCTGCTTCATCCGCATCGAGGGGACCGGCTTCGGCGGGGTGCCGATGAACCTCGAGCTGCGCCTGAGCGTCGAGGACTCGCCCAACAGCGCCGGCGTCGTCGCCGACGCGATCCGCGCCTGCAAGGTGGCCCGCGACGCCGGCATCGCCGGGCCGATCGAGTCGGTCAGCGCCTGGTGCATGAAGCACCCGCCGACGCAGATGCACGACGGCGACGCGCTCCGCCTCGTCGAAGAATTCGTCAACGAGGCCGTCTCCAAGACCCGCGCCAATCGCACGCCGTCCCGCTCCCACGCGTGACGGCGGGCGGGGGTGACCCCCGTATCGGCCGCGCGCCACGCCGCACTCGCGCTACGGGCTCCGGAAGATGTGCCAGCGTTCTGCCGCCGCCGCACCTTCACCGCGCGCGATTGCCGGTGCCGCGTCTACTCGCACCCATCCCGCCCGTTCAATTTCCGGGACCGAAAACGCCCGGTCGCCCGGCGCGTTGAGCGGGCCGTACAGAGGGTCCCAGATCAGGAGCGTGCCCGGCGGGCGATCACGGACGACGTCGCGGCGCCACTGGCGCGTGCGCGTCGGGTCGGTAGGGCTGACGCCGAGGTAGTAGTAGATCGCCGGGTGCGACGCGGCCACGCGCCGATCCTCGCCGAGCGTGCCGCTCGCCCGCACCCAGTCTGCGACCCGTCGGGCCGACTGCCAATCCTCGGGCACCTTCAGCGGCAACACGCCCAGCGCCAGCGCGACCGGCAACGGCGCCAGCGCCGCCGCCGCGGCCCACGCGACCGGATCTCGCCGCGGCGATCGCTGCCACGCCCATTCCCACCCGCGCGCCGACAGCAGCGCCCAGAACGGCGCCACCACCAGCAGGTACCGCGGTTCGCCGAGGCTGCCGAGCTTCCCCGTCCACGACAAGAAGCTGTGAACGCCCAGCACCCACAGCGGTACGAGCGCGGTGAGCACCCGACACGCCCGAAGATGAAACTCGTTCACCGTTTCCCGCGGGAAACCGACGGGCCCGGTGCCGTGCGGTTCGACCGACGAAGAGGTCATTGCGGCCGATCGAAGTGATGGCGCCTCCCGCAGCGTCAGGACGATCCCGAGGATCGTCGCCGGCAGGACCAGCGGCGACACGATCACCGGCAGGAACCCGACGAACTGCAACAGGTACCCGCGCGGGTAGAGGCTTTCCGCCGCGTAGGGCCAGTTGTCCGGCAGCCACCGCCACCACGGCCCGTGTCGCCCGAACACGTCCCACCCCGCGTGGTTCCACAGGAGCAGCGGCACCGGCAGGAGCAGCAGCCACGCCGCCCGCCGGTGCAGCACGAGGGCCGCCGCCCCGAGCAGGACGAACCCGAACCCCTCCGGCCGCGCCAGCGGCGCCAGGCCCAGGAGCAGCGTCAACGGGCCCCACCGCCGCGATTGGTACGCCCAGAACGCCAGCGCGATCAGTGTCGCGAACGGCAGTTCCGTCATCTCGCTGAACCCGTGCAGAAAGAGCAACGGCTGCCCCAGCGTGAAGATGGCCGCCAGCGCCGGGCGTCGCAGGCCTTGGCGGCGCGCGACGTGGTAGGTCGCGACGGCGCAGACGATTCCGAGCGCGGCGCTCGTCAGCCGCACCCCGAGTCGCCCCCCCACCGCCGCCGGCGCCGCGTAGAGCGCCGTGCAGAACGGACGCCCCCAGACGTCCACGAAGTAGTGCGGCTCGGCGAACGCGTGCTGCGCGAACAAGTAATGCGTCAGCGCGTCGGCGGTGAGAAAGCCCTCGGACAGGACGGCGAACGTGGCGGCCAGGGCGGCGAAGACGCCGCATGAGATCCAAAGCGTTCGCCCGTCTCGCGCGTCGTCCGCGGACGCCGCGGCCGGCGACGAGCGATCAACAGAGGCGGCGGCGGCGACCGGAACGACCCTGGACATCGCGGAGGATTATGCAGATGTCGACCGACGTGAGAATGGGGACGTGCCGCTATCGGGACCAGCGCATCCGGCGTCGCGCATTTACGCGCAACGGAGCACACGGGCGGATCTGGCAACCCGTGGCGGTGACACCAGCCAAGTGGCCCCGGCGCAGCTGCAAGTCATCGGGCGCGAAGCTTCGCCGCCGCCCGTCGGGCGCAGGCGTCGCCACTTCGGAGCGTTCGGAAGGAACGCCGGAGATCAGCGCTGCCGGCAAGCTGCACAGTCGTGCCCAAGCCGGCCCCTGTCCCCGCTCTCCCACGGCGGACGGGAGCACTACGCGGTCAGCCGCAGTTCTCGGGTCCGGCGGAGTCCGCGGAGGTCGAGCAGCAATTCTTTCCTCAGGACGTATCGCGCGGTCATCGCGGCGGCGAGCGTGAGGAGGAAGACCTCCAGCCCGCTCGTGTGGCGCAGCCGGCCCGCCATCCACGCGGCGGCCGCGGCGCACGTCGCCCACTCCGCGAGGGACACGACGCAGAAGTCGAGGAACGGGCGCGGCGCGGCGATGAACGCCCGCTGCGCCCGCACGTAACGGCCGTGGAAGATCGCCGTCACCAGCGCCGCCGCCGGGTAGGCCAGCGGCGCGGCGGCGAACGGCGAGAGCCCCGCGTGCAGCAGCAGCCCGAACGCCGCCAGCGCCACGAACCCGCCGCACGCGGCGACGACGAGGAACTTCACCGCCGGCGACAGCCGCGGGTAGCAGAAGTCGTACAGCCGGCTGAGGTGCTCGAGGTACTTGAACTGCTGCGCGATCGTCAGCTTCGACGCGCCGCCGGCGCGGGTGCCGAAGTAGATCGGCACCTCCCTGACCAGCCGCACGCGGCACTTGCACATGAGCTCGAGGCCGACCTTGTACCCCAGCGGCGTCAGGTGGCGCGCGCGGGCGAACGTCTCGCGGCGCAGCGCGAAGAAGCCGCTCATCGGGTCGCGCGTCGCGCCCGCGAACGGCCGCGCCAGCAGCGTCGCGACCTTGGAATTGATCCGGCGGAAGAGCCCCCACCGCTCGGCCGTGCTCCCGCCGTCGACGTGGCGCGAACCGAGCGTGAAGTCGGCCTCGCCCGCGAGGAGCGGGCCGAACAACGCGGGCAGTCGCTCGGGCGGGTGCTGGAGGTCGGCGTCCATTACGACGAGGACCTCGCCGCGCGCGAGGTGCAAGCCGCGGATCACCGCGCCGCTCAACCCGCCCTCGGCGGCGGCGCGGACGTGGAGGCGGACCGGGTAGGTCGCCGCCCAATGCTCGCACGTTGCCGCCGTGCCGTCGGTGCTGCGATCGTCGATCACCACGACCTCGTACGCCTCGCCCGCCATCGCCACATCGATTCTGCGGAACAGTTCCGGCAGGTTCGCCGCCTCGTCGAGCGTCGGGACGATGATCGACACGCGCGGCGGGGTCGCGGCGCGGTCGGCGAGGCGGAGAGTGTCGGGGGCGGCGGCTTCGCTCACGGCGGTGGTGGTCGGAGATCGGAAGGGTCGGGTCCTTCCGATCTCATCGGCAGAATGTCACGCCTACTCGCGCGGGACGTCGCCGGCCGGAGACGGATTTCCGCCATCCGCCGCCGCGGCGCCGCCGTGCTCACGGATCGGCAGGTACACGTGGAGCTTTCCGTGCCGCGCCACCGGCCGATAATTCGCCGCGAGCCGGTCGAGGAACTTCGGACCGAAGTGAGTCTTGGTAAGGAGTTCCCGGCCGAAAGGCGTGTTGACGTCGTTCTTCAGCACGACCGCGCGAAACGCCCGGCGGTCGAGCATCGCCCACATCGGCTCGGCGAGCGTCGGATCACGGGCGGTGACGACGCGAAACATGAACGCGTCGAGCAGGTACGGCCGTTCGCCGGCGGCAAGGGCGACGACCGGGTCCTGCGCCAGCAGCGGACCGTCCCCCGTCCCGGCCGACGCGAGCGCGGCCTCAATGTCGGCCCGACGCCCCGCCCCGCGACCGAAGAAGCCGCGTACCTCGGCGACGGCCGCGGCGAGGAAGCAGGCGGCCAGCAGGAGACGAAGTGACGCCGACGGCGTTCGACGCGTCGAGCCGACACCGGCGGCGACGGCCACGACGCCTGCGACGTGCAGGTCGATCAGGTGGTTTTCGGTGGTTCCCCGCGTGGCGTAGATCGCCACCGTGGCGAGGAGCGAGCCGGCGAAGTACAGGGCTGGCAGGCCGATCTCGCGGCGGCGCGCGTCACGCAGACGACAGGCGGCGGCGGCGGCGAACACGGCGAGCATCACCGGGTCGCGCTCGGCGGCGATGCGGAGGAACCACAGCGGCGCCCGCGCTGCGTAGGACAGGTCGGTCCCGCCGCCGGCGCAGGCGGCGAGGATCTGGCCGAATCGCCCGCTGCTGGCGACCTCCGCCCCAGCGAGGACGCCCGCCGTTCCGATCGCGGCGGTGATGACAAGCCGGACTGCGTCCGTCCGACCGTGCGCATAGAACAGGTAAACGGCGGCCACGGGGACGGCGTACAAGGCCGTCACCTTCGCGGCAAACGCCAGCGCGAACAGCACGCCGGCCGCCACGGGCCGCGGCCGTGCGCCGGCTAAGAGGACGAGGCCCCAGACGTTCAGCGCGAGCGGCAGCGCGTCGCCGCGGACGTCGCCCATCGCCTGCCGCGCCGACTCCGCCGCCAGCACACCCACCGTCGCGCACGCCGCCGTCGCGGCCGACGTGCCACTCCGGCGAAGCAGCGTGTGGACGCCCGCCAACAGAAAGAGGACTGAGAGCAGCGACGTCGCGAGCCCCGCCTCGATCGGCGCCGCGCCCGCGCGGATGATCGCCGCGTGGATCGTGAAGAACAGCGGCATGAACCGCGTGCCGCCGTAACCGAGTTCGGAGACGAGAGGCCGATAGAACTCCCCCGCCGCCAGGTCCGCTGCGAGCGTCGCCCATGCGCCGCCGACGTGCGTGAGCCCGTCGTACCGCAACCAACTCCGCGCCGCGCCGACGACGGTCACGACGACGAGAACCGCGGCCGCGAGCGCGGGCGCGACGGTCGATAATCGCCGGGCGGTCGCCCCGCCCGACGCCGTGTCGCCGTTGAAATCGGAGACTGTCGAAACGGTTCGGCTCATTGAAGTACACGCCGATAACGCATGTCGCCGGCGGCGACACCCTACCTTGGAGATCGGCGTTGTCGGGAACGCACTGCAGAAACGGCTTCGCCCGCGCGGGAGGCGGGCCAGGCGAGTTGAGCGACTCGTGGCGAAATGAAGCGAGCGGCGGGTTCTTCGGGCGTCGCCGCTCAACGCGGCGAATGATGACGTACCCTCGTCCTCGAACGCCGCGGGAGCTTGCTCCGGCGATTCCTCACGAGTGGGCCTTGGGTGGCCGCGTGCGCGTCAGAAGATGGGCAGGTCCGCCTGGACGAGTTTCGCGCGGCCCTCGCCCGGCGGTTGGATGACGCGGGTCTTGTAGGTGTCGATCACGACGCCGGGGGCGCCGCGGAGTTGGCCGTTTTCGAGGTGGAAGGCCCACGCGTGCCACGGGCAGACCGCGCAGCCGTCGGCGACGTGGCCGGCGGAAAGGCTGGCACCGGCGTGGGGGCAGGCGTCGTCCATCACGAACACCTGCCCGGCGTGGAGGTAGACGGCCATCCGGAAGCCGCCGATCTCGACGTACTTGCCGCGCCCCTCCTCGAGTTCGTCCAGGTCGCACAACGACGTCCACGGCATGGCGGGCACCGGAGGGGTGACTACTGCGACGCGTCCGCCGCGCCGGGGGCCGGCTCGGCGGCCGCGGGATCAGGCGCTGCGCCGCCCTCGGGCGCGGCCGGGTCGGCCGGCGCGGGCTCGGCGGGCGACGCAGGATCCGCGGGCGCTGGATCGGCCGGCGCGGCGTCCGCGGGCGCTGGATCGGCCGACGGAGCGGCGTCGGCGGGCGGCGCGTCGGCGGGAGCGGGATCGGTCGGCGTGCCGTCAGCGGGGGCGGGATCTGCGGGGGCGGCGCCCTCCGCGGGCACCGCTTCGGCGGGGGCGGCGCCCTCCGCGGGCACCGCTTCGGCGGGCGCGGCGGTGTCGGCAGGCGTCTCACCGGTCGGCGCAGGGTCGGGCGGCGCGGGTTCCGTTGGCGCAGGGTCCGCGGGCGTGGCGTCGGCAGGCGCGGTCGTCGTCGCGCCTTCGCCGACGTCGTCGCTGGCGGCCTGCGATTCGAGGTGCTTGGCAAGGGCGGTCACGATCTGGGACATCTGCCCCATCACTTCGGCGACCGCCAGCTGGTGGATCGGGCCGCGCGTGCGATCCAGCTCCGAGAGGCCCGCCCGCAACTGCTCGACCGGGGCCGTCTGGTTCGCGCCGGCGTACAGCGTGCGACGGGCGATCGCTTCGAGCGCGTCGGTTGCGGCGCGGATGCCCTCGTCGATCGTCGGCTCCGGCGCCATGCCCGTCGGCTGCGCCGCGAGCTGCGTGCCCGACGCCTGCACCGTGCGGAGTTGCTGGCGGAAGACGCCGCCGGGGTTGGGGCCCTCGAGCAGCGGGAGCGCCTGGCCGAGGTCGTCGAACACCTGCCGCATGACCGACACGTGCTCGTCCGCCGACCGCCCGGGCAGCGCCGCGACGTGCGACGCGAGCGACTCGGCGGCCGCGTTCAGCCCCGACACCCGCGCGTCGACGTCGTCGACCTCCGGCGACGCCGGCCGCGTCGCGGGCTGCTCGATCGTCGCCTCCCGCTTCGGGCTGCACCCGCCGCCGCCCGTCGCCAGCACGCCGAGCGAGGCGAGCCCCGCGACGACGGCGAGCAGGCGGGCGCCGCGGCGGCGGGCGGGAGCAGAAGGTCGTTGCGGGAGACGTGTCGAACCGGCGGTGGTCACTTCGGTGTGCATCTGGATGTCCCTTGCCGATCGCCCCTCGCAGACGATGGGTCCCGGCCGCCCGCGCCTCGGGCGCGGGCCGGCCACACGCGGCCTCGGCCGCCCGTTTTACGCGATCTCGGCGATCGCGACCGGCCGGCGCTGCTCGGCGCTGATCACGGCCGCCTCGAGCACCTGCTGGGTCTTGTACGCGTCCTCGAAGTCCGGCAGCGGCACGGTCGGCGGCTTGCCGCCGAGCATGTACATCATGTCGGCGACCTGGTTAATGAACCCGTGCTCGTACCCGATGATGTGCGCGTCCGGCCACCACGCCTGGGCGTACGGGTGGTCGCCGCCGTGGGTGACCATGATCCGCGTCCACCCCTGCTGCTGGCGCGGCAGCGACGCGTCGTAGAACTCGAGCCAGTTCATGTTCTCAAAGTCGAACCGGATCGAGCCCCGCTCGCCGTTGATCTCCAGGCCGTTCATGTTCTGCCGGCCGGTCGCGAAGCGGGTGGACTCGAACGTGGCCAGCGCGCCGCCCTTGAACTTGGCGATGAACACGTTGGCGTCGTCGACCGTCACCGGCCCCATCGCGCCCTTGGCCGCGGCGGCGCCCGCCGCGATGCCGCCCGACGAGCCCTGGGCCGGGATCTCGCGTTCCTTCACGAACGTCTCGCTCGCCGAGCCGAGCACCTCGGTGATCTCGTCGCCGGTGATGAAGCGGGCCATGTCGATGATGTGCGCGCCGAGGTCGCCGAGCGCGCCGGTGCCGGAGACGTCCTTGCTGAACCGCCAGATGAGCGGGACGTCCGGGCCGGCCCAGTCCTGGAGGTAGTACGCCCGCACGTGGTAGATCCGCCCGATCCGCCCCGCCGCCGCCAGCTGGTGCGCCAGCGCGACGGCGGGCACCCGGCGGTAGTTGTACCAGACGAACGTCTTGCCCTTGGCCCTGCGGGCGGCGTCGCGCATCTGCCGGGCCTCGCCCAGCGAGCCGGCGAGCGGCTTCTCGCAGGCGACGTCCTTGCCGGCCTCGAGCGCGGCGATCGACATCTCCATGTGCGCGTTGTTCGGCGTGCCGACGTCGACGAGCTGGATGTCCGGGTTGGTCGCGGCGACGCGCCAGTCGTTCGAGGCGTTCTGCCAGCCCCACCGCTCCTTGAACTCCTTCAGCTCCGCCATGTTCCGCCCGACGATCGTGTGCATCACGGGCGCGGCCGGCAGGTCGGTGAAGAACTTGTGGACCTTCAGGTAAGCGTTGCTGTGCGTCCGCCCCATGAACTTGTGACCGATCAGGCAGACGTTGATGGGCTCGGCCATACGGCTCCTCTCCTCGAATCAGGACGGTTCACCACGGAGAACACGGAGCACACGGAGAACGGGAAGCAGACGGAAGGGACCACAGGAATGGCTGCTGCGGCCACGCGCACTCAATCTTCTCTTGTCTGCTAATTCTTTCTCTGCTCCGTGACCTCCGTGTCCTCCGTGCGTTCTACTTCTCTTTCGCGGCTAAACCGCCCCGCCGATCTTCAGCGTCTTGCCCTGCTTGGCGGCGTCCATGGCGGTCAGGATGACGTCGAGCGACCGGTACCCTTCCTCGCCGTCGATCTCGGGCGGCTTGCCGGTCTGGATGTTCTGGGTGAACGAGTCGATGATGCCGCTGGCGACCTGCTTGGCGTTCGTCGCCATCTCGCCGACCTTGTGCAGCTCGCGGTCGCCGTTGCGGTACTCGACCTGCACGCCGTAGATCGGGTCGGTGCCGATCGAGAGCGACCCCTTCTCGCAGTACAGGACCGTGTAGTTCTCCTCGAGCCCGTAGTTGGTCCAGGAGAGGATCATGCTGCCGATGATGCCGCCGCTCGTGCGGAGCGTGAGGTAGGCGTTGTCGTCGAGGTCGATCAGGTTCCCCTCGGGGTCGCGCTTGTCGAGCGTGGCGACGAAGCCGCCGACGTCGGTGAACTCCTGCCCGAGCAGCCAGCGCATCAGGTCGGCCTTGTGGACGCCGAGGTCGCCGGTGACGCCCATGAACGCCTGGCCCTTCTTGAAGAACCAGCTCTTGCCCGCGTCGACGCTCCACCCCTCGGGCCCGGGGTGCTTGAACGCGGTGCGAAAGGCCAGCACCTTGCCGAGCCGGCCGGTGCCCAGGATCACCTTCGCGCGCACGTGCGGCGGCATCAGGCGCTGGTTCTGGCCGATCATGAGGTACTTGCCGCTCCGCTTGGCCGCGTCGATCATCGCCCGCGCGTCCTCGCGGGTGGTGGCCATCGGCTTCTCGCACAGCACGTGCTTGCCGGCCTGGAGCGCCTCGATGCTCTGCTGCGCGTGGAGGCTGTTCGGCCCGGCGACGACGACCGCGTCGACCTCCGGGTCGCGCAGCATCTCCTTGTAATCCGCGTAGGCCCTGGCGTCGGGCGAGTACTGTTTGCAGAGCGCGTCGGCGCGGCCCGGCACCGGGTCGGCCAGGGCCGCGAGCTTCGATTCGGGGTTCGCGCAGCACTCGGGGATGTGTCGCCGCTGCGAGATCGCGCCGCAGCCGATGACGCCGTATCGTACAGGCATAGTTTCCTCCGCCGACCTCGCCTCGGTCCCTCTGTTACTCGTCTCCCGCAAACCGCTTACCCGCGGCCCGCGGGGTCGGCACCGGCGGCCGGACGGGCGTGGGCGCATAGCTTCCGATTGCCCGAATAAATGTCAAGGAATCCCGGCCGCCGTCACACCGCGACGCGCGTGTGACGAGGACGTCCGTTTCGCGGCTCGAACGGCAAAACCGTCGACGCCGGGACGGTCGCCCCTTAGCCGCGGAGCGCGAGCGCGAACGCCGCGCACGCCGCGAGCGCCGCCGCGGTGCGGACGTGGTTCCACGTTGTCCAGCGGGCCGCGTAGCGAGACCATTGCGCCGCGATGTCGGCGTCGGTCGGCGCGACGCCCTCGAGCGCGTCGTTCAGCGGCACGTTGCGGAAGATCGTGACCGCGAACGTGCCGGCGACATAGAAAACTGCGCCGGCGACGAGGTAACCGCTGCCCGGCCTGTCCCATCGCACTGCCGCCGCGACGAGCGCGACCGCGCACCCGAGCGCCGTCCCGAAAAAGGGGCCGAGGAACATCGGGTTGATCACGGCCACGTTGATCGACTGCATCGCGGCGATGGCGTCACGCGAGGGCAGGCGCGCGAGGGCGCGCATGACGAACGTCGAGAACGCGAAGAACACCCCGCCGATCGTGCCGGAGCCGAGGGCCGCGGCCAGGGTGAGCACGAACATCAACCGGTCCGGCCACGTCACGGGACCACCTCCCACACCCGTACGGCGCGCGCGACGAACGCGGCGGCGTCAGACGAGGTCGCACGCCTCGGGCGGCATCCACTTGCGGTCGCGGCCGCGCCACTTCACGTTGCACCCGATCGGGTTGGTGACCTCCGTCGACGGCCGCCGACCGGCGAGGAGCGCGTCGACGGCGTCGCGCAGTTCCCGCGTCGTCTCGGCGCCGGGCGTGCGCGGGTTATCGTCCATCCGACCGGTGTAGCGCAGCGTGAATCGGCCGGCGTCGTCCTTCGCGAACGCGTAATAGTGCGGCGTCCGCAGCGCGCCGTACGCGAGCGCCACCTCCTGCGTCTCGTCCCGGAGGTACGGGAACGGGAAGCCGCGCTCGGCCGCCCGCGTCACCATGTGCTCGAAGGAATCGGTCGGGTGGTTCTCCGCCTCGTTCGAGTTGATCGCCACCATCGACACGCCGCGGGGCGCGTAGTCGCGGGCGAAGGCGACCATCCGCTCCTCGCTGCCGATCACGTACGGGCAGTGGTTGCACGAGAAGACGACGACGAGGACGCGGGCGCCGCCGAAGTCGCCGAGCGAGTATGATCGCGCGTCGACGCCCGGCAGGCGGAAGTCCGGGGCGGGCTGGCCGAGGGATAGGGTGAACGCCATCGTGGTCTCCAAACGGTGCCAGACGCTCGCACGCCGCCCGGCCCGCCGGCACGGTTGACCGGCCTCGCGGCGCGAGTACCTTCCGCACCGGGTGAGACGGATTATCCCGCCGCGGGGCCGGATGCAATGGTCCGGAGCGTTTCAGCCGCAGCCGCGAGGGTGCGACGTGTTCCGCTCACCGCGGCAGCGGGCCCTTCGGGCCGGCGGCTAAAAGGATTGCTTCGCCGTCTGAAGATGCAGACAGGGCGATCGGACGTCAGAAGGAGATCGCGGCGAATTCGTCCCACGGGCGCCGCGCGGGTTCGTCATGAAGATCGTCATCGCGCCCGACAAGTTCAAAGGCTCGCTCTCGGCGATCGAAGCCGCCGAGGCGATCGAGCGCGGCGTGCGGGAAGTGTATCCCGACGCGGAGCTAGACCTCGCGCCGATCGCCGACGGCGGCGAGGGGACCGTCGCCGCGCTCGTGGCGGCGACCGGCGGCACGCTGCACACGTGCCGCGTGACCGGGCCACTGCCGGAGATGAAGGTCGAAGCGACGTTCGGCGTCCTGGGCGACCGGCGGACGGCCGTCATCGAGATGGCGGCCGCAAGCGGCCTGGCGCTCCTGAAGCCGGCGGAACGAGGCCCGCTCGGCACAACGACGTTCGGCACCGGGGAACTCCTCGTCGCGGCGGCCCGGCTCGGGGTGGGCGATATCCTGCTGGGCATCGGCGGAAGCGCGACCGTCGACGCGGGCATCGGCTGCGCCCAGGCGGCGGGCCTGCCGGTGATCCTCGAGGGCGGCGAGCCGGTCGCCCCGACCGAACCGCTCTGCGGCCGCGACCTGCCGAGCGTCGTGCTAATAAAGCACGGCCGGGGCAGCCCCGTCGAGCGGGTGAAGCTGACGGTCGCCTGCGACGTCACCAACCCGCTCTACGGCCCCGACGGCGCCGCCCCCGTGTTCGGCCCGCAGAAGGGCGCGTCGCCCGCGGACGTGCGGTGGCTCGACGACGAACTGCGCTCGCTCGCGCTGCGCCTCGGCAACGACGCGCAGGCCCGCACGCCCGGCGCGGGCGCGGCCGGCGGCCTCGGGTTCGGGATGCTGGCGTTCTTCGGCGCGACGCTCCGCAGCGGCGTCGACATCGTGATGGAGGCCACGCGCCTCGCCGAACGCCTCCGCGGCGCCGACCTGTGCATCACCGGCGAGGGCCGGCTCGACGCCTCCAGCCTCTCCGGCAAGGCGCCGGTCGGCGTGGCCCGGTTGTGCAAGTCGCTCGGCGTGCCGTGCGTGGCGCTCGTCGGCTCGATCGGCGACGGCGCCGAGGCGGCCGCTGGCGAGGGCATGACCGCGATCCACCCGCTGCACGACGGCAGCCTCACGCAGGAGGAATCCGTCCGCCGCGCGGCAGAGCTGTTGACGGCGTGCGCGGCGCGACACGTCAGGCGCGCGCGATGACGTCCTCGCGCACCGCCGCGCTGATCAGGAGATCGCATCCGCGGAGATAAGTGGAAATAGGCGACGGAGAAGCATGGCAGATTTCATCCTGGCCCTCGATCAGGGCACGACGAGCTCCCGCGCGATCCTCTTCGATCACGCGGGCGAAATCCGGGGCGTGGCGCAGCGGGAGTTTCCACAACTGTTCCCCAAGCCCGGCTGGGTGGAGCACGACTCGGAGGCGATCTGGCAGTCCCAGCACGCGGTGGCGGTCGAGGCGCTGTCGAACGCCGGCGTGACGGCGGCCGACGTCGCGGCGATCGGCATCACGAACCAGAGGGAGACGGCCGTGATCTGGGACCGCCGGACGGGCGCGCCGGTCCACAACGCGATCGTCTGGCAGGACCGCCGCACCGCCGACTTCTGCGACGCGCTCAAGCGCGACGGGCACGAAGAGTTGGTCCGACGCAAGACCGGCCTCGTGATCGACGCCTACTTCTCGGCGAGCAAGATCCGCTGGCTGCTCGACCACGTTCCCGGCACCCGCGAGCGGGCCGAGCGGGGCGAACTCGCGTTCGGCACGATCGACAGCTGGCTCCTGTGGAAGCTCACCGGCGGCGCCGTGCACGTAACCGACGTCAGCAACGCGTCGCGCACGATGCTCTACGACATCGCCGCCCACGCGTGGGATGATGAGTTGCTTCAACTGCTCCGCGTGCCGCGGGCGCTCCTGCCGGCGGTGCGGTCGTCCGGCGAGATCTACGCCCACACCGCCGCCGGCCTGTTCGACCGCCCGATCCCGATCGCCGGCATCGCCGGCGACCAGCAGGCCGCGCTGTTCGGGCAGACGTGCTTCGACCGCGGACTAGCGAAGAACACCTACGGCACCGGCTGCTTCATGCTCATGAACGTGGGGACGGCGCCGGCGGAGTCGAAGCACAAGCTGCTGTCGACGATCGGCTGGCGGCGCGACGGCGCGACGCACTACGCGATGGAGGGCAGCGTCTTCATCGGCGGCGCGGTCGTGCAGTGGCTCCGCGACGGGCTGGGGCTCGTGCGGTCCGCGGCGGAGGTCGAGCAACTCGCCGCGAGCGTGCCGGACAGCGGCGGCGTCTACGTCGTGCCCGCCTTCGCGGGGCTCGGGGCGCCGCACTGGGACCAGTACGCCCGCGGCACGATCACCGGCATCACGCGCGGCACGACCGGCGCCCACTTCGCCCGCGCCGCGCTCGAGGCGATCGCGTTCCAGGTCGCCGACGTCCTCGACGTGATGCGCGTCGACTCCGGCATCCGCCTCAGCGAGCTGCGCGTGGACGGCGGGGCCGCGGCCAACAACCTGCTCATGCAGTTCCAGGCCGACCTGCTCCGCGTGCCCGTCGTCCGCCCCACGGTGACGGAGACGACGGCGCTCGGCGCCGCCTACCTCGCCGGCCTCGCCGTCGGCTACTGGAAGGGGCAGGCGGACGGGCGGGCGAACTGGTCGGTCGAGCGGACGGTCGAGCCCGCCCAGAGCGACGACGAGGCGGCCCACCGTCGCGGGCGGTGGGCGGAGGCGCTGCAGCGGTCGCTGGACTGGGAAGAGCACTCCCGCGTCGACGCGAGCGAACTGTCGTAGCGAGGGCATTGCATGAGGACCATCGGGCGACAGTTCCGCGTCGGGTCCTGGACCGACAGGTCGAAGCTCCCGATCCACCCGGGAGGACCGTGGGCTTCGGCCCGCGGCTATCAAGTGCACGCGATCCGGGCGGCGAGCACCCCGTGCGGGGTCGGCATCGGACGCCCTGTTGTCCGGGCCGCGCCGGCCGCTACAATCGCTGCGTGACCGATGTTTTGCACTCGATCGTCCTTCCCATCGCCGGGTCCGCCGTCGCGACGCCGCCGTGACCGGCGCGCGGTCACCCGACGTGGTACTAGAGCACCGCGCGTGATCGTGTAGCGACGTCGTTCGGAAAGAACCGCGGGAGCAAACTCCCACGGCGTTCGAAGACGCTTCACGGATCGGCGCGGAGCTCTAGCTGACCGATCGCAGCCCAGACGTGCCGCCGCGCGTCGCCAGCCCGGCCCCAAGACATGACCGTACACGAAGAGATCGCCCGCCGCCGCACGTTCGCCATCATCTCGCACCCGGACGCGGGCAAGACGACGCTCACCGAGAAGTTCCTGCTATACGGCGGCGCCCAGCAGCTCGCCGGGTCCGTCACGGCGCGGAAGAACCAGCGGGCGACGACCTCCGACTGGATGGAGCTCGAGCGCAAGCGCGGCATCTCGGTGAGCTCGACCGTGCTGCAGTTCGATTACGGCCCGTACCGCATCAACCTGCTCGACACGCCGGGCCACAAGGATTTTTCGGAGGACACCTACCGGGTGCTGACGGCAGTCGACGCGGTGGTGATGGTGATCGACGCGGGCAAGGGCATCGAGGCGCAGACGCGCAAGCTGTTCGAGATCTGCCGCCGCCGGGGCGTGCCGATCTTCACGTTCATGAACAAGCTCGACCGCCCGGCGCGCGACCCGCTGGCGCTGCTCGACGAGCTCGAGGCGGTGCTGGGGATCGGCGCGTTCGCGGTGAACTGGCCGCTCGGAACCGGGCCCGACTTCGCCGGCGTGTTCGACCGCCGCGAGCGGCAGGTCCACTTCTTCGGCCGCTCCGCCGGCGGCGCGCACCGCGCGCCGGTGACGATCCACGACCTGTCCGACCCGGCCGTCCGCGACAAGCTCAGCGACACCACCTACGCGCGCGTGAGCGACGAGCTGTCGATGCTCGACGTCGCCGGCACCACGTTCGACGCCGAGGCGGTCCTTGCCGGGCGGCTGACGCCCGTCTTCTTCGGCAGCGCGGTGAACAACTTCGGCGTGCAACTCCTCCTCGACGGCTTCCTCGCCCACTCCACGCCGCCCCGGCCCCGCGTCGTCGGCGGCGCGCCGCTGGCGCCGGAGCACCCGCAGTTCTCCGGGTTCGTCTTCAAGATCCAGGCGAACATGGACCCGAAGCACCGCGACCGCATCGCGTTCATCCGCGTCTGCACCGGAAAGTTCGAGCGCGAGATGGTCGTGACCCACGCGCGCACCGGCAGGAAGGTGCGCCTCTCGAGCTCGCACAAGCTGTTCGGCCAGGACCGCGAGACGGTCGACGAGGCGTACCCCGGCGACGTGATCGGCCTCGTCGGCCACTCCGAGTTCGCGATCGGCGACACGCTCACCGAGGACGGCGGGATCGTGTTCGACGAGATCCCGCGCTTCGCCCCCGAGTGCTTCGCCTACCTCCACCCGACCGCCACGTCGCAGTTCAAGCGCTTCCGCGAGGGCCTCGACCAGCTCCTGCAGGAGGGCGTGGTGCAGGCGCTGCTCGTGAAGGGCTCGGCGAGGCGCGAGCCCCTGCTGGCGGCGGTCGGGCCGCTGCAGTTCGAGGTCGTCCAGTACCGGCTGAAGTCCGAGTACGGCGCCGACTGCCGCCTCGAAGGCGCGCCGTGGGACCTGCTGCGTTGGGTCTCGCCCGACGTGAGCGAGGACGCCCTCGCCGCGCTCGTCCTGCCCACCGGGAGCAAGATCGCCACCGACGGCCTCGGGCAGAACGTGATCCTCTTCGCGAGCGAGTGGGCGGTGGAATACAGCAGGCGGCAGTCCCCGGCGGGGGCGATCGCCGACGCGCGTTCGCGCCGGACGCCCGGCCATCGCAAGCAACGGTCGCCCCGGCGGCCACGTCCTGACGCACGTCAACATTGTTCGTTGCCGCTCCTTTCTTGGGGCGGCCAGGGCGGCGGACGTTGCCCGAAGCCGTCACCGCGCGCGCGTGCCGTGTCATCGGGTCACCTTATGAGTTTCATCCTTCCCGACCCGCAGGAGCCGATCCGATTGAAACTCGCGCGCGATCGCACGCGCACGCTCAAGCAGGGGTACCCGTGGATCTACCGCGACTGGCTGAAGGACCTGCCGCCGGCCCCGGTCGGCAGCCGGGCGCTCGTGCGCGACAAGGACGGCACGCTCCTGGCGTTCGGCATGTACGACCCGACCGGGCCGCTGGCCGTGCGCGTGTGCGCTCGAGCGCGAGAAGCTCGACAACGATTTGATCGCGTCGAAGTTCGACGCGGCCCTGTCGCTGCGCGCACGCTCTTCGACGGGCGGACGACCGGCTTTCGCCTGCTGAACGGCGAGGGCGACGGCGTCCCCGGCCTGACGTGTGACCTGTACGGCGACCACGCGGTGGTGAAGCTCGACGGAGACGCCCCGGCGGGGCCTGGAATGTCGAGGCGGTCGCCGACTGGCTCGGCGAGCGGCTGTCGGTCGGAACCGTCTTCCTCAAGTACCGCTCGGACGCCAAGGGCCGCGGCGCGCGGTGCAGTGTGGCAAGATTCCGGTTGGGCCGGTGCGCTTCGCGGAGAACGGGCGGCACTTTCAGGCGAACCTCGTCGAGGGGCGAAGACCGGGTTCTTCTTCGACCAGCGCGACAACCGCGCCCGCATCGGCGAGTTCGCCAAGGGCCGCTCGGTCCTGAACCTGTTCGCCTACACCGGCGGCTTCTCCGTGTACGCCAGGCGAGCGCGCGTCGGAGGTGACGAGCGTGGACCTCGCCAAGCCGGCGATGGAGGAGGCCCGGCGGAACTGGACCCTGAACGACCTGCCCGACGCGCTCCACCACGCCATGCCATCGCGGCCGACGCGTTCCAGTTCCTCGACGACGCACGGGCGGCGAAGCGGACGTGGGACCTCGTCGTCGTCGACCCGCCGTCGTTCGCGCCCGGCGCCACGTCGAGGAAGGCCCTCGCCAGCTACCAGGGCGCTGTTCACGTCCGCCCTGCAGGTGCTGGCGCCGGGCGGCGTCATCGCCCTCTCGTCCTGCTCGAGCCACGTCTCGCCGCAGATGTTCTTCGAAGTGACCGAGACGGCGGTTTCCAAAGCGCGGCGGCGGGCGACCGTGCTAGGCGTGTACGGCCAGCCCGCGGACCACCCGTTCCCGCTCGTGTGTGCCGCGAGCTGCAGTACCTCAAGTTCCTGCTGATGCAGGTGCTGAAGCCGCCGCGGTTCGGGCGGCACGCCCCGCGTTCACGCAAGCTGCTGCAGCCCGATCGCCGCCGCGGTCGGGCTGCAGGAACGAGCGATCGCCTAGAATGTGCCTTTCCTCCCGCCTCCAATGCAGACCCGCGGATGCGTTTGTCGGCGGAGGGCGGAAGCGTTGACCGACAATGGCTACGGCGCGCTTGTCGTGCGGGGGCGAACGCGGATCGCAATAACATACGGCGTCCCGACATGACGACGGCGGCGGCTGAGGTGCCGCCGCCGTCGCGTCCGAAAATCTGCCTGCCCTAGCTCGAGTTCTTCCCGCGGGCGGCGTGGGGAATGACCGCTACTCCACCCGGCGGTAGTGGGCGGTCATGAACTGGCGCGCCACTGGCCGTCGTCGCCGAGCGTGCGCGACGTCAGGATGCGGTGGTCGTCGCTGCGCAGTTCGATGATGTCCTGGTACTTCGCCATCGTGTCGCCGCCGGTGGCGAAGTTGGGCCCCTCGGCGTTGAGCGTCAGCACGTTGCGGGCCTCGTCGAGCGAGCCGTCGTAGAGCCAGAGGTGCGTCATCATCGAGCCGACCCACGTCCCGGCGAACCGCTTCGTCCGGGGGCGTAGCCGAGCGTCATCATCATGTCCGCGGTGCCGCCGCCGGGCATCGCGCCGCGGCCCTCGCACACCACCCACAGGCCGCCGAGCGACCGCACGGTCTCGGTGCCCTTGTACGTCGCCGCCGGCTGGTCGGGCCCCGTCGCCATTGCGACTCGAACGTCCACTGGCCGACGAGCCGTTCGAGCCACTGATGTTCCTTCGTCGGTTCTGCCTGCATTCGATGCTCCTTTGCGAAAGGTCTCGTAGATCGTTGAAATCGCGGCGTTACCTTTACCGCGCCCGCCGCGGACTTCGCTTTTGCGGTTCACGTCGCCGCATCGCGCTTCACCGACGGTCCCCGCCGCGCGAGTATCGGCCGACGCGACCGCAGCGGCGGGCGATGGCACCCATTGTCGCCGGCAGTCGAGAACGAAGTCGGCGGGCGCTTGATTCAGTCCTTCTTGACCGCGGCTCGGGTCCATCCACATCCATTCCCAGACGTGCCCGTCGAGGTCCTGGAACGAGCGGCCGTACATGAAGCCGTAGTCCATCGGCTCCTTGAAGGTCCGCGCCCCGCGGCCACCGCCTTGGTGACGATGTCGTCGACCGCGCGCGGCTCTCGCACGACAGCGCGAGCAGCACCTGCGTGGTCTTCGTCGCGTCGGCGATCGGGTTCGGCGTGAACTCCGCGAACTTCGCGTGCGTCAGGAGCATCGCGTGGATCGCGTCGCTCACGACCATGCACGCCGCGGTGTCGTCGGTGAACTGCGGGTTGAACGAGAACCTGGAGCTGGCCGAAGAACGCCTTCGACTTGTTCAGGTCCCGGACCGGCAGGTTGACGAAGATCATGCGTTGCATCGAGCGTGCTCCTTGGTTGGTAGCGATGGATCAGCCGGCCGCGCGCGGCGTGGTGACGCCGTGGCGTCGGTCGTCAGGCGGCGGATCGTCGGACGGGTATCTCCTGGGGACGACGCGTGCGCGTTGGGGGCGCGGTCACGGCGCGACACTGACCATCCACCCCACGCCGAAGCGGTCGGCGACCATGCCGAAGCGCGGCGAGAAGAACGTCTTGCCCATCGGCATGCGCACCTGCCCGCCGTCGGCGAGCGCGGCGAACATCGCGTCGGCCCGCGCCTCGTCGGGCGCGGTCACCGAGAGCGAGAAGCCGTCGAAGCGCCCGGCGGGGTCGCAGTGGCCGTCGGACGCCATCACGTCGGTCGCGCCGATCCGCATGCTCATGTGCATCACCTTCTTCTCGCTGTCGGGCGGCAGCACGCCCGGCGGCGGCGGCTCGGGGCTGTCGCCGAACCGCATCAGCATCGTCACCTCGGCGCCGAGCGCGCGGCGGTAGAATTCGGCGGCCTCCTCGCAGCGGCCGTTGAAGAACAGGTAAGGCTGGACCTGCATAGATTGATCTCCTTCTCTAAGCTGAACGTTGTACGGTTAGCGCCCTCGGGCTGTCGAACACTTCGGCCCGCACCTGATAGCCGCGGACGGAAGTCCGCCGGTGCCCGTCGCGGAGACCGTGGGCTTCCGCCCGCGGCTAGCAAGTGCCGACCGACGTCAAGTACCGAGCGAGACGTTTTGCCTGGGCGCGAAGGCGTGTGGCGGGCTACGCCACCGCACCGGGGTCGGCGATCGGCGCGACCTGGCCGGTCGCGCAGTCGACCGGCATCGAGACGTGCTCGTGAACGACGCGCCAACTGCCCTGCACCTTGCGGTAGCAGGCCGTGACGCGGATCCAGGAGTGGCCGGCCGGGTGGGCGGGGTCGTCGATCGGGCGGATGTGGTGCAGGCCGTGGCAGTACGCGACGTCGCCGCCGACCGAGATCTTCAACTCGCGGTGCTCCGATTCGAACGACTCGGGGAAGTACGGCAGGCACGCCTCCCACAGGCGACGGATGGCGGCCGGCCCCTCGGTCTTGTACGGCGGCTTGACGTCGAACAGCATCGCGTCGGGCGCGTAGTCCGCCGTGAGGCCGTCGAGGTCCTTCGCCTCCAGTGCGCGGGACCACCGGCTGATCAGCGCCCGGATCTCCGCCTCGTCCTGGCTCGCCGCACGCGTCGCCGTCATCGTCGCAGTCGCAGTCATCGCAATGCTCCTTTCAGGCGTATTCGTTCGGTATCGCGCCCAGCCGCCGCCCGAATCATGGCGGGACGCGAGCATCAGCAAGTGTTTCCCCCTTACCTCATGTTCGGCTCGCTCCGCAGCGGGAGGAGCGCGCGCAGCCGGCGGTCGCGCAGCAGCAGTCCGCCCCACAGGAGCGCGCCGAAGAAGACGGGGAACAGCGTGTGGGTGAACGCCGGGTTCCCGACGCGCACGTGCGTCGCCACCGCGCCGCCGAGGTACCCGGTGAGCAGGATCGCGCCGAGGACGGCGGTGCGGGGGACGAGGTAGAGGACCGTCGACGCGAGCAGCACGGCGCCGAGCGGGACGATCACACTCTCGGGGTAGCCGAGTTCGACCGTCCCCCTCACGACCGGCTCGGGCTTGACGAACTTCATGACCGCGTCGAGCAGCAGGAACGCCGCCGGCACGCCGCCCATGATCCGCCCGCCCCACCGCGCCGCCTTCGACTCCGGCCCGACCACGGCGGGTCGCCCTGCCGATTCCTGCGGTTTCTTCGCGAACGCATCGGGCAATGACGCAACCGTTAACTCCGACATCACGCGCCTCCCTTTCAAAGAGTCCCTCACGGTTCGGACAGAACGGTCCCCCGGCACCCGGCCCCTCGGGCCGGCCGCGAAACGGTCGCGGAAGCTGTGTGATGAGCGGGGCCCTGTCTCGCCGGGGCGTCCGATGAAACTTCAAGCCTTGAAGAGCATCTCGAGGTAACGCCGCAGATGCCCGAGCGATTCGACCGCGACCCCCGGCCCCTGCTTCGCCTTGGCGAAGATGAGCGACCCCTGGAGGACCGCCTGCATGTGCACCGCCACGCTCTCCGCGCTCCACGGCGCGTCCGGCGCGCGTTGTGCCTTGGCCTCGGCCACGTCTCTCGTCAGTTCCGCCACGTGGTCGTCCAGGTGCCGCTCGACGGCGGCGCGGATGGCGGGGTGCGTGTCGTAGAGTTCCTGGACGAGCGTCCCGAGCAGGCAACTGAAGTCGCAGACCGGCCCTTGGAGGATCTCGATCCGGAAGTCGACGTACCCGAGCAACCGCTCGAGCGGATCGGCGTGCGCGCGGAACGGCGCCGTGCCGAACAGCCCAGCCGCCATCGACGCGAAGAAGTCCGCCGTCGCAATGGCGAGGTCTTCCTTGCTGCGAAAGTGATGAAAGAAGCTCCCCTTCGTCAGCCCCGCCGCCTTGCAGATGTCGTCGACCGTGGTGGCCGCATACCCCTTGAGGCGGATGACGTTCATCGCGGCACCGAGAAGTTTCGATCGCGTTTCCGCGGGGGCAACCGTCTTGCTCATGGATACCAACCAGTTGGTATGAAGTATCGGGTAGAGACGGGTCGTCCGTCAAGCGAATATTCTTTTGCGGAGCGCCCACCCGCTCTCGTCACACTTCGTAACGCCGAAGTGCTTTTCGAATCGAGATTTGCTGAAGCAGGCGCCTCTGAGTTCGTCGCCTCCGCTTTGACGGAAGCCGGGCGCGTTCCACCGTATCTGCCGACCGTTTGGAAAAAATGGACGCCCGCGTGCATCGTATGGGCGGATGATCAGGACGGGGCGAACCGCCAGCGCGACGGGAGCGGGCTTGGAAGCGGAATGGGCCGTGCTGCTGGCGGATCAGATCCGGCTCCACAGCCGCCTGTTCTTCCGCCTGGCCTACGGCATCGTCCGCGACGAGGCGGCGGCCGAGGACGCGTGCCAGGCGGCGCTGCTCAAGGCGTGGTCGGTCGCCCGGCACGAGATGCGCGACCCCGCCCGCCTGCGTGCCTGGATCAGCCGGGTCGTCGTGAACGAGAGCCTCGTCATCGCCCGCCGCCGCCGCACCGAGCGACGGACGATCGGGCGCAGGCCGCACGTCCGCAGCGGGCCGGACGCCACCGCCGCGTCGCCGGCCGCGGCGGCGCTCGACCTGCGGGAGTCGCTCGTCGGCGCGATGGAACGACTCCCCGAGACGACGCGCCTCGTCGTGGCCCTGCGCGTCATGCAGGGGATGAGCGGCAACGACGTCAAAGACCTCCTCGGCTGCAGCGCCGCCGAGGTGTCGCGGCACCTGCACGGCGGCATGCGCCAACTCCGCGACCTGCTCGCCGACTGGTCCGACGAACGCTGACACGGACGCACACGATGCCCTGCGGACACGCACGACAACTTCTGCTCGACGGCGGCTGGAGCGAACGCGAACGCCACGACCTCGCCGCCGCGCTCGCCCACGCCGCCGACTGCCCCGACTGCGCCGCCGCGCTCGCCGCGTTCGACGAGATGCGCACCGCAATCGACGCGCGGCACGCCGACGCCGTCCCCGCCGGCGGGTGGGACGCCTTCGCCGACCGCCTCGCGTCGACCGTTTCCGCCGCCGGCGCGTCCCCCACGATGACCACGACTCGACTTCGCCGCCGGGGCACCGCCGCGGCCGCGTGCGTTGTGATCGGCGTCGCGGGATTCCTGGCGGGCCGGCTGGGGGGGCCGGCCTCGCCGGGACTCGCGACGAACGGGACCGGCACGACGTCACCGGTGGAGGCCCGGCCGACCACGTCGAAACAGACGGAGGCCCGCCCGCACGTGCCGACCCCGACGCCCGGCGACGTGGCGCGCGGCGCCGCCGCGTTCGCGCAACTGTCGGAGGTCTTCGACCGCCGGGCGAGTTGGATGCTCGTCTCCGACGCCGGCTCCGACGTCGGCCTGTCGTCGGACGTGATCCCGCCCGCGCGGCGACTGCTCGTCCTGCGCCTGACGGTCCTGCGCGGCGAGGCGGTCGTCTCCAGCGCGGACCTCGTGATCGTCCCCGGCCGCACGGCGGACCTCACGCTGCCGCTCGGCGGGGGCCAGGAACTGCACTACCAGATCGACACGTCGGCCGACCCGCCGACGCGCCTGTCGCTCTGGCTCGAACTCACCACGCCGCGCGAGACCCGCACGCTCGCCGCGCTGGCGACGAACCTGAACCTGCGGCCCGGCGAGGGCGTGTCCGCCGGTCGCTTCACGACGCCGGCCGGCCCGTACGAGCTGCGCGTCGCGTTCGCCGACGCCCACGCCGGCCCGGCCCCGGCCCCCGCCGCCGCGCCCGACACGATCCCCGGCCGCCCGGAGGTGAACCGATGAAAGTCGCCGCGCTGCTCGTCGTGCTGCTGTCGAACGACGGCTACTGGTTCGGCGAGCAGGAGAACACGATCCAGTTCGCGCTCGCGTCGCCCGACCTGCCGGAGCAGCGCGTCGAGTGGGACCTGCACTTCGGCGCCGTGCGCCTCGCCGGCGGCACCGTGCAGGTTCGCCCCGGCGAACCCGCCATCGTGCGCGTCACGCCGCCGGCCGTGCGCGTGCGGAGCGCGCTGCGGCTCATCTACCGCGTCGCCGGGAACGAATTGAAGTCCCCGACGCCGGCGAGGCCGCGGCCGCCGTGTTCCGGCGGAACTGCTGAAGAACGCCGACGTGCTGCGCGGCGAGAAGCGGCTGGCGGGTGGGAAGCGCCGGCGGCGCTCTCGCGTTCCTCACCGCGCGGGGCGGGGCGCACGACGTCGGCGAGGGGTCGAAGATCCGCCTCGCCCGGCCGGACCTCGTGCTCGTCGCGCCGGACGCGGTCGGCGAGGGGCAAGCTGCGCCCGCCGCTGGAGGCGATGGCGCGCGGCGCGCGAGCGTGCCTCGTGTTCCGGCAACCTCGCCGAACGGCTCGCCGGTTACCAATCGTGACCCGCCAGGTCCCCGCCCAAGCTATCTTGGCGGGCGACGCACCCGCTCTTCGCGGCGCTGGAGCCGCACGACTGGCGACGTGGCTGGCGGGGCCGACTTCGAGCTGTGCGCCGTCCGGCTCCCCGCCGACGAGCCGGCGCTCGAACGGCGTGGTGGCCGGCGGAAGTGAAGGACGACCGCGCCGCGCCGATCGACGCGCTCGTCGTCCACGAAGACGATCGGAAGGGGCCGCGTCGTGCTGTGCCAGATTCCGCTGGGGAAATTGAGCCGCGACCCGCGGAGCCAGCGCTGGCGCTCACGGGCAAATCGAGTACCTCGCCTCGCCGCGCCCGGCCCGACGCCGCCGCCGAACCGGCGCCCCGAAGAACGTCCCGCGCCGGCGCTGCGGCCGAATCCGAGACATCCTGAACCCCACCGGAGACCGCCGATGACCCGCCCGACGCTCGCCATCGCCCTGTTCCCGCCACCACCGCGACCACCGCGGCCCGCGCGCCCCGACGCCCCCGGCCCCCGCCCCGCCGCCACCCGCCCGCGGCCGCCGGCTCCCGCCGCCGCTCGTTCGCTGACGGTCGCCGTGCTCGACTTCGGCTCCGACGGCGCGGGCGACGGAACTCGGAAAGCAGATCGCCGAGATCCTGACCGCGACGCTGACGGGCCAGGAGGGCTTCACGCTCGTCGAGCGAGCGACGCTCGCCCGTGACGCTCCAGGAACAGGAGTTGAACCTGACGGGCCTCGTGAGCCCGGAGCAGGCGACGAAGATCGGCAAGCTCGTCGGCGGGCTGCTCGTGACCGGCAAGGCGTTCGCCGTCGGCAAGCAGACGTTATCACCGCGAAGATCATCGGCACCGAGACGACGCTCGTCGACGGCGTGCTCGTCAAGGGGGACAAGGCCGCCGAGGTCGGCGACCTGGCCGTGCAACTGGCGGACAAGGTCGGCGCGCGCATCCGCGAGGTGGGCGGCCGGCTCGTCGGCGGCGACGAGGTCGAGGCCGTCCCGTCGGCGCGGCGCGAAGCTCGCCGGGCGTCGGCGACCGGTGCCTGGCGGTGCGGGTCGACGAGCACGCCACCTCGCGGAGGTCCGCGCGGCGGGCATCGACCCGGCGGTGGAGACCGAGGTCCGCCTGCTGCTGAAAGAGGCGGGGTTCCGGGTGATCGCGGGCGGCGAGCAGGAGCAGGCCGAGGGGGGCGTCGAGCTCGTGATCGGCGGCGAGGCGTTCAGCGAGTTCGCCGCCCGCATCGGCAACCTCGTCAGCTGCTCGGCCCGCGTCGAGATCCAGATCGCTGATCGCAAGACCGGCGAACTCGTGTTCACGCACCGCGAGACGTCACCGCGACCGACCTGTCCGAGAACATCGCCGGCAAGACGGCCGCTCCAGGCCGGGCGGCGCGCGTGCGGATCCTCCAGCACTTCGTCGACCCTGCCCGCCGCCGACGCGCGCTGTGTCGGCGGCGAAGGTCAGCCCGCCGGCGAAGGGCGCAGCCGAAGCCATAGGTTTTACTGCGGACGGCGGACGCCGTGCGTCGCACCGATGAACGACGACGGCGCGCCGCGCCTGGCCACGCGCGACGGGCTGTGCGATCGTCAGCGACGCTTGACCGTCGATCCCGCCTCGCCGCTCAGCCTCTGTTCACCACGAGGGCGTGGAACACCGCAGGGTCCACGCCGCAACACGTCGCCAACGACCGCCGCTTCAACGTCGCGAGGACGGTTTATCTAAGGAGGTCCGGTGCTCATGTTTGTCGCGCCCACGTCGGACGGCACGCCGCAGGCGGCGCCGCGTGCAATCCGCGGCCGGCAGGTTGTCTTGTCGAGGCGGCTTCCTCCTCCTCGCCTGCATCGTCACCTTCGCGGCACTGAGCGCAGGGAGCGCAGGGCGCCGGCCGTGCGCAAGCCAGGTTGCGGTGCTGTTCCAGGATGCGGCCGGCGCGGGCGCGCCGGCGGTGGCGACGCTGCTGGAGGCGATGCTGATGCGGCGCGACGACGTGACGTTCGTCGCGCGACGATCGACGCCGTCCTGCGCGAGCAGACGATTACCGCCACGCTCGGCGCCGAGGCGGGCCGCAGCGCGGGCCTCGGGCGAATCCTCAAGGCCGACCTGCTCGTGCTGCTGCGGTCCGTGAAGGCGACGGGCGGCCCGCCGGGCTCGACGTGGTGGTGTGCGAGACGACGCGGCCGCGCCTGCTGACCCGCTCGCTGCCGCTCGGGCGCCGACGCCGAGGCCGACGCGCCGCAGCCGAGGCGGCGGTCGCCGGCGCGTTCGCGAGCACCGCGGGGCGATCGGCGGGTGGTCGCCGTCCCGCCGTTCTTCAGCAACGACCTCCATTACGCGCGACCACCTGAAGGCCGCCTACGAAGGTGCTCGAGCAGATGCTGCTCGAACGCGAGGGCGTGCTCGTCGTGGAGGTCGGCGAGGGCGCGGGCGCTGTCGAAGGAACTCGCCCTCGCCGGCGGCGCCATCGGCCGCGGCGACCCTCCGTTGTACCTGCTCGGCGAGTACCGCAGCGAGAACGGCGCGCCGTCGGCGGCGCCCGGCGACGAACCGGCCGCGGAGGACGTGCCCCTCTCGATCACGCTGCGGCTGCGGCGCGGCGACGCCGAGATCGGCGCGGTGACGAAGGGCGCCCTGCGCGGCGACGACGCCGTCGCGTTCGTCCGCGCGCGCGTCCGACCTGATCGCCAGGGCCGCCGGGCGCCGCCGGGGCGCGACGCGGCGGCCGTTGATCCGTCGGTCGAGGCGAAGGAACTGGCGGGCCGCCGACGCGTTCCCGCCTCGGCGACTGGGACGAGGCGGTCGCGCTCACCGAGGCGAGCCTGCTGCTGAAACCCGACCAGCCGGAGCAGCGTCGCAACGCGTTCGTCATGGCTCGGCCGCATCGCCCGCCGCAGCTATTCGGCGGCGAGATCACCGTCGACCGCGTGCGGGCCGGCTCGGCGGACTACTTCCGCGGGATGGGGCATCTCGAACACTTCCTCCGGACGTCCCCGAGCCTCATCAAACAGACCGACGCCAAGGACGCGGGCCGCCTCGCAGTTCTTGAACAGCAAGAACGGCTGAACGCGGCCGGGCCACCTGACGCCCGAGGTGCTCGAAGGCTGGAAGAGTGCGGCAAGCGGGATACGGAGGCGGCTGCTGCGGATCGTTCGGGCGCGCGCGAGCGCGGGTTCGGGGACGAACACCAGTTCGTGAACTGGGCGGCGAACGAGATGTCGGAGCGCGAGAAGTACGACGCGGCTCTACCACTCATCGTCGACACGCTCGAACTGCCGGGCGTCGGACCCAGGACCTACAAGTACGCGACCCACGGCCGCGTCGCCACCGTCCTGCAGTCCGAGGAGGAAGCGGTTCCTCGAACGCCTCGAGCAGATCCCCAACGAGGTTCGCCAGACGGTGGCGACCCTGCGCAAGGACGCGGCGGCGTGGGCGGAGCGGATGCGGCTGGACAAGGAAGGCGCGCGCGCGACGCCGCCCGGCGGGCGGCGGTGGAGGCCGAGGCCGCCCACGCCAAGGCGGCCGAGCTGTTCGAGACGGTCAAGCTGGCGATCGGCGGCCTGCCGGCGCACGCGCGCGGGACCTGCGGATCGCCGGGTGCGAGCCGGCGGGGCCAAGCGCGACGTGCTCTGGGCCTACCAGACGTTGCTGCTGATGAAAGAGCGGGGCCGCGCGAGGTCGTGTGGGGGACCGAGCGGGCGCAACATCCACTGGCGCTCGGTCTGCTACGACGGCCGCTACGTCTGGGCGACCGCCCACGTGTTCGACGAGCGGCTGGTGCTGATCGTGATCGACCCGCTGACGTTTATGCGTGGGAGGTGACGACCGCGCAGCACGGGTTGCCGCTGGCGGACCTGGCGCTGCCGCCGATCGCCACCCAGACGCTCGACGTCGCCCCGCTCCGGGCCGGGCCGCGTGCGTGGCGGGTTCGTTCGGCCGCACGTGGATCGCCAGCGTCACCTTCGATGCGCCGCGCGACGGGGGCGAGCCGGCGGTGAAGGTATCGGTCTTCCACAGGGCGCGACGCCGCCGTCCCCACCGACAAGGCGCAGTGGAAGAGCACTACGGCGGCGTTCGAACCGGACCTTTATGCGCACGCTGACCGAACCGGCCGGCGCGCGCGGCTCGATGCCGCGGAGCAGTGCGCCCGCCGCGCGCAGCGCGCGTGATAATCGGGCGGCGAAGCGAGAACTTCGAGGTGCTCAACCGCCCGCTCCTGGTCGACCCCGACGCCCGCACCGTCGAGCCGCTGGAGGACATCTCCGCTACGACCCACACAACGGGTCGTACGTTGCTGTGTCCGGCGGGGCCGCATACACTGTCGAGTATTGGCCCGAGGGCAAGAGTCGTCTCTACCGCGTCGGCTTCCCGGACCTGAAGCGGCAGCCCGTCTGCCTCGCGCCGGAGGGCGTGGTCATCTTCGACGGCCCGGACGGGCGGTTCCACGTGTTCGGCTCGAAGTGGTGGACCGGCACGCTCGCCGACGGCGTCGGCGAAGGGCGGCCCGTGCCGTGGGGCTACCGCAACCACCTTTTCGCCAAGGGCGAGCGACCGTTCCTCGCCGCGATGCCGCAGATCCAGGGGCCGCGGCGCCGGGCCGCCTTCCGCAGCCACCACTACGGCGCTGTACCCCGCACGACGCCAAGGGAGAAACCGTCCTGTTCGCACCGCGCCTGAAATAGCGCCGCGGCGATCGCGACACCTCGATCCTGCGCCACCGAAAGACGGCGAGGCTGCGGGGGTGACGCCCTGCTCCCTGCATCCCGAGGATTCGGATCCCCCGCCCTGAGGTCGCCCGACCTGACCTGATGGGCAGTGCCCACCTCACCTACTGCCGTTCGGCTGTCGGCTGACCCGCCGAAAAGCCGCACGGTTTGCGAGTGCGGCTGTTGGCGGCGACAGGTCTGTCAGGTCCGGATCATTTGGCTGGAGCGGATTTGATCGCCGCGTTTACCGCGTTGGCGGAGAGCTCGGTCACGATGGTTTCGACGGACTTGTTCTGGCTCACCGCGTAGGCTTCCAGCGCGGCGAGTTCGGCGAGGGAGAGCTTGATCTTGGCCGTCGTCTGGAAGAGATCGGGCATCTCGTTCCACTTGGATTGTGCGGCGGCGAGCTGACGGTCATCCAGGCCGAACGCGGCGAGCACGCCCTTCGCCATCACGAGGTTGCCGTAGATGTTCATGTGCACGCCATCACCAGTGAGCGCCCGCTTGATCCCCGCCTTTTGGAACGACGCCTGCTCGGCGACCATGGCGGCGTTCAGGTCGGCCAGGGGAAGGTCGCGGGCCTTGGCGGTCTCGCGGAGGAAGGCGTTGTAGCCCGCCAGCTTCACGTTCTCGGCGTTGGTGACCGGGAGCCCGATCTGGGTCGCGGTGAGGATGACGACCTTCACGCCGGCCTGCTGACAGCGGTCGAGGATCGCGGTGACGTTGGTCCTGTAGGCCTCCAGCCCGACGGCGCGGTGCATGACGTCGTTCACGCCGCAGCTGAGGGTCATCCACGTCGGCTTCTTGCTCAGCACGTGTTTCTCGAGGCGGCCGAGCATGTCCTTGGACGTGTTTCCACTCCAGCCGGCCGGGATCACGGTGACATCGATGCCTTGCGCGGCCAGGCCGCTGGCGACGAGGCGCACGTAACCGCCGGGGCTTTCCGCGCCGAAGTGGGTGATCGAGTCGCCCAGGAAGGCGACGGATTCGCCGGGCTTGACGAGGATCTCGGCGCGGGAGTGCAGCGGGCTGAAAAGCAGAGCAGTAGAGGCCATCAGGAGCGGTAGAATGCGCATGGGACGAAACTCTAAGCCCCATCTGTCAAAAAACACAATGCGGCCCCGCCGCCCGTAGCCGACGAATGGCCAGACACTGCACCCGACCCGGGTTCTCCCGCGCACCCCGCACGCGCCGCGGAACCCGACGGCCGGGCCGCTCGTCCGACGCGGCGGCCCGTTCGATCATCAGGCTGTCCAGCCGCCAGCAACCCGGCACCCACAGCGCGACGACGAGCAGGCACCCCCCGCAGCGACGGGGCGGCGAGGATGGCGGGCAGGCGGCGGAGCATCGGCCGGGGAATCGTACCCGCCGCGTCACCCCTCCTGATCGACGGCGAGGGCGGGCGACAGCGCCCGCGCCGCACGAGCCGAGTTGGACGCCGGGCAGGAGGGGCCGCTGGAGGCGGCGACGCACGCGACGCGCCGTGGGCGTAGGCGACATGGCTCGCGATCCCGGGCCACCCCGGCCCGGAGCCGCGGCACGAGCGTGGCACGTCCTCCAGCGTCGAACTGGGCTCCCGCCTCCGGTACCGCCCTTCTTCGACGCATTAGACTTCCCGCGCCTCAGCGCCGACCGACAGTCGCGCCAGGCGGTAACCCACCTGTAGGACGTCGCGGCGGAGGCGCAGCTCCGCCTGCCTGACGTGGTGCACGACCAGCACGACGCTCGACAGCACGAGCGGGACGACCGGCAGCAGCACCACGGCGACGCCCGCGCCGCCGCCGCCGCCGCCGCCCGCGAGCGCGAGCGCGCCGACGAGCGTCGTCGCGAGGAGCGAGAACGCGAAGCCCATCGTTGCGGCGGCCGCGCCGTGGACGGCGGAGTTGACCGCGCCGCGGCGGAAGATCAGCCCCGCCAGGCCCACCCATGCCAGCCCGATGGCGGCGAGCAGAGACAGTGCCGCCCGCGTGCGCGCCGGCATCTCGGCCGGCTCGGTCAGCGCCAGCCCGCCGCAAACGGCCGCGCCGGCGAGCCCGCCCACCCCCATCATCACGAGCCGGGCCCAGTCGGGGCCGGTGAGCTTGCGCTCGAACAGCTCGGCCATGCGGCGCTCGTACTGCTCGCGGCCCGCGGGAAACTCGTCCCGGTCCAGGTCCAGCAGGCGCCGCGAGATGTTCTTGTCTTGGTCGCTCATCGTCGGACTCCTTCTTGGGGTTGAAGCACGCCGCGCAGGTTCCGGCGCGCGTGGAACAGCCGGGACTTCACCGTCCCGGGCGGGACGCGCAACACGGCGGCGATGTCGCCGATCGAGAGGTCGCTGAGGAAGTAGAGCGTCAGCACCTCGCGGTCGACCACCGAGACGCGCGACAGGCCGTAGTGCACCTGCTCGGCCGCGACGAACCAGCCCAGGCCGTCGTCGCCCGTGGCCGCTTCGTCGGCGGCGCCCGCCGGCCCGGCCGGCGGCTCGCGGTTGTAGTGGTCGCGCAGGTCGTCCATCGCGGCGTTCCGCGCCAGGGCGTACAGCCACGGTGCCAAGCGGGCGGGGTCACGCAGCGAGCCGATGCCGCCGAGCACCTTCACCCACACCTCTTGCATCACGTGGAGCGGGTCGCGGCCCACGGGCACGAGCCGGCGGACGTAGAAGAGCAGCGGACGCTCCCATCGGCCGACCAGCTCCTCGACCGCCGCGCGTTCGCCGAGCTGGCACCGGACGACGAGCAGTTCCTGATACAGCGATTCGGCCTCTTCCACGGGTACCTCCCAATCCCTTCGAGCACGGCGTCACGCGCGCCGGTCGTACATCTAGTCGGAGGCGGCGCGCGAACGGTTCAAATTCGCGGTGGTTTCACGGCGACCGCCGGACGAGGCGCGGACCAGGGCGCTCGACCCGCGCGAGCTGGCACGCCGGCTCGGCCCACTCGGTCTGCGCCCGGGGCGGGAGCGGTTCGCGTCGAGTGGCGGCCCGGTGCCCGCCGGGCCGCTGAACGGCGGCGCGTTACCCCTCCCGAATGAACAGGGATCCTCACAAGAGCGGCCGCCCGTGAAATCGCCGCCGCGCGCTCGCAGCGGAGCGATCCGCTGGATTGTTTCGGCGTGTTGTACCGCAGGCAGGTGACAGGCTGCGGTCATCCCTTGGGCCGACTCACGGCCGAACACGCACCGGATCGAGTGACTGGATTCCGCCGCCTTTCCTCCGCGGCGCGGCTCGATCATCGGCTGTGGCTTGGGCGATGACGCAGAGGCGCTCGCGACGCTCCGCGGGTCGGAGGTCGGTTCGACCTCCCCGCCGCAGCGATTCGTAGAGGCCGCGAGCGGTTCCCACGAT
>JAUJNJ010000197.1 GCA_030448225.1 Phycisphaerae bacterium
CACCCAGGGACAAGGCGTGCGCACGTACCCGCGCATACCCGAGGACACACGGCCACTCGGTCGGTACCTGACGGAAAGTGGCCACCGGCTGAACCGAGCCGACCCGGCTCAAGCAGGGCCAAGCGGTTAATGCGGAACCCCCTTCGCTGGCGACAAATTTGAGGGAGCTTTCCGTTGGCACAGTAGATAGCAGTCGAGGAAGCCGGTGCGAGTGATGGCGTGACGTTCCGAGAGCTACGAGCGGTCGAACGTGGGACACGCATCGGCACGAGAACATATGACCGGCCCGGACAGACGTATTGTCCCTTGATCTGCGTCCCCTGTGTCCTCTAACTGTTCTGGTCTCCCCTCAATGTCATCAATTGCCACAAAGTACGCCCCTGCACAGCGGAATACGGGTGTTCCCTCGGCACGAGCCGACCAAGCATGGAAAAGGTCGGCTACCGCGGTTCTCGGGAATCCTTTCTCATCGCCCGCCGTTGATTCACACATCCAGCCCGCCGTCCCATCCGTACCCCACTCGTGTGACGGTGGCACCGGCATCCGGTCTCGTGACCACCTCACTTCGCCGGCACCACACGGGGCAAGCGATGCGAGCTCCGGCGGGCGGGCAGAAGTTTCCGGCACGGCGTTTGCCGTGCTGCGGATCACGGACGGGAGATCGCCCCGCGGCGTGACCATCACTTCCACTTCGTAGCGGCCGGGCAGGCGTTCCATCCACCTGAAGCAACTCAAACGATGCGCGGCGTGTCGCCGCGCGGAGGCCCTTACGGCCACAACGGTTCGGGAACCCCCCGCGCCCGCGATGGCGGCGCTGCCTTGGAAAGTTCAGGGAGCCAGCGCATCCGCCGGAGCGGACCCGCTGGTCCCGCCACGGTTCGGTCCGGCAAGAGGAGCCAACACAATGCGATTCATACCGGTCGTCTCATTCGCGTCCGCGGTAGCGGGCCTCGCGTTGGCACCCTGCCTTGGCGCGCTTAGCCTCCGCCTGTCGTCTGACGATGACCTCGGCCGACTCCGGGTCGGCCAGTCGGTCACGATCCGGGTCGAGATGCGGGGTTTGGACAGGGGACAGCAACTCGACGCCCTGGGCGCCGGCGTGCAGTTCGACGACGCGGTGTTCGCCCCGACGGCATCGGTCCGGGCCGGGGAGATCGTCCCGTCGACGGCCCGCCCGCCGGTGTTCCAGACGTTGAACGACCCGGGGTTCGCGGACGGGCTGTTCGAGGCGATCGAGGGGGAGGACCCCTCGGACCGCATCGGGCGGAACGGCACCTTCTTTTCGTTCGATCTCGACGTCGCCCGGGCGGGGTCCGGACAGGTCGCGTTCGACTTCTCGGACGCGCTGCTCCGGAACCTGCGCGACCCGTTCGAGCCGATCGAGGTCGATGTGGCCGTCGGGCGCGCGCTGCAGGTGACCGCGACCGGCGGCGGGGCGGCCGCGATTCCCCTGCCGCCGGCCGTGGCGATGGGCCTCCTCGGGCTGGCGGGGGTGTTCGGCGGGCAGGCCGCACGACGGTGGCGGGCGGGGCGGGAGGCTCGCTGCCCGGGGTAGGCGGCAGCCGATGACGCGGCCGGGCCGGCCGGGCATCACCCAACCGGCCGTCCGGGGCGCGGGGGCGCAACGCACGCGAGGGTCGTTCACGGCCGATCGTCGGCGCAGGCACTCGGCGTGAGATGCCCGGCCCGCGACTGCCACATCCAGCCAAGGAGTTCGTCTATGACCAGGAAACGATTGACCACCCGTCTGACGGCCGCGGTGGCGGCCGCGGCCGTCGGCGTGGGCGCGGTGCCCCCGGCGTGGGTCCAGGCCTCCAGCCACCGCGAGGCCCCCATCACGGCGCTGGACCGGCCGGCCGACATCACCGATTTCTACGCGTTCGTCAGCTACGACAACCCGGACAAGGTCACGTTCATCCTGAACGTCGATCCGCTCCTGGAACCGTCGAACGGCCCGAACTACTTCCCGTTCGACGACAACATCGTCTACGCCGTCCGGGTCGACAACAACCACGACGCCCTGGACGACGTGGTGTTCGAGGTCCGGTTCAAGACCGAGATCCGCGCCCCCGGCGTGTTCACCGGGTTCGTCGGGGCCGGGGCCGGGCTCACGGCACCGGCCAACTCGCCGGCCCCGGTCGCGCCGGGCACGCCGGTGGTCCCGCCGGCCATCACCGCGCTGGACGGTCCCGGCAGCGAGGGCCTGAACCTGCGGCAGACGTACACGGTGACGATGCTCAAGCGGGTGGGCACCAGCTCGCGGTTCGAGCGGACGGAGCTCGGCGGCCGGGCCGGATTGCTTTTCGCCGTCCCGACGAACGTCGGCCCCCGGACCATGCCGAACTACCCCGCCCTGCGGGCGTCCGGCGTGTACGCGCTCGACCGCGGCGTCCGGACGTTCGCCGGCACGGCCGACGACCCGTTCTACATCGACTTGGGGGCGGCGTTCGACACGCTCAACTTCCGGGCCGGCGTCACCGCCCCGAACCCGCCGGGCGTTTTGAAGGACGACCAGGACGCGAACGACGCGCAGAACTTCGCGGCCGACGCGGTCTCCGGGTTCAACGTGAACAGCATCGCGATCGAGGTCCCGGTCGCGCTGGTCACCAGCACCGGCCGGAAAGAGGCCGCGACCGCCCCGGCCGCTACGATCGGCGCGTGGGGCACCACCTCGCGGCCGCGGACGCTCATCCGCCGGGCGGTGAACCCCAAGACGCCGGCCGGCGACTTCGCCAAGTCCAGCCGGAGCGTCCGGCAGGTGCAGCGGATGGCCAACCCGCTGGTCAACGAGCTGCTGATCGGGACCGGGTCGAAGGACAAGTGGAGCCTGAGCCAGCCGAAGGACGACGCGCAGTTCGCCGACTTCGCGCTCGACCCGCTGCTCGCCCGGGTGCTGAACGCGGCGTACCGGGAGGCCCTGCCGATCCCGGCCCCGCCGCGGAACGACCTGCTCGTGCTGGTGCAGTACAAGGCCCCGATCGCCGCCCCGGGCACGCCTGAGGGCCCGGTGGCCGACCTGCTCCGGCTGAACACGGGCGTCCCGCCGACCGCCCAGCCCCAGCGGAAACGGCTCGGCGTGCTGGCCGGCGACAACGCCGGGTTCCCGAACGGCCGGCGGGTGTCCGACGACGTGACCGACATCGCCGCCCGCGTGGTGGCCGGCGTGCTGGCCGGCCCGCGGTTCAGCGGGTTCCCGCACAACCGGATTGGGGACGGCGTGAACACGAACGACGTGCCGTACCTCGAGTCGTTCCCGTACGTCGGGCTGGCGCACAGCGGCCGGAATCGGCGGCACGTCGACCCGGGCGAGCCGGGCGGCGGCCCGGCCGAGCGAGCCGCCGGCCGGCCGGCCCTGGCGGCGGGGCCCTGTCCCAGCCCGCGGGCGCGGCCCGGGGGCGCCGCGCGGGCGGGGGCGCCGCCGTGATCGTGCCCGGCCGCCCGGGGGGTTGCCCCCCCCTCGGGGCCGCC
>JAUJNJ010000198.1 GCA_030448225.1 Phycisphaerae bacterium
CGCCCGCGCCGGCCCGCGCCTGTTCGCCTCCTCGCGCCGCCGCAAGGAACACCCCACCGACGCCGACCGCCTCCGCAAGTACCTCGCCCGTTTCGGCCTCGACTGGCGTCAACTCCGCCCGGGTGATTCGTAGCCCTCACCGCACCAGCCCGACCCCGAACTGGTCCGTCGCCCGCACGACGCGGCCGCCGACCACGTCGACCTCGAGCATGAACCGGCTGTGGGAGTAGGGGGCGTCCACGAGTTGTCCGGACGCGTTCAGCTCCTTGGCCCGGAGTTGGCCGACCACCCGCTTGGTGGCCGCGTCGATGATCTCGCCCAGCTCGCCGTACACGTACTTGCCGTCGTGGCTGCGGTTCAGCCACGCCGGCACGCCGCGGGCGTCGCGGCTGGCGTTCGGGTCGTAGTTGCCGCTGAGGTCGCGGCCCGGCTTGCGGGTCTGGATGAACTTGATGTACGTCGGGGCCCGGCCCGACCTCACGCCGGACACGTCGAACACGTGGATGCCCACCCGCAGCGTGTCGACCAGCCAGATCTCCCGCTCGTCGGGCGACAGCGAGATCCCGTGGCAGACCACGCGGTTGAAGTCCTCCGCCGGCTGGGTCGCGCCCGGGACCGGGACCGTGAAGATCACCTTGCCGGTCCGCACGTCGCCGACCTGAAACCCGATGAAGTCGTTGACCGTCGCGAACGCCAGGGTGGTCGACCCGTTGATCGTGAACGGGCGGACGACCTCCCTGAACGGACCGATCTTCCTGACCACCTGGTCGGTGGCCGTGTCGACCACGCCGATCGTGTGCAGCACGTCGGCCGGCTGGGTGCCCTTCTCCTGGCCCTCGAGGAACGCGTACCGCCCGTCGAGGCTGACGATCGTGTTGTGCGGGGCCGTCGTGTGATAGATGCGGCCCAGAGCGTTGCCGTTGGCGGCGTCGATGACGACCCAGAACCGGTCCGGCCCGTGCTCGCCGACCGGCATGTAGATCTTCTTGCCGTCGGGGGTGATGTCGAAGCGGTCGGGGGACGGCACGACCGACGCGGGGTAGTCCTTCCGCCACAGGACCCGGCTCGTGTTGATGTCCAGGCAGAGCAGCCCGCCGGGCTGGTACCCGCCCGTTCCGGTGAGGAAGTACGAGACGTACAGCCGGCCGGTCTCGACGCTGGCCGCCACCCCGCGGATGTTGTAGATGCCGCTGGGAAGCGGAATGTTCTTCACCCACCGGTGGCCGTTTTCGATGTCGAACACCTCGATCTGCGGCTTGAGCTGCTCGAACCCCGGCTTGTCCTTCGGGGCGTCGACCAGATAGAGGTAGCGGCTCATGCCCGCCGGCTTGGCGGTGCGGGCGTTCACGTGCGCCGCGGCGCCGACGCCGCTGGCGCGGACCGGGGCCACGTCGATCGAGTAGAGCGCGAACGACAGCAGCCCGGACAACTGCACGCTCGTCGCCGTCCCGGGCACCTCGACGACCTGCCACTGCCCGGCCGGGCCGGGGTCGTACTCGCCCGGGGCGTAGGAGATCCGGTACGCCGTGACCTCCCCTTCGGCGTCGTCGGCCGGGGCGGTCCAGCTCAGGTCCAGCGTCGAGGCGGTGGCGGCCGTCGCCGTCAGGCCCGTGGGGGCCGTCGCGGTGCCGCCGGGCGGCGGCGATGGGATCGTAATCGGCAGGGTCGGCGCCGACGGGCCGCTGGCGCCCGCGCCGTTCGTCGCCCGAACCCGGTAAGCGTAGGTGTCGCCCGGCGACACGGCCGAGTCGGTGTGCTGCGTGGCGCCGGCGGCGGGGGTGGCGACGGCGGCGAACGGGCCGCCGTCGGTCGCGCGCTCGATCACGAACCCGGTCTCGTCGGCCGAGTTGTCCGACCAGCTCAGGCGGACCTCGGTGCCGCCGGCCACCGTCGCCGTCAGGTTTGACGGGGCCGCGGGCGCGGCGCCGGCGCCTGGCGTCGTGGCGGACGCCTCGTTGGACGCGGCGCTCTGGCCCGCCGCGTTGGCCGCGCGGACGCGGTAGGCGTAGGCGGTGCCGGCGGCGGCGGTGTCGTCGCGGTGCGCCGTGCTGTCGGCCGGCAGCGTGACGAGCGCCGCGAACGCGCTGCCGTTGGTCGACCGCTCGATGACGAATCCGGTCTCGTCGGCCGCGTTGTCCGACCAGCTCAGGACGATTGACGTGGGGCCGGCGGCCTGCGCCGCCAGGTTCGACGGGGCGGCTGGGACTGCGGGCGGCGGCGGCGGGACAACGTCCGGCGGGGTGGTGGCGGCCGCGGCGACGGACCACGGCGAAGCACCGCCGAGGTCGCTGACGGCGCGGACGCGATACTGGTACGCCCGGCCGGGCTCGAGCCCGGCCGCATCAACGTAGCCGGTGGCGCCGGCGGGCAGCGTCAGCAGCGGGGCGAACGTCGCGCCGCCGTCGGCGGAGCGCTCCACCTCGAAGCCGGTCTCGTCGCCGGAGTTGTCCGACCAGCTCAGCGCGATGGCCGTCGGCGACTGCGCCGCGGCGGCCAGGTTCGTCGGGGCCGCGGGCGTCGTCGGCCCCGGCGGCGGCACGACTTCGCCCGCGACCGGCACGAGCGAGAACGCGGAGAGCACGGCCTGGCCCTTGACGCGCGTCAGGGACAGGTCGAGCGTGCCGCCGGTGACGGTGACCGCGTGCGTGACGACCAGCGCCGTCCGCCGGGCGCCGGCGCGGGCGACGACGTCCAGGTCGGATTCGAGACGCCGGCCCTCGGCGTCGACGTGGAACATCCGCCTGCCGGGCTTCTTCACCGTATCGACGAACAGCAGCGACAGCGTGTAGTCGCCGTCGGTGGCCGGGACGGCGTAGGCGAGGGTCTTGCCCTGGCGGCGGGTGGTGAACAGCCCATCGTCTTCGGTGCCGGCGACCGGGAAGCGGCCGCGGAGGCGCTTGCCGCCCGTGAAGCCGGCGTCGGGCGCCCAGGTGGTTGCGCCGGCTGAGTCGGTGAAGGGAACCGTGACGTTGCCGACGTCCACGAACACCGAGCCGGCGGCGGGGTGGAGCGCCGCGCCGCCGCCCACGTGGTCGTGCCCGCCGTGCATCAGGCAGCGCGCTTCGAGCGGCTCCGTCCGCGCCGGGCGGCCCTGTGCGGCGGCGGGCGTCGGGCGGCGGGGCGGGTTGAACGACGACGGCAGCAGGCGATGGAACGGCACTGTTCTGACTTCCTCCTCAAAACTCACCCGTCGATGGAAACTCACCCGCCGATCGTAGGGGCCTCGCGGCCGGGGGAACAGGCTTTCGCCCGGCCGCACACCCGTCATCCCGAGGAGCTACTGCACGATGATCGTCCCCAGGTTCTGACCGCCGTTGTTCTGCATGTTGATGCGGCGGGCGTTAATGGTGACGCCCGGCTGTATGTCGCCGCCGACCACTAGCGACTTGAGCGTGTCGCTGACGTCGATGCGCTGCCCGTTGGGGAGCCCGCCGTCCACGATCGAGCG
>JAUJNJ010000199.1 GCA_030448225.1 Phycisphaerae bacterium
GCGGTGGCCGGCCAGAGCAGCCGCGCGCGCACGGCGCGGTCACCACACCGCGCGCCGCGCACTGGCCCAGCGACCGGGTCGATCCGTGGACGCAACCCTAGCGCAGGCGCCTCCCTTGGGAGCGTCTCCCGCGCGCCCTGTAAAGCGGCCCCGCTCGCGGGCGCAGTCTTTCCTCGAGTAGTCCGTCTCCCGGGAACTGGACGTGTGCCGAAACGACTGCACGTCACGCCATTACTTCGACGCGATCTTCCACAGGTGCTTGTCGGTGCGGATGAACAGCGCCCCGTCCGTGACGGCGTACGAGGCGAGCGAACGTTCCCCCAAATCGTTCTCGGCCAACAGCTCGAATGACGTCGAGGCGCGCACGACGAACCCGCCGCCCTCCTCGTTCTGGAAGTAGACCCGCCCATCGGCGGCCACGGGGGAGGCGGAGAACTCGCCCTCGAGGCGCTCGCTCCAGTGGACCTTGCCCGTCCGGGCGTCGGCGCAGGTGGCGATGCCGTTGTCGGCGACGAAGTACACCTCGTCGCCGGCCACCACGGCCGACGGCGTATTGGGCGCGCCCTTGCCGGTCTGCCAGGCCACGTGCGTCTTGCTCGCGTCGCCGGCGGCGCCCTCCGGCTTGATCGCGTACAGCACGGCCGCGTCGTAGCCGGAGCTGACGAACAGCAGCCCGTGGGCGAACACCGGCCGCGGGATGACGGAGTAGCCCGTGCCGGTGAGCACGCGCCACAGCTCGCGCCCCGTGGCCGGGTCGTAGGCGGCGGTCATGCCGCTGGTCGGGCAGACGACCTGCGTCGATCCGCCCACCTCGATCCCCAGCGGCGTCGCGAACGAGAACGGCCGCTCCGTGGGCGCGTTGCGCGGCGTCTTCCACTTCACCTCGCCGCTCCTGGCGTCCAGTGCCGCGAGGAAGGCGTCCGGGGCGCCGTCGCAACTGAATACCAGCGTGTCGCCGTGTACGAGTTCCGGCGAGCCGCCGTTGCCGTGGACGGCCGGGAATTTCAGCGACTCCTGCCGCCAGACCACGTTGCCCGACAGGTCCAGGGCCGCGGTGCCCATGTGGCCGAAGTGGGCGTAGACCCGGTCGCCGGCGACGACCGGCGTGGCGCTGGCCGGCGAGTTCTTCGCGTGCAGGATCTGGACGGCCGCCGGGTCCGGGCGGAAGACTTCCGTGTCCCAGGCCACCTTCCCGTCCACCGCGTCCAGGCACATCACGCGCAGCACGGTGGCGTCGCCGTCCCCGACGGCCGTGGTCAGGTAGAGCCGGCCACCCGCCAGCACCGGGGACGACCAGCCCTTGCCGGGGACCGGGACCTTCCACGCGACATTCTTCGTCTCGTCCCACTCGACAGGGACGTTCTTCGCGTCGGACAAGCCCTGCCCGGTCGGCCCGCGGAACTCGGGCCAGTCCTGGCCTCCGAAGGCCGCGGGAACACGGGTGAGGGCAAGTGCCAGCAGGCACACGAGCAGCGGGGTGCGGTTCGGCATAGGTTGACGGTTGTACCCGGGCGCGGGCGGCGCGGACACCCGCATTCTTATTCCAGTTCCAGCTGGAATCAGGGCGGCCTTCAAGACTTCCCGCGAAGGCGATCGCGTCGTTTCCTCCCTACCCGGCCCCCTTCGTGCCCACACTGCCGAGCAGCGTCTCCGGCTGGTCCAGGTCCCGGGCCTGCACCTCCGTCGGGCTGACGGCGTAGAGCACGTCGCCGATGCGGAGGTTGCGCCGCACGAGCTCGGGCGTGACGATCTCGCCGAGGCGCTCGAACGCATCGGCGCCGCCGGCCGGGTTGATGCGGAGCACGACAAGCTTGTTGCGGAAGACGCCGCCGCCGACGCGGCCCGCGACGACGTCGTCCGGGGTCGGCGGGTCGTACTGGGTGACGGGCAGGGCGAGGATGCGCTGCTCGCTGAAGAAGGCGAAGGCGTGGTGGTCGTACTCCGCCTCGGTGCCGCCGCCGCGCTCGGACAGCTTGTAGGTCGCGACCCGGCGCGGGTCGGACGAGTCGGACACGTCAAACAGCGACAGTTGCAGCCCGCGGTCGCCGATGCCCGATTCGTCGATGTCGCGGCCGAGGCCGATCAGGAGGTCGCCGGCCACGGGGTGGAGGTAGGACGAGAAGCCGGGGATCTTCAGCTCGCCGGCCACGCGCGGGTTGCGGGGGTCGGCCAGGTCGATCGTGAACAGCGGGTCGATCTGGCGGAAGGTGACCAGGTAGGCCTTGTCGCCGACGAACCGGGCGGAGCGGATTTGCTCGCCGGCGGCCAGCCCCGTCACGCTGCCGATGACTTCGAGGTCGTCGCCGACCTGATCGAGCACGTGCAGGCTGTTGGACCGCTCCGGCGGGCCGCCGGCCGAGCCGATGGACATCGTGCTGGTGGCCATGCGGCAGGTGTCGCCCTCTTCGTCCATCGAGAACTGGTTGCGCACGCGGCCGCCCACCACTCCGGTGGCGACCATCGGCACCGCGTCGAGGCCGCGGCCGAACTTGCACACCCGCGTCGTCTCGATCTGCGTGTCCCACACGAGGCTGGCGACGTAGAGCGCGTCGGCCGAGGCGTACACCACGCCGCCGTAGCCGGCGATGGTGCTGGTGGCTGCGGGGCCGCCCGCGTCGTCGGCGACGTCGAGCAGCGCCAGCGTGGTGAGATTCTGGCCCAGCTCAGGCGACGTCGCGTCGCGGACGTATGTGTCGGTGGCGTCGATCAGCACGCCCGCCGGGCCCTCGCCGCCCGCGGCCGTGATCGTGCGGTAGCCGGGCAACAGCTCCGACAGCGGCATGGCTTCGAGCCGGGCGCGGTAAGACGCTTCGGACTCGTAGGCCGCGTTCGGCGGCCCGGGCGGGACGATCCCGCCGATGGCGACGTCAATCGGGGTCGGCGGCGGCGCGGGGTCGGTGGGTTCGTCGGGCTTGGGTACCGGCTCCGGGGTGCGCTCGGTCTCGGGCAGGGGGACCGGCAGGGGCTCGGGGATCCACGTGTTGTTGCTGAGCACGAGGTACAGCCGCTCGTCGACCATGCGCGAGCCGCCGTGGATGCCGTCCAACACCGTCTCCTCGATCGCGCGCGGGGCGGCGGGGTCGGAGACGTCAAACACCGTGACGCGCACCTCCGCCCGCGGCGGCTCGGACGGCAGCGACACGAAGCCGCCGCCCCAAGCGACGTCGCCCCCGTCGAGAATGGGCATCGGGTAGACGGGCCAGTTAGTGTTGGCGGTCAGCACGGTCACGCGACCCGCGCCGTGGCGGTAGATGCCCAGCGCCTCGCCCGAAACGGCCGTGCGCGAGACGACGGCCATCGCGTCGGCGGGCGCGGCGCGGACGATTACCAGATGGCCGTCCTGGAGCGAATAGAGGTGCTGCCCGTCGGTTTCGACGAGGTCGGCCTCGTCGACGCCCAGCTCTTGCGTGTTGGTGCCGTCGGTGTCCGGGACGGGGGTG
>JAUJNJ010000035.1 GCA_030448225.1 Phycisphaerae bacterium
GTGCTGTCGGCGTCGGACGGCGACGAGCAGCACCTGTGGGTGCGCGGCCGCTGGGACACCGACTTCCGCCGCATCGACGGCACGCTCGACGCGTGGATCCCCTCGTTCAGCCCCGACGGGCAGGAGATCGTCTACTTCGACAACGGCGTCATGCGCCGCCGCCGCCTCGCCGGCGGCAACGCGTCGAAGATCGTCGACGTCTCGGGCTACTTCGGCGCGTACCACTGGGGCGCCGACGGGTTCATCAACTACGTGCCGCTCTGGCACAAGGGCGTCGCCCGCGTCAGCGACCGGGGCGGCGCCCAGCCGGTGCCGGTCACCGCGCCGCGGTACGAGCAGGGGGAGTTCGCGCACGTCGGCCCGGTGAGCCTGCCGGACGGCAGCGCGGTCCTCTACACCGTGTGGGACGGCAAGCTCGACACGTCGGTCGCCGTGCACGACCTGCGCGCCGGCCGCAGCCACACGCTCGTCCGCAACGCGACGACGCCGAAGCTGGCCAGCACGCCGCGCGGCACGTTCCTGCTGTTCGAGCGGGCCAGCACGATCTACGCGGCGCCGTTCGACGCGGCGCAACTGAAGCTGACCGGGCCGGAGCAGGCGGTCGTGGACGGCGTGATGAACGACCGCGTGCTGTTCAACGCCTGCTACGACGTCGCCGACGACAGCACGCTCGCCTACATCCCCGGCACCGCCTTCGCCGAGGAAAGCCGCCTCGCGTGGCTCGACCTGTCGACCGCCGGCCCCGGGGCGGCGAGCGGGCGCGCGGCCGGCGTCGCCAACTCGGGCCCGGCCACGTCGCCGTCGTCGGTGGCGGCGTCGCCGACCGTGCCGTTCAACGACGACCGCCTCTCGTTCGTCGATCCGACGTTTTCGGCCGACGGCCGGCGGCTCAGCGTGATGGTGAAGGGGGACGTCTACCGCCCGTACGTCTACGACGTCGCCACCGGCACCGCGACGCGCGTCGTGCTCGACGCCGACTGCGCGTCGATCGCGATCTCGCCCGAGGGGCGGCAACTCGCCTACAGCAGCAACAAGGAGGGGCCGTACGGCCTCTACGTCCGCTCGCTCGGCGACGACCGCGACGTGCGGATCGCCACCGGCACGGCCGACGGGCACTCGACCGTCCGCTGGAGCCCCGACGCCCGCCACCTGATCTACGCGATGCCGCCCGACGCCGACAGCCGCCGCGACGTCTGGGTGGTGGACGTGGCGACGAAGGCGGTCCGCCCGTTCTGCGCCGGCCCGGCCGACGAGCGGTCGGCGGTCTTCGCGCCGGGCGACGGGCACTGGGTCGCCTACTCGAGCGACGAGTCGGGCCGGCGCGAGGTCTATGTCCGCTCGTTCCCCGACGGCGGCAGGCGAATCCAGGTCTCCGAGGGCGGCGGCGACTGGCCGCAGTGGAGCCCCGACGGCTCGCAGATCTACTACCGCCGCGCCGGCAAGCTCTTCTCGGTCGCGATCGGCCCCGACGGCTCCCCCGGCCGGCCAGTGCTCCGCTACGCCAAGCGGTTCGGCCAGTCCGACTTCGACTTGCCAGATTACACCGTCGCCCCCGACGGCCGCCTGCTCGTGATCGAACCGTCGGAGCGCGGCCCCCGCGCGACGCAGATCAACCTCGTGCTGAACTGGCCCCAACTGCTCACGCAGAAGCCGGCGACGGCGGACGTGGGGCGGTAGGGGGGCGGGCCGATGAAGACGCTCTTCTTCGCGTTCGGTTACGTCGTGGCGGCGCTCTTTTGCACGCTGGGCGCATTCCTCGCCTTGGTCGCGATGCTGGCGATCCTCGCGCTGATGCTCGACGTCACCGCCGACGCCGTGATCCTCGTCATCCCCTTCGCGGCCCTCCTGTTCGGGCCCATTCCCGCCCTAACCCTGCTGCACTATCTCCTTCGGAAGATCCGGTATCCGCTCGACGCCTTTCGGGACGCGCGTCGCGCGCGGGTGGGATTCGAGCCGATCTTCGACCGGAAAGCCCCGCGGTAGTCGACGCCCCCAGGAGCGGCACCGGCGGACCTCGCTCGCCGCCTTCGCGCCTTGCGACGCGGCGGCTTTCCAACGCGAGATCCCGGAGTGGGGTGGGATTCTTCGGCGTGACCGTCCGCGGGCATCGCCTACATCAGACGCGACTTCACCCGCGGTTCCTAACGTAATGAAAGTGCGGGGTGGTGCCACTAAGTCGGCTTCGCGTCCCGCGGGATACGGTCCCCCTCCGGCGTGAAGTAACAGCGATCGAGATAAATGTCGCTGAAGCCAAGGACGCGCAGTTCGATCGTCCCGGGTCCGGCCGGATTCGGCACCGGTTCGTGGACCGGGAAGGCCAGGATGTCCGTCGAGCCGCAGCGGAGGAACTTCGGCGGCGACGACCGCGCTACGCGCCACCGCCTGCGAGGCATCATTTCCTCGACGCGCACCTGCAGAGGATCGCCGGGTACGTCCGCGTCGCCGTGCACCTCCCATTTCGTGCGCTGGTATTTCCGAATCGTGGCGTCGATCTCGCCCAATGAGCCGAGTTCCTCCGCGTCGGTCCGTGCCGCGCAGCGGTGGCACCAGGCGGGCGTTGTGTGAACGGGGACGTCGCTGCCGTCCGGCAGCACGTACGAGTATTCCGCCGAGCGGGTCAACGTCTCGACGCGTCCCACCGGCAGGTAGGTGATCTCGTACAGGACGGCCATGCAATGAGTATATCTCGCGCCCGTGTCAACGCCGTCCCGGAACCGGCATCGGCTCGGATATAGTCGCCGCCATGACGTACGGTCGGGACATCATCCGCTGGGGCATCCTCGGGTGCGGCGACGTGACGGAGGTGAAGAGCGGGCCGGCGCTGCAGAAGGCCGAGGGGAGCCGCCTCGTGGCGGTGATGCGGCGGGACGCGGCCAAAGCGCAGGACTACGCGCGGCGGCACGGCGTGCCGGGGTGGTACGCGGACGCGGATGAGCTCATCGCCGACCCGGAGGTCGACGCGGTGTACGTCGCGACGCCGCCGGGGTCGCACGAGGAACTGGCGCTGAAGGTGGCGGCGGCGGGGAAGCCGGCGTACGTCGAGAAGCCGATGGCGCGGACGCACGCCGAGTGCCGGCGGATGGTCGACGCGTTCGCCGCGGCCGGCCAGCCGCTGCTCGTCGCTTACTACCGCCGGCGCCTGCCGCGGTTCGTGAGGGCGAAGTCGCTCATCGACGAGGGCCGGCTCGGGCGCGTCACGTCGGTGTCGTACGACCACACCCGGCTGTTCTGGCCGAACCCCAAGCCCCAGTGGCGGCTCGACCCGGTCCACGCCGGCGGGGGGTTGCTGCTCGACCTGGGCAGCCACGCGCTCGATCTGCTCGACTTCCTCCTCGGCCCGCTGGAAAACGTCGCCGGCACCACGGCGAACTTCGCCGGCGGCGTCGTCGAGGACGCGGTCGCCATGAGCTTCCGCACCGCGTCGGGCGCGCTCGGCGCCGCCATGTGGAACTTCGCCGGCTCGCGGCGGCACGACCTGTTCGAGATCGAGGGGACGGCCGGGCGGCTCGTCTTCACCTGTTTTGGCAACGAGCCGATCCGCCTCGAGACGTCAGCGGGGGCGGAGGAGTTCGACCTGCCCAACCCGCCGCACGTCCAGCAGCCGATGATCCAGAGCATCGTGAACGACCTGCTCGGCCGCGGCGAGCGCAGCCCCAGCACCGGCGAGACCGCCGCCCGAACGTCGCGGGTGATGGACGCGGTGCTGGAGACCTACTACGGCCCGCGTGACGGCGCCTTCTGGGAGCACCCGGAGCGGTGGCCTGGGCGACCAAAAGGCACGTAGGGAGTGTCCGCCTCCGACGCTCAGATGAACACCCGACCCGCCGCCGGGAGTCCAGCGACTCCGCCGCGGGACGGGCCCCCGATTGCTGCGGACGGGAGGGCGTCGCTGCGGTGATGCTCCCCCATCACTCGGCGCGGGCATCAGTCCCAACAGGACGGGCGTGTGTGAAGAACAGATGAAGGTCCGCGATCGAGCCCGCGCGACTCCCGCTGGTCAACAACGGTTCGTCCGACCGATACTTTCCCATGGCTCGCCGCGGGCATCGCGGCTATGATCTGCCGGCCCCGAAACTGTCTATTCACAAATGATAAGGGAGGCTTGACGATGTCCCAGTTCCCGCAGACCCGCCGGGTCGAGCTCGAGTACGGCACGGACGACCGCGCGGTCTTCAACTTCTTCAACGCCGTCTACGCGTGGATGGCCGTCGGCCTGGCCGTGACGGCGGTGACGGCGTGGTTCGTGTCGCAGAACACGCAGATCATGGCCGCGATCTTCGGCACGCCGCTGCGGTGGGTGCTGATTCTCGGCAGCGTCGCGATCGCCTGGGGCGTGGGGGCCGTCGCCATGCGCATCAGCGCGATGGCCGCCACGGCGCTGTTCCTGCTCTCCGCCCTCGTCGGGGCGATGATCTCGTACATCTTCCTCGTCTACCCGACGAACACGCTGATCTCCGCCCTGATCGTCACCGGCGGCACGTTCGGCGGGATGAGCCTGTACGGCTACGTCACGAAGCGCGACCTGAGCAAGATGGGGTCGATCCTCATCATGTGCTTCTGGGGCCTGTTCTGGCGTCAATCGTGAACGTGTTCTTCGCCAGCAACGCGATGAGCTGGATCATCACCTACGGCATCCTGATCGTGTTCATCGGCCTGACCGCCTACGACACGCAGAAGCTGCGGGTGATCGCCCAGGAGGTCGCGACCAACTCCGACCTCGCCAGCCGCTACGCGATCGTCGGCTCGCTCAACCTGTACGTCGACTTCATCAACATCTTCCTCTCGATCCTGCGGATCATGGGCGATCGGCAGACGCCTGCGGCTCGCCGAGCTGCGGGCGTCTGTGCGATTCTTGGATGATCGGACTTTCGTCGTGCGTCATTGAAGAAGGCGGCCGGTGTTCAGAGGCCGGCCGCCCTTCTGCTTTCCTGCGATGATGCGGTGATCGAATGAGTCCGACCATCGGATCGCTCTCATTCGGGCGCCACTCGCAGGCCAGCTCTCCACGTACGCCGCCGAGGTCGGCCGTCTCTGAGCCAGCCGTCCGATTTGCTGCGCTGGTCCTTCAGCTGTTGACCGCGGGCTCTGGGGACGACGGCGTAGCCGCTGGCGATCTCGGCGAGGCCGGACATGTCGCCCCAGATCTTCTCGAACTGCGCGACGGGGAAGACGTCCTCCTGGCCGTGGCCCCAGCGTTTCTTCACGTCCTTGAGGGTGACGTAGGTGGGCATCTTCGCCGCCATCGCGCGGACGGCGGCCGTCACCCTCGTTTCGTCGGCGAGGTCGGGGCGGGCGAGGCCGAAGGCGGTCAGCAGGCGGTCGACGTCGATCCACGTCGTGAGCGTGTTGTAGTGCGACAGGCCGAACTCGTCCTCCTCGCGGCATCGCCAGGCCCTCGACGAGCCGCACGCGGCTGTTCACGCGGGCGAGGCCGCCGCCGCGGTCGTCGATCCGGCGGTTGATCACCTCGAACGTCAGCGTCGAGCCTTTGGCGATGTGCAGCCCGAGGGCGCGGCGTCGAGGTCGGTGCCGACCGTGTCGATGTTGTGCAGCATCAGGTACCGCAGCCCCGGCCGCTCGGCGAGCATGCGGGCGAGCGTGCCGTTGCGGAGGAGGTTGGGCACCTCGAACCAATGGCCCACCGGGTGGAGGCACTGCGACGGGACGTTGTCGGTGTAGTCGCTCGCCTCGCCGGCCGACTGCGCCCAGCGGATCAGCGCCTCGCGGCCGCTCTCGCGCATCTTCTGGGCCTGCTCGTCGAGCAGCGCTGGGGCATCTCCTCCCACATGAAGCGAAGGTCGCGCGTCATCGGCACGAGCTGCAGGCCGATCGAGCCCCTCGGACAGGTGCAGCGGGCCGGGGTAGGCGTAGCGGTCGTGGTCGGCGAGGAAGCGCTCAATCGCGCCGTGGGTGAGGTAGCTCGTGGTGATCACGTGCGGCACGGTGGCCCCGGCGATGCGGCCGACGCGGCGGCTCTTGGCCAGATGGACTTCGAGGAACGTGCGGTGCCGCCCGCCGAGCTTGCAGAACGGGTGCAGCGCGCCTTCACCACGCCGCATGCCCTGCGTCCATCGACTGCCGGCGCCGGCGGCGAGCGAGATCACGCCCACGGCGCCCCTCGGCGAGCGGCGCGCGGCCGAGCGCCGTCCACCTGCGGGTCGATGCCGGCGGGAGACGTGAGGTCGGCCACGTCGCCGGGCTCGACATCCTTGATGCTCGTCGTCGCGGGCAGACGGTTCTGCGCCAGGCCGGTGCGTCCGCCCTTGACGTCCGCGCGGACCTGCTCGTGCTGCTCGCGATCGAAGCCGTTCGCCTCGAGCAGGGCGGGCAGGCTCGACTCGGCGCCCGGCGTCTTGCGGCCGCGCGGGAGGAGGCGGTCGAACAGGTTCTCGACCATCCCGGCCAGTTCCGGCCGCGTGCGGCAGGCGGAGCCGAAGCGGTCCATCTCGCCGCGCTGCAGCGGCGTGAGCTGGCGCGGGTCGGTCCGCAGCCACTGCGGCGCCATCATCGCGTAGTAGCCCGGCGGCATCATCGCGTCGCCGTCGCGGCGGAGCGCGGCGAACGTGCCGTGCGGGTTGATCGCGAAGTCGTAGACGACCGGCTCCATCGCGAACGGCAGCGCGTTCTCCAGTTGCCGCTTCGTCCGGCTCATCGTCTCGCGCAGGAACTCCTGCGCGGCCGCCTTCTTCGCCGGGTTGAAGATGAACCCCATGCCGCCGCCCGACATGCCGCCGAGCATCCAGAAGCCCCAGAAGTCGTCGCCGAACGCGTCGCGCGTCTTGCGGATGAGCGTCTCGGTGTAGGCGTTGCTGGCCCAGGGGATGATCGTCTGGAGCGGGCCGAAGAAGTTGCGCGTCGTCGCGCCGCCGCTCGCCCGCACGTCGCCGGCGCGGGGCGCGGCGAGGCTCTGGTCGCGGCAGCCGATGGCCTCGTGGCGGGCGTGCCACTCGGCCTCGGAGCGGAGCAGGTATTTCTCCGTCACCATCTCCAGGATCGGGCCGACGTTCTGCGCCATGCCGCCGTGGACGAGCACGAGGCTGTCCTGCAGGCGCTGGCGGGTGAGGTCGGGGGCGTCGGTGGTGTCGAGGATCTTGTGCGTCGGCAGGAGGCGGCCGCGGCTGCCGCCCTGCTCGGGGTCCCCCTCGTTGGCCGGCGCGCCGCGAATGAGCTTGATGCCCGGCCAGACGCCGCCCGAGTCCTGCCACCCGCCGCCCGACCCGCCGATCCACTCGCCGAGGATCGCCCGCGCCGCCACGAGCCGGCGCTCGCCCTCGTCGAGCGGGCCGGTGAGGCTCTTCGCCTGGCTCGTCGCCCGCATGAGCGCAGAAATCAGCGAGCCGAGGAGGTTCGTCGACACCGCGAGCCGCGACCCCTTGGGGATGTTGTTGACGCTGCTGACGATCTCCAGCCCCAGCCCCGGCCCCACCACGCGGCCGAGTAGTTCCGCGAGACTCCCGCCCGAGCCTTCCAGGCCCGGCGGCACGATTCCCGACGCGATGACCGCCGCCTTCAGCAGGCCGAGGTAGTCCTTGGCGAAGTCGAACACCTCCGCGAGGCTGCTCACGTCGGCCCGCGCGCCGAGGTCAACGCTGACGAGCCGCAGCACCGGCTCGTCGATCACGCGCAGGTACGCCTCGACCGGCGGCTTGGGCTTGGCGTCGCGGCCGAGGACCGCGAGGTCGATCGACACGTTCAGCACCCGCGCGCCCTGGGGGAAGTCCATCCCGAGGAAGAAGATGTCGCTCCACGCGCTGTGCGTGAGGTCCATCCGCACCGGCGTCGTCTCGGCCAGCACCGGGAACGACTCCTCCGGGCCCGACCGCTGCAGCAGTTCCGGCCGGATCCGCAGCGGCTGGTCGGCCGGGTGGCCGATGCGGAACATCCACTGGTTGCCGCGCAGCGACCGCACGCTACGGCGGACCTGGTTGGCGAGCGTCTGGAAGCCGAGGTCGTGGTACGCGGCGGCCAGCGCGCTGCAGATCGCGTCGCTCGGGCCGTCGGCGCGCTGGGCGGCGAGGAACAGGTCGATCGCCTCCTCGAAGCGGCGGTTGAGCAGGTTGTTGTACCCGTCGAACGGCACCCGCCCGCTCGGCCGCACGCCGGGCTTGGTCGGCAGGTGAAAGCGGTGGATCGCGTAGAGGAAGAACAGCGCGCGGACGCGCTCGTAGAGGTTAGGGCTGGCGCGGCGGAACGCGTCGAGCGCGTCGCACTCGGCCAGCAGTTGCTCGGCCGTAGCCTCGCGGCAGGACGTCTCCAGCGGCAGGTCACGGGTGGCGGGGTCGGCCGAGGTGATGATGTCGATGAGGTGTGCGGGCATCGTGCTGCGTCCCCGTTGTGTGAACACCCGGGCGGGGGGGGTGGAAAGCCGCGTCGCGCGAGGCGTCTACATCCCAGTTCAACGACATGCCCTGCCGGGGCAAATTCCCTCCCGCCGCCGGTGCCGCCGCCTCCGCGCTTCGGTCAGGCCGTCTTGTCGCGCGAGGCGAGGAGTTCGACCATCTGGGCGAGGATCTCCTCGCGGTCCTCGCCGTCGAGGGCGAGCGCGAGCTGCGCGAAGAGCAGGCCATACTGCACGCCGATGTTGTAGCGCAGGCCCTGCACCTCCAGCGCGAGGTAGTGCTCCTTTGACGGCAGCCGGGCGAGCGCCGCCGAGAGCTGCACGCCGCGCCCCTCGGGGGCCTTGTGGAGTTCATCCTCGAGCAGGTCCATCACGGCCGGCGTCAGCACGTGCATGCCGAAGAAGCAGAGGTAGTGGCCGGCCCGCAGGCCCGGGATGATCAGCGTCTGCTCGGCCTCGGTGGGCGTGGGCTTCTCCGCGACGGCCTCGACCTCGTAGAGGTCGTTGCTGCCGGCGACGCGCCGCCCGCCGATCGTGCCGTAGTAGGTCAGCATGCTCTCGCGCGTCGACTGCACGCCCGACACCGCGCACCCCTGGCTCTCGGCCACGCTCACGAGCTGCTGGGCGCACCGCGCCGGCACGCGGCTGATGTAGAGGTGGTCGCTGACGAGGTGCAGGAACGGGTCGGCGCCGACGAACCGCCGGGCGCAGTGCAGCGCGTGGCCGTAGCCGCGCGGCTGGTGCTGCTCGGCGAACGTGATCCGCCCGGCCGCGTCGCCGGCGGCCTCGAGGTAGGCGGCCTGGTCGCCGGGGTTGATCACGACGCACAGGTCGTCCACCCCGGTGCTCAGCGCCTCGTCGAGGATGACGCGCAGGCTGCTCTTGGTCGTCCCGTCCCGGTCGACCAGCGCCTGCAGCGGCAGCGCGCGCTGGTTCCGCCCGGCGGCGGTGATCACGGCTTTGCGGACCTTCATGCGTGTGGTTCCCTTCTCTGGCGTCGAGCCCGCGCGAAAGATGGCACAACCCGCCGCGCGGGTCAACCGCGGGGGCGACGGGCGGACGGATCGGCCAGGCCGCTCGCGCATGATCTCACGCCGATCCGGCTCGGCTGCCCGCGCGCTTCGCGTGGAGCCAACGCTGCGAAGGCGCGAGCCGCGACCCCGCCGTTTCCGCGAGACCGACCGGACCGAGTTCGTGCGAGGGGGAGCGTAAAAAGGAAACGGGCCGGAGGGGAGCCACCGCCTCCGACCCGTTCGAATGATCTTCTCAAAGAAGATAGTACGCGATCGACGCGCGTCAATATCCATTCTTCAAGAAAATGACATCGACGCGCGGAAGCGCGGCGGCGACGCGCGGCCGCGGGCGGTGGGATCGAGCGTCGCGCGACTGTTTGGTGGTGCGGACCTCGTAGCGCGTGGTGCGGGCCGCGTCGTGAGTCGTGAGTCGTGCGGACCGCGTAATGCGCAGTGCGTAGTGCGTAGTGCGTAGTGCGTAAAGAGGAGAAGAGCGTCATCCCGCTGGGAGCGGTAGCGACCTGAGGGATCTCGGGATGGTGAGGCGCGTCCCTCCAGCCCGAGATCCCTCGTCGGCAAAGCCTCCTCGGGATGACGGGGTGGCCGCGACGGTGGACGATTTACTTTTACGCACTACGCACTACGCACCACGCACTACGCATTACGCGACCCACATCACGCCCCGCTCTTCACGCCCCCCGCATCAGTTCCCTCAGCAGCGGCGCAATCTCGCCCCACACCTTCGGGTCGCGGGCGGCGTACACGAGGTTCGTCTTCAGCCAGTCCACCGGGTTGCCGATGTCGTGACGCTTCGAGCTCAGCACCACGCCATGCACCGCCTCGCGCTTCAGCAGGATTTGGATCGCGTCGGTGAGCTGGATCTCGCCGCCCTTGCCCGGCGGCGTCTCGGCGAGGCACTCGTGGATGCGCGGCGACAGCACGTACCGCGCGGCGATCGCCATCCGGCTCGGCGCCGACTCGGGCGACGGCTTCTCCACGAGCGCGTCGACCCTGATCAGCCCGTCGCCGACCGCCGCGCCGCCCACGATGCCGTAGCGGCTGACCTTCTCGGCCGCCACCTCTTCCAGGCCGATCACCGACGTGCCGACCCGCTCGTACGCCGCCAACAGCTGCGCGGCGGGCGGCTCGCCGCCGCTGAAGATCGTGTCGCCGAGCATGCACAGGAACGGCTCGTTGCCGGTGTGGGCCCGCGCCATCATCACCGCGTGGCCGAGGCCGCGCTGCTCGCCCTGGCGCGTCGCGTGGATCGTCACGCGGCTCGTCAGCTCGGCGAGCGACGCCAGCAGCGACTGCTTCTTCCCCGCCGCCAGCCGGGCCTCGAGCTCGCCGTGGCGGTCGAAGTGATCCTCGATCGTCCCCTTGCCGCGCGACGTGATCAGCAGCACGTCGCTGATCCCTGCCGCCGCCGCCTCCTCGACCACGTACTGGATCGTCGGCCGGTCGAGGATCGGCAGCAGCTCCTTCGGCACCGCCTTGGCGGCGGGCAACATCCGGGTCCCAAACCCGGCGGCGGGGATGACTGCTTTGCTGATGGTCATGGTTTCCGGGGTTGGAGCTTTGAACCGCGAAGGTCGCGAAGAACGCGAAGAAGTCAGTCAAGATGGATTGCGTTCATCGCTGTCCGACGCGGATCGGGCTGCCGTCTTGAGGACGAGCCGTTTGATGCCGTCCTTGAAGAGGACGACGTTGAAGTTGATCAGGAACGCGAGCGGGAGACGGCTCAGCGGAGGTACGTCAGGACCTGCCTCGAACACCGGGATCAACCGGTCCACCGCCTTCATCTCGACGATCACCCGCTTGTCGACGAGCAGGTCGAATCTGTAGCCGGCGTCGAGCCGGACGCCGTCGTAGACGACGGGCATCGGTACCTGCGTCTCCACCGTGTGCCCCCGACGTCGCAGTTCATAGGCGAGACAGATCTCGTACGACGACTCCAGCAGCCCCGGCCCCAGCTTCGAGTGAACCCGAAACGCCGCGTCCACAGCGTCCTTACCGGTCGCCTCAATCTCGGCCGAAGTGCTCTCGCCGTAGCTCATCCTTGATCTTCCTTCGCGTTCTTCGCCCTTCGCGGTAAACAAAACAAAGACCTCACGCCTCGAAGATCATCGGCCGGACGATCTGGCAGCGGATCTCGGCCAGGGCGTCGGTGAGCTGCTGGTAGTGGCGGCCGTCGCGGTAGTGGCCGCAGATCGCGCCGCCGGAGCCGCAGAACTTGGCGCTGGCGCCGGTGCGGCGCGCGACCTCGACCATCCGCAAATTCTCCGGCGCGATCGCCATGAACGTGCGGCGGAGGTCGAAGTTCGCGTTCGTGATCCGCGCCAGCTCGTCCCAGTCCCCCTTCATCAGCGCGTCGCGGCCGCGGTCGGTCAGCTCGCGGTAGGTCTGCATCGCCTGCACGACGGTCGGGTCGCCGCTGTTGAACAGCGCGCGGAGGTTGCGGTGCGGCACGTCGCTCACCTCGGCGCGGTCCGGGTCGTAGGCGACGTAGAGCGGCGGCAGCTTCGGCGGGTGCAGCGGCACGTACTCGCCGTAGCCGCGGCCGTCGAGCAGCGCCTTGTCGAAGTCCATGTAGACGACCCCCTCGTAGGTCTGGATCACGCGGTCCTGGAGTCCCGCGCTGATGCCGAGTTCCTCCCGCTCGACCGAGAGGATCAGCCCCGGCAGCAGGTGCAGCGGCACCTCGACCGAGTGGAACCGCATCAGCGCCCGCATCATCGCCCCGACGATCGCGCTGCTGCCGGACAGGCCCACGAGGCGGGGGATGTCGCTCTCGTAGCCGACGGTGTAGCTGCGGTCGCCGATCTCGATGTCGTGCGCGTGGCAGTAGTCGTGGAACTTCTTGATCGTCGCCTTGATGAGCCGCAGCCCGCCGTAGTACCCGTGGAGGCGCTGGTCGCGGAGGAACGACGTGACGCTGTCGAAGCGGGCGAGGTCGCCGTCGGTCGGCACGATCTCGAAGTGCGGGCTCTCCCACAGCCGGACGGTCGCCTTGAAGTTGCGGATGACGAACGAGATCGTCTTGCCGAAGTACCCGTCGGACGGGTTGCCGACGAGGCCGGCCCGGGCGTACGCGTGCGCGGTGATGATCATGGCGGTTCCGCGGGGTTTGGGGGACGTTCCGACAGAAAGACGAACCACGGAGTCACGGAGTCACGGAGCCGGGACGGAGAGCAGGCGAAGCGTTAGGAAGCAAAACGATGTGTTCCCCCGAGTCGTCCCGCCGTGTGTCTCCGTGGTAGAGAACTTCCTTTTCAGAGCTTCGACGACTCAGGCGCCGCGGATCGGGGCGGCGTCGATGCGCGTGTCTCCGCTCGTCGCCGCGGCCGCCGCGAGTTCCGCGAGGGCGACGTGCGTCCGCACGGGCCGGCCGGTGCGGGCGTCGCCGCCGATGACGGGGACGCGCGCGGCCGCGCCGGCGTCGCTCATCCGCCGCAGGACGTACGCCGCCATCTCCGGCTCCAGTCGCAGGCCGAGGCGGTCGAGGAACAATCGTCGGACGTCGGCGGGGGTCATGTTCGCCTTCCGGTCGCAGGATCAGGTTCAGGTTCGCGCTGCGGCGCTGCGGCGCCGTCGGATTCCCCCGACGCACACCGGCGGGATTCCGCCCGCGGCTATCAGGTGCGACTCGACGTCTTCGACGGATCCGACGGTCTGAATGACGGGAAGTCTTCCTTTTAGCCGCAGGCCCGAAGGGCCCGCTGCCGGTTGACTCGGTAAGCACTAACCGTCACGCCGCCCGCCGTGCGTCAAAGCGAACGGATTTACCCGCCGGCCCGCGTCGACGTTGTCGTCGGCTCCGCCGCCGTTGGCACCGCGGCCGGCCGGGTCGCCGGGCTCATCGTTCGATGATACAGCCGGTAGCGCCCGCTGGCATGACGCAAACTTAACCCCGATCCGGGCGGCGGGTCGGCCGGGCCGCTCGTCACGACGTAGTCCGCGTCGTAGCGGGCGGCCGTCTGCGCGAGATATGCCGGCGGTAACGACGCGTACCGCTCGCCGATCGCGCGGAGCGTCGGGCCCATGGATCGGGGGAGCGTCATCAGGTCGCCCTGCGCCAGCGCCGCCCGCAGGCGGTCGCGCCACTCCGGCAGTTCGCCGCTGAGCTGCGGGACGTTCTTGTAGTTCACCACGATCGCCCGACGCGCCCGCAGGCGAAAGGACTGCTCCTCCGGCGGCACGAGAAAGACCGCATCCGTCGGCGTGTTCGCCCGCGCCCATTCCGCCAGCGCCACGTACGCCGGCGGGTCCGCCCGCACCGCGTCGATCGATAGCCCCAGCCGCGGCCACGCGAACGCCGTCAGCGCCGCCGCGCATCCCGCCACGACCCACCGCGCCCGCGCCCCGGCACCCGCCGAAGCGCTCGCCCCGGCCGCCGGCCGCTCCGTCACGGCACCGAGCATGAGGGCCGTCATCAACAGGGCGAGGAGGACCGCGGGCAGGTTCCGAAGCACGAGGTCGCCCGCCGCCGTGTCGCGTAGCGCGTCCCCGGCCGCGACGAGGAGCGCCATCATCACCACGACCGTGAGCGTCGCCGCCCACCGCTGCCGCTCGAGCAGGCCGGCCGCCGTCAGGAACCCCGCCGCCCCGATGCAGGCGAGCAGTTTGAGGTAGATGCTGAAGCGGTAGAGGTTGAACTGCACGAGCGTCTCGCTCACGAAGAACAGCCCCGCGCCCCCGAGCGCCACCGCCGTCACGAGGCAGAGCGTGCGGAACACGTCGCCGGCGCGCGATAGCTCCGGCGTCGGAGCCGCCCGCATCGCCCGGCCGAACTGCACGACCGCCAGCGGGAACGGCGCGAAGAAGACGAGCCACAGCGCCGGGTGCCAACTCGTCGGGTGAAAGTGGTGGGGGTGGCGGAGGCGGACGAAGAGGTCGACGAACTCGGCCAGCGGGATCTTCGCGCGCGCGACAGCACCGTCGCCGCCGCCGGCGCGATGGCGGGGGCGCAGAGGACGAGCAGGGCGATCGTCCCCACGAGCCAGCCGCTCCCCGGCCGCCCGCGCCGCAGGATCTCGGCCGCGCTCAGCACGCCCCACAGGCCGATCGCCATCAGCGCGTGGTTGATGTGGAACAGCCCGGCGATGCCGAGGCACAGCCCCGCCGCCCGCGGGCGGCCGGCGACCCAGAAGTAGATCCCCCACAGCATCGCCACGTTGGAGATGTTGCTCGGCAGGAACGAACTGTCCTGCAGGAAGTGGTACGACCCCAGCCGCCAGCCCGCCGCCCAGCAGGTAGAAGAGCGCGACCGAGACGGCGTAGGTGCCGACGGTGCCGCCGAGGCGGATCGTCAGCCGGTACCACGCGACGTGCTTCGCCGCCGCGCGAGCGCCACGTAGCCGATCAGGAACGCCGGCCCGATCACGCCCAGCCGCATCAGCAGGCCGCTGATGAAGTTGAACGCGTAGTGGTACTGAAGGGTCGAGTTCGTCCACCAGTCCCGCGCCAGCAGCGCCGGGTCTGACTGGCGGATCGCCGCCAGCAGGTAGACCGCGTGGTTCGACTCCCCGTACCGGTACCCGCGGACGCAGAGCGTGACGAGCACGCCGAAGAGGATCGGCAGGGCGGCCCCCGCCAGCGAGGCCGGCGTGCGGAGCGACGGGCGATCGAGCGGGAGCGGAATCGTCTCGGCGGGAACAACGGTGCTCATAAACCCCGGCCCGTGCGGCCGGCGGGGGAGTTATAGCAGAGACGCGACCGATTGCGGAGCGGGGGCCGTGCCGGCGGACGGCGGCAACCGGAGTGGCGATGGAGGTCCGGTGCGCGCGCCTCACGGCGAGGGCCGTGAGGCGGGGGCGACCAACCGACCGTAGGTGGCGAACGCCTTGTCGACCGCTGCTTCGACAGCCATGTCCTGCTCGTCTTCCGTGCCAGTCTGCATGACCCGCACGAACCCGAGGATCTCGGCATCGGTGGATGCGTCGACGTAGCGTTTCATCAGGTCAGCCGTACGTAGCGGGTAGATCGCGGGCGCGCTCCCGTGGCTGCTGCCGATGCCGCGTCCGAAGGCGTTGAACATCGTGCCCTTCATTGCGCCAGTCGCGCGGGACCACCACGCCCATCGTGGCGAGCCTGAGCTCGAGCGCCGACGGAACAATCTTTTCTGCCGACCTGAACCCGAAGACATAGTCCGTCCGCGACCGGTGAGAGCCGGTGACGGCGTCCACCCACCCGAGGTCTATGCCAGCCTCGCCGCCGGGAATCGTCAGCGACACGGCTACGGCGCAGAAGACGAGAATCGCGGGCCGCGACAACCGGCGCCACCGACCTGGGGTGGCGGAGCCGTCCTCTCGCGGTTCGTATGCAATCGTCGGCATGCTGGGCCTTCGGGAGCCGCTCCGCTGCGCGCCATATCACAGGGAATCCGCGCCCGCCGCCTGATTCAATGTAGCCGAAGCCAACTGCGATCTCAGCGTCTCTCTCGGTCCGATTCGCGCGCGCGAGCCGCTGACGGACTTCGGAGATGATCGCACGGCTTCTACTCCGACCGCCCCGGCCGCGCCGAGCCGATGCCCGGCGGCGTGGGGCGTTCGTCGTCGGCGGGGTCGATCGGGACGCGGCGCACGCGCTGGCCGATGCGGCAGACGACCTCGTAGGGGATCGTGTCGCTCCACTCGGCCAGGCGGTAGACGCTGGCGGGGGAGAGCGGGTCGTTGTCGAGGAGCGTCACCTCGTCGCCCACGCGGGCGGCCGCCACGTCGGTGAGGTCGATCGTGGTCAGGTCCATGCTCACCCGACCGACGACGGGGCGCGGGGACGCCGTGGATCATCACGACGGCGCGGTCGGAGAAGCTGCGCGGGTAGCCGTCGGCGTAGCCGACCGGGACGAGGCCGATCCGGCTGTCGCGCGCGGCCTTCCACGTCTGCCCGTAGCCGACGCCGACGCCGGCCCGCACGTCGCGGACGTTCACGAGCGGGGCCGTCCACTTCATCACCGGGCGCAGCGGGCGGTCGAGCGCGCGCGCGCCGGCCGGGTCGATGCCGTACAGGCTGATGCCGGGGCGCACCATGTCCAGGTGCGTCTGCGGGTGGGCGAAGATCGCGCTGGAGTTGGCGGCGTGGCGGAGGAGGCGGCCGGCGTGGGCGAGCGCGTAGGCCTCGGTAGCGCGGTGGAAGCGAAGGAGTTGCACCCGCGTGAACGCGCTGTCGGGCTCGTCGGCGCGGGCGAAGTGGGTGGCGAGGCCGACGAGGCGCGGCGTCGCGCGACTCGATCTTGCGCAGCAGGTCCTCGCACCCGCCCGCGCAGACGCCGGAACGCGTCATCCCCGTGTCGACCATCACCTGCACGTTCGCCCGGCGGCCGCAGGCGACGGCGACGCGGGCGAGGTCGTCGGCGGCCGACGGGGCGCAGACCGTCAGCACCCACCCGTTGCGCACGGCCTGCTCCACCGCCTGCCGCTGGCGGCCGAGGTAGAGGTTCTCGATCGGGCGGAAGACGAGGATCGGCAACTGCGACGGGCTCGGCAACTCGGCCGCCTCGTCGATCGTGGCGACGGCCCGCGTCGACGGCCGGGCCCTCGATCTCCTCGCTGGAGAAGTTCGTCGCCGCGTCGGCCACGATCGCGCGCCGTGCCCGTAGGCGTCGGCCTTGACGATCGCGCACACCTTCACGCCCGGCCCGGCCAGCGCGCGGCGGAGCACCCGCACGTTGTGCAGGATCGCGCCGCGGCTGATCAATACGCGGGGTTCGCCCAGACTGGCCTTCGCATCCATGCGAGTCGTCCGTCCGTGTCGGTCGTGTGGCAATGAGTCGCGCCCGGTCGAACCGGCAGTATAGCAGGCGGGGTTGGGGAAAGGCGAGGGTGGAGGGTGGAGGGTGGAGGGTGGAAGGGTGGCGCGCTCATTAGGGGCCTTGCCGTCTTCCTCCATCCTCTATTTCCGACCTCCGTCCTCGCCTTCTCCGACCTCCCTCCGTGTCTCCGTGTCTCCGTGGTTCAATTCTTATCGGTCTACCAAGGGTCGACCCGAAGGCGGGATTAGCGTGCGGGTGACAACGTGCGGGCGGCACGTCACAATACGGGGCACACTCGTCCTGCCGAAGGGGTCGCCACGATGTCGATGATGCCACCGCCCGCGCGCCGCCGGCCGCGCCGCCGCCGCCGCCGCCGTTTCCCGTCGCCGCGGTCCCGTACACGCCGCCGCGGCGGAGCCGGCCGGGGCTCGTCACGCTCATTGGCGTGACGAGCGTCGTCGTCGCGTCGTTCAGCCTGATCGCCAGCGGCGTGACCGGGTTCACGGCGTTCGGCATGTTCATGTACGCCCAGGCCCGCAACCAGATGGTCGGCACGGCCGTCTACGCGACGCCGCCCGGCCTCGCCCCGCCCCCGCAGCCGATCCAAACGCCGGCCGCCCCGAGGCCCCGCGGTGCGCGGCCTGCCGCCCGCGGCGCGGCAGGCGCTCGTCCGCGATCTCGACCGCCTGCACCGCCTGCGCCTCGCCCGGCAGAAGCAGTTCGACCACCTCCTCGCCGTCGCCGGCCGCGACCTCGGCTTCACGCTCGGGCCCGACGATCGGGCGACGGACCTGCGTGGCGATCTCGTCGACGAGGGGATCGTCGGCACGCTCACCCCCGGCGCCGCGCCGGACGACTTCCTCGTCACCCGCGCCGGGCGGATCGAGATCTTCGACGACCGCGCGACGTTCACGTCGGCCGACGGCTCGGTCGCGTTCCGCACGGTCGCCGGCACGCCGGGCACAATGCCGGTCGACGGCCCGGGCGCGCTCGTTGCGTCCGAGGCGTCGGCGACCGTGCGGGACGTGCAGACGACGTCGAACGACGCGCTCAACCCGGCGCAGGCCGCGGGGCTTCAGACGGCCTTCCAGTCGCCGGGCCAGCAGCTCGTTACGCCCGCCGACGCCGAGGCGCTCTGGTCGCACGTGAACAAGCAGCCCGACGGCGCCGCCGACGTCCGGTTCGGCAACGGCGCGTCGGTCGTCCTCGCGCCGGACGGCACGGTGTCCGCGCAGACGCCGTCCGCGGCACTCGCCCGCGGCGCGCGCGGCGGCGGCGGCGTGGGCGCCGGCGGCGGCGGGGGGGGCGGCGGGGCGGCGCCGCTGCTGCCGCCGGTGCCGATCAGCTTCACCGCCGCCGCGCTGGTGATGCTCGAGTCGGCCGCGTCGATCGCGCTGGCGACGTTCCTGCTCGTCGCGGGCATCCTCGTCCTGCGCCACTCGCCCCGCGGCGGGCGCCTCCACGCGGCGTACGCGTGGCTGAAGATCCCCCTCGCGATCGGCGGCGCGGCGGCCGCCGCGTGGCTCTGGTGGAGCTTCGACGCCAACCCCGCCCCCGGCGGCGGCGGCGGCCCTGGGGTCGCGGACACGAACTACGTGATCACGACCGCCGCCCTCGCCGCGATCGTGACCTGCCTCCACCCGCTCGCGCTGCTGATCGCCCTGCGCCAGCGGCCGGTGCGGGAGTATTACCAGGCGGGCCCCGGCGGCGCGTAGGCCGCGGGCGAGGTGCGGGGCGGGCCCTCAGGCGCGTCCTCAATCAGACGTTCGCGGCACCCGGTCCAGCGTGACGTGCGGGTGATGCGGGACGACGTGCGCGTCCAGGTCGTCCAACAACTGCTCGAACTCGGTCGTCGTGAGCAGCGGCGTGGTCATGAGCGCCCGGGTGGGGAGGATCGTCATGAACGCGCTCGCCCCCGCTTCCCGCCGCAGCTCGAACTGGACGAGGATCCCGCCGGCCATCCTCGTGCCGGAGACGGTCGTGATCGCGTCCCACCGGTAGACGCGCCGGCCGGCTTCGATCCCCTCCTCCGTGACGCGCGCGTTGTCGACGTCGTTGCGGACCCACTTGTAGCCGAGCCACCCGACGCCGAACGCGCACGCCGCAGCGAGCACCCACAGGATGATCCGCGAGGCCGTGAAGGGCATCGGGGAGTTCGGCGGGATCTTCCCCAGCATCCACACGACGAACGCCGCGAACACCAGCAGGACCGCGCCGCCGACCACCTGGTTCCACGAGCGGTGGCGGTAGCCGCGGTCGAACAGCACGCGCGGCGTCGAGTAGTTCAGGAGGGGGCCGGGCCCGGTCATGGTCACTCCCGTATCGAGTCGGTGCGCCGGCACAACCTCAATCCGACGCCCGCGGCGCCCGGTCCAGCTTGACGTGCGGGTGGTGCGGCACGACCTGCGCGTCCAGCAGATCCATCAACGCGCCGAACTCCTCGAGGCTCAGCGGCGGCGTGGTCATCAGCCGCTTCGGCAGGGTGATGAACTCGAACGAGTCGGCCGACGGTCGCCGCACGTTGAACTCCACCACGATGCCGCCCGCCATCCGGCTCCCGTAGACGGACCCGATGCGGCCCCACGGGTAGAGCGTTCGCCTGACGTGGATTCCCTCGTCGGTGATCCGGGCCGCGGCGACGTCGTCGCGCAGCCATTGAACGCAGACGACGGCCAGGGCCAGCGCGAGCAGCGCGCCGACGGACCAGAAGATCGCCCGGGCGGCGGCGCCTTCCGTCCCGCCGCGGATCTCGACCACTTGCGAGATGCCCAACAGGACGCACCCGACGAAAACGATGACGCCGCCGCCGATCGCCTGGCTCCACGACCGGTAGCGGTAGGGGCGGTCGAACAGCGTGCGCGGCGTGGAGTAGCCCAACACGTCGCGTGGGCCTGCGTCGTCCATCGGGTCACCCTGCATCACGTGAAGGGCCGAACCTGCTTCGTCACCGACCCCGGATCTAGTAAACCACCACACGGCCTGCCGGCTCCGGCGGCATCTCGTTCACCGCCATTGCGATCGGCTGCCGCACGGCCGCGAGCAAAAAGTCTTCCCGCTCTGGATCGAGATCAACGTCAGGGTCCGTCTCCGGCTCGACCAGACGAAGTTTTCCCGCGTCCGTAATGATCCCCAAGCCGCAGGGGAAGTGGCCGGCAAGGTACCACGTCATCAGGTCCCTGAAGAACCGGGTCGGGCTGACGTCGGCGTGCTCCGATTCCATGCACGCGCCGAGCACGTCCCACTCCACGGCGTGCGTGAAGTTGGTCGGCAGGCGGTGGGCTCGGCCGACTGCTTCTGTTCGCCGAGAGAGCCAAGGCGAGAACGCGGTCTTTATCTCCCCCACGATTTGGTTCCACCGCTGGAACCGCGGGCGGTGGTTGCGACCGAGGTGCGTCGTGAGCCGGTTCTGGTAGTGAATCTGGACGTTCTGCCACTGCGTCGACGCGCACATGTCCATTGCGACCTGCCAGGACGAGGGGCGGAGAACGTCCTCCAGCAGATCCGACTCGATCCGCTCGCCGCATTTCGCGAACAGGTCGGCGGCTTGCAGAGACTGTAGCAGGCTTCGCGTCTCGATATTCATCGGGTGACCTGGCGGAACTACTCCCGCATGGCATCGGGGTCGAGGCCGTTCTGGCGGCACCAGTCGCGGTAGGCCTGGGGGGCGATCTCGCTCGGCTTGATCTCGCTGCGGCCGCCCCAGAAGACGTTCGTGTAGCTGACGGGGATGCCGATCGACGCTAGGTGCGCGTCGATCGCCCGCTTGTGGGCGAGGACGAGTTCCTTCTCGGTGCCGTGGGCGACGCCCATCACGTTCACGTCGCCGAACTCCGGGCCGCCCTCGCGCCAGTAGGCGTGGGTCATGATGTGGAAGCGGCCCACCTCGCGGCCGGCCTCGATCTCGCGGCCGCTCGGCACGGCCCAGTGGAACAGCGCGTTGTACTTCGTGACCTGCTCGCCGGTCTTGAGCGTCTTGACGTGCTCGAGGAACGTGCTGAACCGCCCGACGACGCGCCGCTCGTTCAGCCCGCGCGCGACGCGGAGGAACGTGTCGAGGTCGACGCCGGCCTCGGCGGCGCGGGCGCGCCAGAGGTCGGGGCGGATCTCGTCGGGCTCGAACTCGCGCTTCAGCCCCATCAGCACCTGCCATTCAAGGTCGGAGAGTTCGACGAGTTGCGTGTCGGTCACCTCGGCCGGCACGTCGGCCTTGCTGCCGGGCTCCATTCCCTTCCGGCGGACGTGCCCCACCCCCAGGGCGAACAGCCGCTTGGCGGGCATGAGGCGGTAGGCGACGGCGCCGGTCCTCGTCATCAGGAACGCGCAGTGCTTGTCGAGCGAGTACCCCTGCGGCACCTTCAGCGTCGTCCACAGGCGGTAGCGGGCGCCGGTGATGGCGGCGTCGGTCGAGCGGACGACGATGTGCCCGGAAAACGGGTCGTCGCGCCACATGGTGTCGAACGCCGCCGACAGCTTTTCCTCCGGCACCTGCCAGGCCACGAGCGCGCCCTTGGCGAGGTTCGTCGCCAGCATCGTCTGCCGCACGCGGCGGATCACACCGGCCCGGAGCATCCCCTGAATGCGTTCGATGACGACGGGCAACTCGACGCCCGACAGGCGCGCGATCTCGCCGAGCGGGTCCGCCTGGAACCCGCCGATCTTGTCCTCGGAGACCGCCAGGATGCGGGCGTTGATCGGGTCGCTGATTTCGACGGGTAGGGTGGCTGCGCTCATTCGTCTCCTCGGCTCCTCGTGGGCTAGACGCTCATCATACCCGTTGTCAGGGTGCGGGTTGATCGCGGCGGGCGAAATGCAACCGCCGAGACGCCGAGACGCGGAGGCGGACACGGAGGAAAATAGGGAGGAATTCAACCACGGAGACACGGAGACACGGCGGAGACGAAGGCGGGGGACGGAAGAAGATAGAGAACAGAGTGAAGCGCGCCGTGGGGGGCATGGTGTGTTGGTTCCGCCAATCCTGCTTCTTGTCGCTTTCTTCTTCTCCGTGCCTCCGTGTCTCCGTGTCTCCGGGGTTCAATTCCTCGTGTTTCGATCAGACGCTCAAGCTCGTTTCCTCCTCCGACCTCTGCGTCTCCGCGTCTCCGCGGTTGCATCCTTCCCCGAACGTTAAGAATCGTTGAGCGGGCGAGCACTCGCGGGCGGGACTCCGTACAATCGGCCCCCCGATGACCTCCGTTCGGCTCGATCGCATCAGCAAGGTGTTCGGCACCACCCAGGCGCTGCGGAACGTCACGCTCGACATCGGCGCGGGCGAGCTGTTCTTCCTGCTCGGCCCCAGCGGCTGCGGCAAGAGCACGCTGCTGCGACTCGTCGCCGGCCTGCACGAGCCGAGCGGCGGGCGCATCTGGTTCAACGACCGGGACGTGACCGCCCTCGGCACCGACAAGCGCAACGCCGTCATGTGCTTCCAGAGCTACGCGCTGTGGCCGCACATGACGGTGCTCGACAACGTCCGCTTCGGGTTGAAGGTCCGCGGCCTCCCGCGCCGCGAGCAGGACCGCCGACTCGCCGAGGTGTTGCGGCTCGTGCAGATGGCGCCCTACGCCGGCCGCAAGCCCAACGAGCTGTCCGGCGGGCAGCAGCAGCGCGTGGCGCTGGCGCGGGCGTTGGCCGTCAACCCCGACTGCCTGCTGCTCGACGACCCGCTGAGCAACCTCGACGCCAAGCTGTGCCACGAGATGCGCGGCGAGATCCGGCGGATCTGCAAGACGGCGGGGGTCACGACGATCTACGTCACGCACGACCAGAACGAGGCGCTGACGATGGCCGACCGCATCGCGGTGATGCGCGACGGCAAGCTCGTGCAGGTCGGCCGGCCGGGCGACCTGTACCACCGCCCCCTCAACAGCTTCGTGGGCGCCGAGGTCGAGCTTCGTCGCCGACTTCATCGGCCAGACGAACCTGCTGAGCGGCCGGGTGCTCGAGCGGACCGACTCGACCGTGACGGTGCAAACCAAGGCCGGCACGATCACCGCCGCCGCCGCCAACGGGCAACTGCCCGAGAAGGTCGTCGTCAGCATCCGCCCGGAGCAGATCCGCGTGGCGCGCATGCCGGCCGGCGGCGGCGCGGACGGCGGCGGCAACGGCGGGGGCTCGGCGCGCGGCCCGCGAACCACCTCGTCGGCCGGCCGATCGAGACGACGTTCCTCGGCGAGTCGAGCGAGCACGTGCTGTCGGTGAACGACGAGCGGCTGAAGGTCATCAGCACGCCGCCGATGCTCGACGTGCCCGACCAGGTGTCGATCGAGTTCCGGCCGGAGGACGTGGTGGTGCTGCCGGAGTGAGGGGGGAACGCAGAGTGCGGAACGCAGAGCACATAGCTTAGAACGCAGAACGGAGTACGGGCCGCCGTGGGGCGCGGGGATCCCAAGTGTCTCGCGCGACCGGGCTGCCCCCGCAATCCGAGGGAGGAACGCGGCGGCAAGCCGTCGTTGTTAGGTTTTTCATCATGCGACGCTGGATCTTCATCATCCTGTTCCTCCTCGTGCTCGTCGCGCCGTTCGTCCTGCGGGCGCGCTGACGAAGGGCCCGGCGTTCGGCGGGGCGGCGGGGCCGCCGGCGTCGGCGTTCCGGCTGATCGTGATCACGCCGCACAACGGGGACATTCGCAACGAGTTCGCCCCGCGCGTTCGACGCGTGGCACCGCCGGCACCACGGCCGCCCGGTCGCGATCGACTACCGCGTGCCCGGCGGCACGAACGACATCAAGCGTCAGCTCGAGAACACCTACCGCAAGTACCGCGACGCCGACGGCGACCTCCCGCCCGACGCCTACGTCGGCCTCGACGTCGTCTGGGGCGGCGGCGACTACTTCTTCGACGTCGAGCTCAAGCCGCTCGGCGTGCTCCAGCCGCTCGACCTCGACCCGACGCTGCTGGCGGCCGTCTTCCCCGACGCCAAGCTCGCGGGCGTGCGGCTCTACGACCACGCGGTCGACGAGGGCGAGCGCCGTCCGCCGGCCGCGGTGGGTGGGCGTGTGCCTCGCCGCGTTCGGCATCGTCTACAACCCGGACCTCTACCGCACGCTCGGCCTGCCCGCGCGCCGACCGCCTGGCACGACCTGACGCACCCGAAGCTCAACGGCCAGGTCGCTGGCCGACCCGCTGCGCAGCGGGTCGGCGTCGATCGCGTTCAACATGGTCCTGCAGCGGGCGATGGCCGACGCCGAGGCGGCGTTCCCCGGCATGCGCGGCTGACGGAGCTGAACAAGAAGAACCCGGCCGCGAAAGCGTCGTCGTCGTCATCGTCAACGCCGCCGCCGGCCGACCCGGAGCACGCGGCCTCGCAGGGCGCAGTACCGCGGCGGCGATCGACGCGGGGTGGAAGCGGGGGATGGGCGAGTTGCTGCTGATCGCCGCCAACGCCCGCTACTTCACCGACTCGGCCGGCCACGTGCCGCAGGACGTCGGCAACGGCCAGGCCGCGGCCGGCATGGCGATCGACTTCTACGGCCGCGTCTTCGAGGAGAGCGTCGGCCCTGACCGCTGCCGCTTCGTCGCGCGCGCCCCCCCCGCGCTCCCGCCCGACCCGGTCGCCGTGCTGCTCGGCGTGCTCGGCGAGCGGCTCGCGGTCGCGCCGGCGTTCGTGGAGTGCCTGCTCACCGCCGAGGCGCAGCGCCTGGGCATCCCGGACAACGGCACGCCCGGCGGCCCGGTCGCCCACGCGCTGCGCCGCCCGCCGATCCGCCGCGACCTCTACGCCGGCAGCCGGGCCTACTGGACCGACGACGTCAACCCGTACGACGAGGCCGGCGGGTTCAACGCCCGCGCCGAGTGGTCGTCGACGCTCGGCGACAACCGCCTGATCTGGGGCGCCGCCTGGATGGACGCCCGCTCGGCCCTGAAGGACGCCCACGCCCGCGTGCTGGCGGTCGCCGACCCCGCGCGGCAGCGCGACCTCCTCGCCCGCCTGGCCGACCTGCCGATCACCCGCGACGACGTCGAGGACCTGCGCACGGTCCGCAAGCGGATGGAGAAGGACGACACGCACCGCGTCGAGGAATGGAAGGCCGCCCAGCGGATCGAGTGGGCGAGGAAGTTCCGCGCCCACTACGCCGCCGTCGAAGCCGCGGCGGCGGGGGGAGAGGGGAGGAGTGGTTGGGTGGTGGAGTGGTGGGGTGGTGGCGTCGGAGCGCGTTTTCCGGATTACGACACGCAACGGCTCCGCCGCGTTCTGCGCCTTGGACACTAGACGCGGCTTCGAAAGCGGTGTCCGCTCGTGGCACGGGTTTGCAACCGTGTTCCCGCGTTTCCGCGAGCCGGACTACGGGTTGCGAACCCGTGCCACGGGGTTTGGAAACCGCGGTCACGCCATTATCGCGGGTACTGGGCGAGGGCATGAGCCGACGGGCGTATGAGGCCGGGCGTTCACGAGAGATTCGAATTCCCTTGCCGATCATCCGCATCCATCGGTGGTTCAACGCATGACCGCAATCGACTATCAGCCCGTGTTGCCCGTGACCGACCCGCCGCCGCCGCCGCGTCGCCGCAGCGGATGGTCGGGGCTGCCGCTCGTCGGGCGGGCGAAGCCGTCGCACGTGTTGATGGCCGTGCTGCTCTACGCGTTTTTCGCGGTCTTCCTGATCTGGCCGATCGTGCAGGTCGTCAGCAGCGGCTTCCTGCGGCGCGACGGCACGTTCACGCTCCGCTACCTCTCGCTCGTCTTCCAGGACCCCTCGCTCGTCCGCGGCCTGATCAACGCGACCGGCGTGGCGGTCGGGGTGACGTTCGTCACGCTGCTGGTGTCGCTCCCGCTGGCCGTGCTGAGCGTGCGCTACGACTTCCCCGGCCGCGGGCTGCTGTCGGGGCTGCTGCTCGTGCCGCTCGTGCTGCCGCCGTTCGTCGGCGCGATCGGCGTGAAGCTCGTGCTGGCGCGGTACGGGCCGCTCACGCTCGCGCTCGACGGGCTGTTGCGACTGTTCGGCGGGGCCGGCCTGCCGGAGGGGATCGACTGGCTCGGCGACCCGCGGCTGCGCGTGGTCGGCATCGTGATCGTCGAGGCGCTGCACCTCTACCCGGTGATGGTCCTCAACCTCACGGCGGCGCTCGCGAACATCGACCCGGCGATGGAGCAGGCCGCCGCCAACCTCGGGGCGGGGCGGTGGGAGATCTTCCGCAAGATCACGCTGCCGCTCGTGCGGCCGGGGCTGTTCGCCGGGTGCACGCTCGTGCTGATCTGGAGCTTCACGGAACTCGGCACGCCGCTGATGTTCAACTTCTACGACATCACGCCGGTGCAGGTGTTCGTGCAGAGCACCGACGTGGCGAGCAACCCGCTGCCGTTCGCGCTGGTGGTCGTGATGCTGATGGCGTCGGCGCTGCTCTACCTGATCGGCAAGGTCGTGCTCGGCCGCGGGTTCGACGCGGCGACGACCAAGGCGTCGGTGCAGTCGTCGCCGCGTCGGCTGCGCGGGTGGCGGGCGCTGGCGGCGATGTCCCCGTTCCGGGTCGTCTTCGGGTTGGCCGTCCTGCCGCACACGGCCGTCGTGCTGACGAGCCTGTGCGAGACCGGCGCGTGGTACAAGTCGGTCGTGCCGACGGCGTTCACCACGAGCCACTTCGGCGCCGCCCTCGTCGACGAGCTGGCGTTCCCGAGCGTGCGCAACTCGCTGCTCTACGCCTCGCTCGCCACGCTGATCGCGGTGATCGTGGGGCTGACGGCTGCGATCGTGATCGTGCGGAGCGACGTGCCGGGCAAGTGGATCATCGACTCGCTGTCGATGCTGCCGCTGGCGGTGCCGGGGCTCGTGCTGGCGTTCGGGTACCTGGCGATCAGCGTGACGTTCAAGCGCCGGCTCGGCGAGGCGACGCCGTTCTGGCTCGACGTGCAGGAGTGGCCCGTGCTGCTGCTGACGCTCGCCTACGCCGCCCGGCGGCTGCCCTACGTCGTGCGCAGCGCGGTGGCGGGCTTGCAACAGACGCCGCGCGATTTGGAACTGGCCGCGGCGAACCTCGGCGCGCCGCGGCGGACGGTGCTGTCGCGGATCACGGTGCCGCTGATCTTCGCCAACCTCATCGCCGGCGCGCTGCTCGCGTTCGCGTTCGCGATGCTCGAGGTGAGCGACTCGCTCATCCTCGCCCAGCGGATGGCCTACTACCCGATCACCAAGGCGATCCTCGAGCTCTCCCAACGCCTCCCCTACGGCCCCTACATCGCCAGCGCGCTGGGCGTGTGGGCGATGGTCCTGCTGACGCTGACGATCCTGTCGGCCAACGCGCTGCTCGGCAAGAAGATGGGGGCGATCTTCCGCGTGTAGGCGCGGCGGTCGCGGCGGGCGGTCCGGCGGTGCGTTGAGCGGACGCCGCGCGGACGCGCGGGCCGGCTAAGCCGCGAGCGGCGCCGGGGTCGCGACGGTCCTCATCGCAGGCTCACCGGTCCGCGGCGCCAGGCGGGGTAGCGCTGCATCGCCATGTCGAGCGCGACCTGCATCATCTGCGGGTGCTCGCGGCGGACGGCGTCCTTCAGGAGGTTCTGCTGCACGCGCTGCCGCAGCAGGCCGAACTGCTGCATGCGCAGCGTCCGCATGATCCCGGCCTGCGCCTCCTCGAACGGCACGGTGCGGGCCGCCTGCCGCTCGTCGAGGCGGGCGACGTAGAACGCGTCCTCGGTCTCGATCAGGTCCGTCACCTGCCCGGGCTCCACCGCCCAGACCGCCTGCTCGACCTCGTCGACGAAGAACGCGCCCCTGGCGATCGGGTCGGGGGACGGCTGCTTGAACAGCGGCTCGTCGTTGGTGGCGGCGGCGATCTTGGCGAAGTCCTCGCCGGCCCTGGCGCGGCGGAGCAGGGCCTCGGCCTTGCCGCGGGCCGCGTCGCGGCCGCCGGTCTCGCGGACGCCGACCTTGATCACGCGGAAGCGGGCGGCGGCGCCGGTGGTGAACTCGGTGGCGCGGTTGGCCTCGTAGTAGTTGCGGAGGTCGCGCTGGCGGACCTGGATCTTGGGGGCCTCCTTCTTCGCGTAGTAGAGCTGGCGCATGATCGTGCGGTACTGCTCGTCGGCGCGCTCCTCGAAGTCGTACCCCTCGGCCGCCCACTTCTTGCGGGCCAGTTCCTCGGCCCCGCCGGCCTCGGTCACCTGCTTGAGGCGCCACTGGACGGTCAGCGCGCGGGCCTCGTTCTCGTAGCGGGCGTCGAGCAGGCGCTGGGCGGTGGCGAACTCGAGCTCGGCGTTGATGAACTCGCCGACCTGCTTCTCGATCAGCTCCGCCGCCACCGCCCGGAACGACGCCTCGTCGCGCTTCTTCGCCTCGGCCGCCAGCGGCTTCTCGAGCACGCGCAGGACGCGGTCGGCGTAGATCGGCGTGCCGTTGACGTCGGCCAGCACGGTGCCGACGAGTTGGTACCCGCCCTCGCCCACCGGCGCACCGTCGGCGGTGGGGCCGGCGGGAGCGGTGCCGGACGCGCTCGTGGCCGGCCGACCGGCCGCCCCGGTTGCGGCCGCGGGCCGCCTCAGCGCGGGGTGCCCGGCGTCGCCGCCGGTGCCCGCGCGCGTTCGCGCGCGACGCGCCCGCCGCCGCATCGCTGCCGCGGGGTGCCGCCGGTCCGGTCGTCGCCGCGACAGGTCCGCCCGGCGCGCGGCACTGCCGTTCGCGCCGTTGTTGAACCCGCCCTCGGTCACGGGGCGGACCGATTCCTCGACCGCGCTGGGGATGCCCGGCTCGGCGTCGCGGCGGGCCTCGGCGGCGACGGCGGTGTCGGCGGTGTCGGTCGCGCCGGGGTTACGGTGTCGACCAGCAGCGGGCCGGACTGGTCGACCGGCTGCACCCGCCCGGTCCCCTCGACCTGCCGCCGCGGCAGGAACGCGTCGCTGCCGAGCGGTTGGGGGGCCGGCTGGCCGCACCCGCCGCCGCCCATCACCGCCGACACCAGCAGTGCCGCCGAAGCAGAACCGGACCGCCACCACTTGCTACGCATGTCGAATCTCCCTGCTGGACCGGCTGCGGCCCGGCGCCGGCGCGCGGATCGCCGGCCGGGGTGCCGACGTCGTTCGGCCGGCCCCTCAACGAGCCATGCCGGACATGACTCGGACTTCGCCCGGTCCTGCTGTCTAACGCTAGCCGCGGGCGGGCACTGCGACAAGAGAGGGCCTACAATCGCCACCGGCCGGGCCCCGCGGCGTCGGAGTGGTCAAATCCTGCCACGCGGTCAAAAATCTCACGCCGGATGCGCGATATATCATGGCTCGGCCCGCCGCACCGGATAGACTGTTCGCGAGGGGGTTTCCGGCCGGCGCAACGCCGGCGGCGTGGCGATCGATTCTAGCGGAGGTCACATCTTGCGACTGCCTTGTTCGCACCGAAGCGCGTACCGTTTCGCCGGCGCGGCCCTCGTGCTGCTGCCGGCGCTCCTGCTGCTGCCGGCCGCCCTCTCGCCCGCGCTCAACGCGGCCGAGCCCGCGCCCGCCGACGCCGCCACGCCCCGCCGGGTGAAGGTGCTGTTCCTCGGCGACAACGGCCACCACAAGCCGCTCGACCGCGCGCGAGAGATCTTCCCCGTCCTCGCCCGCCGCGGGATCGACCTCACCTACACCGACAACCTCTCCGACCTCAACCCGCAGACGCTCGGCCTCTACGACGCGCTGCTGGTCTACGCGAACATCACGAGCGTCGCGCCCGAGCAGGAGAAGGCGATCCTCGACTACGTCGCGTCGGGCAAGGGCTTCGTGCCGGTCCACTGCGCGTCGGCCTGCTTCGGCGACTCGAAGGAACTCGTCGCCCTCATGGGCGGGCGGTTCAAGAGCCACGGCACCGGCGTGTTCAAGGAGCAGATCGTCGACCCCGAGCACCCGGTGATGAAGGGGCTGAAGCCGATCGAGAACTGGGACGAGACGTACGTCCACTCCGACCACAACGAGCAGGGGCGTCGCGTGCTGTCGGTGCGCGTCGAGGGTGACAAAACCGAGCCGTACACCTGGGTGCGCGACCACGGCAAGGGCCGGGTCTTCTACACCGCCTGGGGTCACGACGAGCGGACGTGGGAGAACCCCGACTTCGAGAACCTGATCGAGCGCGGCATCCGCTGGTCGGCCGGCGACTGGGCGCTTCAGCCGCCGCCGGCGCCGCCGGAGTTCGCGTACACGGAGGCGAACCTGCCGAACTACGTCGGCAGCCACAAGCTCGGCGAGCCGATCCGCACGATGCAGCAGCCGGTGAGCCCGGCCGATTCGATGCGGCACCTGATCGTCCCGCCCGGGTTCGCGGCCAAGCTGTACGCGGCCGAGCCGCAGGTGAAGAAGCCCGTCACCCTCGCGTGGGACGAGCGCGGCCGGCTCTGGATCGCCGAGACGGTGGACTACCCCAACGAGTTGCAGCGCGAGGGGGAGGGCAATGACCGCCTCACGGTCGTCGACGACACCAATCGTGACGGCACGGCCGACTCGTTCACCGTATTCGCCGACAAGCTCAGCATCCCGACGAGCATCCTGCCGGTGAACGGCGGGGCGATCGTGGCGCAGGCGCCGCACATGCTCTACCTCGCCGACACCGACGGCGACGGCCGCGCCGACCGGCGCGACGTGCTGTTCACCGGCTGGGGCACCGACGACACGCACGCCGGGCCGTCGAACCTCCGCTGGGGCTTCGACAACTGGGTCTACGGGTGCGTCGGCTACTCCGGCTTCCGCGGGTCGGTCGGCGGCAAGGACCTGCGCTTCAGCTCCGGCGCGTTCCGCTTCAAGCCGGACGGCAGCGCGCTGGAGTTCCTCGGCTCGACCAACAACAACACCTGGGGCCTGGCGTTCAGCGAGGACAACCACCTGTTCCTCTCGACCGCCAACAACAACCCCAGCGACCACCTGCCGATCCCCAACCGCTTCTACGAGCAGGTGCCGGGCATGCGCCCGCGCGGCGCGAGCCTCATCTTCGACACGCAGCGGTTCTACTCGCTGACCGAGAACGTGCGGCAGGTCGACTTCCACGGCAGCTACACCGCCGCCGCCGGCCACGCGATCTACACGGCCCGCGCGTTCCCGCGGGGCTACTGGAACTCGGTCGCGTTCGTCACCGAGCCGACCGGCCACCTCGTCGGGCAGTTCCGCCTGATCCCCAGCGGCGCGAGCTTCAAGGCGCGCAACGACTTCAACCTGCTCGCCAGCTCCGACGAGTGGACCAGCCCGATCGCCGCCGAGGTCGGCCCCGACGGCGCGGTGTGGGTGATCGACTGGTACAACTTCGTCGTCCAGCACAACCCGATCCCCACCGGCTTCGAGAAGGGCAAGGGCAACGCCTACGTCACCCCGCGGCGCGACAAGACCCACGGCCGGGTCTACCGCAGTCGCGTGGGACGGGGCCAAGGCGTACGAGCCGATCGACCTGTCCAAGGCCGACGCCGCGGGGCTCGTCGCGGCGCGCTGCGGAACGACAACATGTTCTGGCGCACGACCGCCCAGCGCAAGCTCGTGCAGGGCAAGCATGCCGACGCCGTGCCCGCGCTGCTGGGCGCTGGCGGGCGACGCGTCGGTCGACGAGGCGACGGGCCTGAACGTCGCCGCGGTCCACGCGCGCTGTGGACGCTGCACGGCCTGGGCGCGTTCGGCGGCGATGACGCCGCCGGCGCGCGGGGAGTGCCGCGGCCAACCCGGCGGCGACGGCGGCGGCGGTGACGGCGCTGTCGCACGAGTCGCCGGCGGTCCGCCGGGCGGCGCTGGCCGTGCTGCCGCGCGACGCGCGGCGGTCGACGCCGTGCTCGGTGCCAAGCTGCTCGACGACCGCGACGCGCACGTCCGCAAGGGCGCTGCTCGCGCTGGCCGAGATGCCCCCGTCCGACGCCGCGGGCGCGGCGGTCTTCAACATCCTGTCGCGCAAGGAGAACGCCGACGACCCGATCCTCGCCGACGCCGCCGCCATCGCCGCGGCCCGCCACGACGCCGGCTTCCTCAACGCCGCGTTCGCGTCGTACAAGGCCGACGCCCCGGCCGCCAGCACCGACCCGGCCCCGCAAGCCTCGGCGGCGCCGAAGAACCTCCTGCCCAACGGGTCGTTCGAGGACGCGCGGGCGACAAGCCCGCCGGCTGGCGGCCGAACGACTACGGCGGCGCGCCGGGCGTGCACAAGTGGGTCGACGGGGGCCGCAACGGCGGCCGCTGCCTTGAGATCAGCTCCGAGCGCGCGGCTCGGACACCGGGTGGATGGCCGAGGTGCAGGGCGAGCCCGACACCGACTACCGCCTGTCCGCCTGGATCAAGACGCGCGACGTGCGGAACGTCCGCAACGGCCGCGGCGCGCAGCTCAACGTCCACGCGACGGCGGGCCAGCCCCGCACCGACGCCGTCGTCGGCACGAGCGACTGGCGCCGCGTGGAGATCACGTTCAACTCCGGCAACCTCGACCGGATCAGCGTCAACTGCCTGTTCGGCGGGTGGGGCCTTTCGACCGGCACCGCCTGGTTCGACGACGTCGAACTCGTGAAGCAGCCGCCGACCGGCCTGCCCGGCGCGGTGGGCAAGGTCGTCGGCATCGTCGTCAACGCCTACGCCAAGCGCGGCGACGCGGCGACGATCGTGCCGACGCTCTCGGCGCTGAAGAACAGCCAGCCGGCGCTGACGACGGTCGTGATCGAGTCGCTGTCGAAGGGGTGGCCCGAGGGGCGGGCGCCGACGCTGTCCGAGGCGGACGTCGCCGAGCTGCGCGCGGTGATGACGGCGCTGCCGCCGGCCGCCCGCGACCGGCTGCTCGTGCTGTCGCAGCGCTGGGGGCAGGGCGACCTGTTCGCCGAGCAGCGGCAGGCGATCATGGCCGACCTCGGCAAGGCGCTCGCCGACGCGTCGCTCTCGCCCGCCCGCCGCACGGCCGCGGCGGCGCAGCTCGTCGCGGTCGACGCCGGCGACGCGGCGGTCAACACCGTCCTGAAGCAGATCGGCCCCAAGGCCGCCCCCGCGCTACAGGCCGAGCTGATCGAGGCGCTGTCCGGCAGCCCTAACCCGAAGCTCGGCACGATCCTGATCGGCAAGTGGAACACGATCACGCCGTCGGCGCAGAAGGTGGCGATCGGCGTGCTGCTCCGCAACGAGGCGTGGGCGCGGTCGCTGCTCGACGCGGTGGAGAAGGGGACGGTCAGCAACAAGGACCTCGCCCCCGAGCACTGGCAGGCGCTGACGGCCCTGCCCGACGAGCGGCTCGCCCGCCGCGCCGGCCGGCTCCGCCAGGCCACCGGCCGGGCGCCCAGCGGCGACCGAAAGACGATGATCGAGAAGCTGCTGCCGTTGGCCACGAAGGCGGGCGACGTGGAGGTCGGCCGGGCGGTCTACGCGAAGAACTGCGCGGTCTGCCACGCGATCGAGGGCCAGGGGGGCAAGGTCGGCCCCGAGCTGACCGGCATCGGCGCCCGCCCGCGGCAGGACATCCTGCTGGAGGTGATCGACCCGAACCGCTCGGTCGAGGGCACGTACCGCGCGTGGCTCGTGAAGACGAAGAAGGAGGTCCTCAGCGGCCGCCTCGCGTCGGAGAGCCAGACGTCGGTCGAGCTGATCGACACGGCGGGCAAGGTGCACGTGATCAGCCGCGACGAGATCCAGGCGCTGAAGGCGTCGGAACTGTCGGTGATGCCCGAGGGCTTCGAGAACCTGCCGCCGGAGGAACTGTCGTCGCTCGTGGAGTTCCTGGCGACGAGCCGGGTGAAGCACTGAGGGCCGATGTTGGGTCGTCCCCTGTCGTGCCGGTCCGATCGGGAGGGGGTTGCGACCTGTGGCGTGGCCACCGGAGGTGGGCACGCCGCTAAGTTCGCGCGATTCGCTGTCTGGCTGCGGGGGAGATGGTGAAGGGGCCCGGTGGAATAATCCGACAGCCACTGTTTCGCCGCAGGCCCGAAGGGCACGCTACGGGTTATCCGGATCGGCTCTGAGTAACCCGCGGTCGCGCGAAATCGGGATAAGCTTCCGACGGCGTTCGATGACGCTCTGCACGGCGCGTGGTGGCGTTAAGGTTCCTTGACCGTCGCCGTCGCCGTCCCAGGTTATAGGCTCGGATCCCCGTCCCCGCCGCGCGGCCGGGTGCGTCGCGGAGGGTTGCCGCCATGTCGCCGTCGGGTCGCAAACGCCGCCAACCCGCCAAGCCGACGTCGGGCGGCGCGGCCCGCCGGGCGGGGTCGCGGGCGGCGGCGGCGAACCCGTCGCCCGGGGCACTGTCGCTCCCGTCGGCGCGACGGCCGAAGGTCGCGCTGCTGATCGAGACGTCCAACTCGTACGCGCGCGGGCTGCTGGAGGGCGTGAACGCGTACATCCGCGAGCACCGCGGGTGGTCGATCTACCTCGCGGAGCACAACCGCGGCGACCGCGCGCCGCCGTGGCTCGAGGGGTGGGACGGCGACGGGATCATCGCCCGCGTCGAGAACGAGGCGATCGGCCGCGCGGTCAAGGCGTGCGGCCTGCCGCTCGTGGACGTCAGCGCCGCCCGGCTGATCCCGGGCGTGCCGTGGGTCGAGACCGACGACCGCGAGATCGCCCGCGCCGCCGCCGACCACTTCATCGGGCGCGGGTTCCGCCACTTCGCGTTCTGCGGCGACGACCGCTTCAACTGGTCCCGCTGGCGCTGCGACCACTTCCGCCGCTTCGTCACCGACGCCGGCTACGACTGCGCCGTGTTCGCCGCCCGCGACCGCGGCGGCGCCGGGCGCGACGAGTGTGGCGGGGCCGGCGCCACCAGCGCCACCAGCGGCGGCGGCGGCGGCGGCGGCGGCGGCGGCGCTGATGACGCGGGCGACGACTGGGAGGAGCAGCAGCGGGCGACGGTGGCGTGGGTCGCGTCGCTGCCCAAGCCGGTCGGCGTGTTTGCGTCGTACGACATCCGCGGTCAGCAACTGCTCGAGGCGTGCCGCCGGGCCGGCATCGGCGTGCCGGACGAGGTCGCGGTGCTCGGGGTCGACAACGACCGCCTGCTGTGCGACCTGGCCGACCCGCCGCTCAGCAGCGTGATCCCCGACGCCCACCGCACCGGCTACGAGGCCGCCGTGTTGCTCGACCGCATGATGCGGGGCGAGGCGGTGTCGGCCGAGGGGGTGCTCGTCAAGCCGATCGGCGTGGCGACGCGGCGGTCGACCGACGTGCTGGCGACCGACGACCAGGACCTGTCGGCGGCGGTGCGGTTCATCCGCGAGCACGCGTTCGAGCGGATCGGCGTCAAGGACCTGCTGGACGTCGTGCCGATGAGCCGCCGCCGCCTCGAGTCGCGGTTCCGCCGCCTGCTCGGCCGCTCGCCGCACGACGAGATCATCCGCCTGCGCGTCGAGCGCGCGAAGGAACTGCTGGCCGAGTCGGACCTGCCGCTGAAGGCGATCGCCCACCGCGTGGGCGTGCGGCACGTCGAGTACCTCAGCGTGATGTTCCGCCGCACGACCGGCATGACGCCGACCGAGTACCGGACCGGCACGCGGCGGCGCGTCGAGGTCGGCGCCCCGGCGCCGCGCGACGCGTAAGCCCACTCACCCGCGGCGCACGCCGCCCCCGCGTCACCTCCCGAACGACGGGTCGCGGGATAACATTCCCGCGCCCTTCAGCGTCCGACGCGCCGCGCGACGCGGCGGGCAAGCCCGCCGGCTAAATGGGTTCGCATCGCCCGGTAGCAGCGATCAGGCGCACGTCATCCTGAGCGTAGCGAAGGATCGCTCTCGGTTGGCACGAGTACCGTGGGAGATCCTTCGCTGCGGTGAGGACGACAGGAACGGCTGCCGTGACGAGGGGATGGGAACCGACCTGAATCGCATCTTGGGCAGGTATCGCAGTCGCAGACACAGAGCCGCGTCATCCCGAGGAGCGACAGCGACGACCCATCTCGGGTGGAATAGAAGCGTTTCACCGGCCCAAGATGGGTCGGGTCGCTCCCGCTCCCCCCAGGATGACGTTGCCGCGGATGCTACGCGCGACCGCGGACCGCTTTCATGAGACGCCTTCCGTGGAGCGGTGTCGGCGCATGCGCGACCGGCCGGCCCTCCCGCGGAGGCCCGGCCGGTCCCGTTCGATCGCGTTCTTTCCCTCGAGGCGCTTACACCGTCCGGCGGCGGCGGCGGCGGAGGGCGGCGAGGCCGCCGATCGCCAGGAGGCCCAAGGCCGAGGGCTCGGGCACGGGGCTGGACGTGATGTTGATGTTGTCGACGCCGACGAGTTCGTCGTTGCTGACCGCATTGCTCGTGATGACGCGGAGCTCGATATCGCCCGCGTCGTTGACGGCCGCCGGGAGCATCGCCGACACCGCCGTCTCGAGCGTCGCCAGGCTCGGGCCGGTGGTCGCGTCGGCGACGTAGGCCTCGGGCACGTTGGTGAAGTCGCCCGCGTGCCCGATGCGGTACTGCAGCGCGACCTGCTGGGTCGCGTTGTCGGCCGTGTCGTCGATGTCGCGGAGCAGGTAGGCCACGTTCACGTTCTGCACGCCGGCCGTGTTCAGGTAGAACACGAGGTGCGGGGCGTCGGCCGTGCCCGAGCCTTGGAAGGCGACGACGGGGTTGGTCAACTCGAACTCATACAGGCCGCCGCTGAGGGCGTTCGTGTTCGCGGCGGTCTGGTTTGCGGTAACGCTCACCGGCGTCGTCTCGCCCGGCGCCACGATGGTCTGCGGGTCGGCGCCGGTGACGGCGGTCAGGTTGTCGCCGCGATACCCGACGATGCTCGGCACCATCGACCAGTCATTATTAGTGGTGATCAGGGACGTGTTCGACCAGTCCTGCATGAACGGGCCGCTACTGAGTGAAAACGGCGTGGTGTTCGCCCGGACGGCGTCCGCCGGGGCAAGGGAAACCAGGGCCGCCGCGACGATCGCGGGGCCGGTCAATTTTTTCAGCACTTTCTCTTCTCCCGCCCCGCAGGGCACATCTCGACGGGCGGTGGTTCCCACCCTCAAACGCAAAACCGAAACCACGACGTGGGCCCGGTCGTCGCATCGTAGGGCGATGTCGCCATTTCCCCGCAAAGGGTGGCATAAGTTCTTGCGAAGATTGTGTTAGCAGGACTTGTGGGCTGCCCCGGAGTGCGCGCGGCGCAGGCATTTAGCGGCTCGTGCCTATGAAGCGCGCGGGACGCGTGCCGAGCGGCGCGCGGGGATTTGGCTACGCGGCGAACAACGAGGGGCCGAGTAGCCCGATCGCGGCAGCGGCGGCGATGATCCAGGTGGTGTTCACGTCCCACCGGGCCATGGCGACGGCGACGGCGGCGCAGAGGGCGATCGACGGGAGGCGGGCCTCGCCGCGCAGCGGGTTGCCGAACGCGCGGATTGCCAGCTCGAGCGTGACGGCCGTCAGCAGGGCGGCGACGGCGGCGTTGGTCGCGTCGAGCGCGCCGCGGGCGAGGCGGTTGCGCCGCAGGCGGGGCAGGAGCGGGCCGACGCCCGCGACGAGCAGGAACGACGGCAGGAAGATCCCGGCCGTCGCCACGAGCCCGCCCGCCACGCCGCCGGGCGTCCCGCCGAGCGCGCGGTGCCCGAGGACGTAGCCGATGAACGTGGCGGTCGTCAGCAGGGGGCCGGGCGTGAGTTGTCCGACGGCGACGGCGTCGAGCAGTTGGGGGTCGGTCAACCAGCCGCGCCGCTCGACGAGCTCCGTGCGGAGGTAGCTGACCAGCACGTACCCGCTGCCGAACAGCGTGCCGCCGATCTTCAGGAACAGCAGGAAGAGCGAAGCGAGTCGCGGCCCGGCCGTCGCCGCACTCGCCACCGCAGTTGTCGCGACGTCGGCGGGCGGGAGGAGGCCGAGCAGGGGAGCACGCTGCAAGCCGCGGCGTCGCCGCCGCCCGCGTCGCCGCAGCCCAACTCCCCGCGCCGCCGCGCGCTCGCGCGTCGCCGCCCCCGGCTGGCGCGTCACCGCCGCCGCCCGCGTCGCCGCCGCGCGCTCGCGCGTCGCCGCCGCCGGGTCGCGCGTCCCCGCGTCCGCCGCCAGGGCCGCCGCGGTCGCCGCCGCCGGCACGGCGTATCCCGTAGTAGATCGCCCCTGCGACGGCGACGGCGGCGAGGATCAGCAGTTCGGGCTGCCAGGGCGTGCGGCCCTTCAGCGCGCGAACGCCGCCGCCAGCGCGATCGCCACGGCGGCGGTGAAGCGGTCCTTCACCGCCGTCCGCCAGCGCCACGCGGCGATCGCCAGCACCGCCACCACGACCGCGCCGACGGCCCCGAGCATGCCGTTCACCCGCGGCACCGTCCCGAACCGCACGTACGCCCACGCCAGCGGCAGGATGATCAGCACCGCCGGCCCGATGAAGCACGCGCCCGGCCACCAGGAGGCCGGGGTAGCCGGCCCGGATCAGGCCGAGGTGGATCGCCAGTTCGGTCGAGTTGGGCCCGGGATGAAGTTCAGCAGCGAGACGAGGTCGAGGAAGTGTTCGCGGCCGATCCACCCGCGGCGGCGGACGACCTCGTCCTCCATCATCGCCGTGTGAACCGCCGGCCCCCGAATGCCGTGAACCCGAGGCGCGTGAACAGCGCGGCCACCTCCACAACCGCGCGCGGCGACGGCGACGGCGACGGCGACGGCGGCCGCATCGCCGGGCGGCGAAGCATCGGGGTGAGGGGCGGGGCGGGTGCATCCGCGGGGACTGTCACGGCGGTCGCCATCGCCGTCAAGCAAACGGATTACGCCGCGAAGGGCAGATGCTCACCGCTGGCCCTGCGCGTGCCGAACCCACAGCGGCGAGCAACTCGCCGCGGCTACAGACGCCGAAGCGGCGGTAGAGCTTCTTCACGTAGACGTGGACGGTGTGGCGGCTGATCTTCAGCTTCGACGCGATCTGCTTCTCGGCGTCGCCGGCGAGCAGGTGCCCCAGCGTCTGGCGGCTCCCGCGGGGACAGGCCGTCCTCCCCGGCCGACGTGGCCGCCGTGACGGCGGCGTCGTCCGCGGGAGCCGGCGGGCGGTGGTTGAACTGTCGATGGACGTCGCGGGCCGGCGCGTGAAGCCTGCCGTTTCCGCCGCCGTTCCCGTGGCTGTCACCGTTGCGGCAGGAACTGCAGTTCCCGTGCGCGTGTGTCTTACCGGATCGATTCTCGCTGCCGCTGCCGCCGACGATGCCCTCGCCGCCGCCCCGGTCACTGCCGTTCGGGACGCGTTCGCCTTTCCGTCCCCATGCTCGCCGCCGCCGCCGCCGCCGTTGCGGGGGCGTGCCCGTTTCCGTTCCCGTTCTTGTTGGGATTGATGATCGCGCCGTTCCCGCCGCCGCCGCCGGGGATTCGATCGAACCGCGGCTCGCCCCGCGGCCGCCGTCGCCGCACGATTGGCCGAGTTGGCGGCCGACGAGGTGGCGAAGTCGGCGACGAGTTGCCGCTGGCGGTCGATCGCCTCCGGCCCGTCGTCGGGACTTCCCGCGGGCGCGACGTCGGCGGCGGCGGGTCGGGTTTTCGCGGGTTGCTCACCGTTCGACGGGTCGCTCCGCGCGGCGGCGGGCGCCGGCGGAGCCCCCCGCGCGCGCGGGTCCGCGCGCGGACGGCGCCGACGGGGGGGCGTGTGGGTGGCGCCACGTCCCACGCCTTTGGCCCCCCGCCCCCCGGGTACGACTTGCCGCCCGCGCGCGTCACCCGTTCTGGGTACGCGCCGCCCGGGCGGCGGGCATCCTACCGTGGCAGCGCCGCCCGCGCCAACATATGAAGATGCGTTTCGCGCGCGCGGGTTGAAGATCAATCGCCGCACCGCCGGAACGGCAGGCCGCCGGAACTCATGCTCGCCGCCACGCCGCCCGGGAGCGACGGGCGGGCATGTATGGCACGGACGAAGCCCGTCTGCGCGGGCGCGGACGAAGCTGTCCCGCGCGACGCGCGGACGCAGCCCTCTTGCGCGGGCGCGGAGAATGTCGTCACCGGCGTCGCGCGGACGAAGCCCTCTTGCGCGGGCGCGCGGACAATGTCGTCCCCGCCGTCGCGCGTCGTCGGCCGGCCCGACCCCGCGCCCCGCGACGGCGTTGCGTCGGTGGGCCCGGCGCGTAGCATCCCCGCTGCACGCCGGCCGGCGGGCGCCTCCTGCGTGCGCTGCTGGCGCGCGGACCCGGTGGCCGTGACGGACCGCCGAGGAGACGCCCGGGCATGGAGGCTGACGCCGTTCGACATCCGCCGGAGATCGGGTACGCCGCGCCGGACACTCCCTCCGGCCGCGACGCCGGCGCCCTCTTTTCCGCCCGCCTGCTCGCGTGGGGCGACCGCCACCGGTACTGGCTGCTGATCGTCGTCCCGCTGCTTTACTTCGCCGCGTTCAACGGCCAATGGCGCGTCGCACCCGACAGCGCGCTCTACGCGTCGCTCGGCCGCAACCTCGCCGAGGGCCACGGCTACACCTACCAGGGCCAGCGCCACAATTGGGTCGAGCCGGCGTTCCCGCTGCTGATCGCCGCCGGCTTCCGCCTCGCCGGGCCTGACGCGTTCTGGCCCACGCTGCTCGTGCTGACGCTGTTGTCGTTCGCGGCGCTCGGTCTGTTCTACCACCTCGTGCTGCTCCACGCCGGCCGTCCGACGGCGGTCGTGATGACGGCGCTGCTGGCGCTGAACGAGTCGTTCTTCCGCTACGCGTTCAACCTCTTCACCGACACGCCGTTCCTCGTCGGCGTGCTGCTGCTGCTGCTCGGGTACGAGCGGATCTACCAGAACGTCCGCTCGCGCCGATGGCTCGCCCCGCTGCTGATCGCGATCGGCACGCTCACGATGGTCTCCACCCGCCCGGCGGTCTGGACGGTTGTCATCACGCTGTTCGCGGCCGTCGCGTGGCACCTGTGGCGCGGGCCGGGCCGCCTGCGGCACGTGATGATCGCGCTGCTCGTCGTCGGATGCGTGCTGGCGTTCCGCGCGGTCGACCCGCGCCGCCAGCGAGTGCGCGACGCGTCGGTGATCGAGGAGCGCATGTCAGACCTGATCCTCAATCGCCCGGGGTTCATGCTCCGCCGCACGCTGGGGGAGAACGTCCCGCTGATGTTCGAGGAGGTCGCGGCCGAGGGGATCTTCGGCGCCCGGATCCTGCCGGGCGTCAACTCGCTGCTGACGCTGGCGACGATCGCGCTCGGCGTGCTGCTGATGCGCGAGCGGCCGCTGTGGGGACTGCTCGTCGGCGCGACGGTGGCGCAGATGCTCGTCCACCTGCCGCGCGAGCGCTACTTCCTGCCGATCCTTCCGCTCCTGCTCTACGCGCTCTGGCGGGCGGCCGTGTGGCTCGAGGCGCGCTACCCGGGGCGGCGGGGGCGCGCGGCGTTTTGCGCGATCGTCACGCTGATGCTCCTGCCGAACGCGGCGATCGTCCTGAGCGACATCGGCGAGCAGCACCGCCGCCCGTTCCTCGCCCACTACGAGCGCGGCCGGTACGTGCCGCTGATCGAACTGGCGAAGGAGATGCCGGCCGTGGTGGGGGAGCGAGACGTCGTCATCGCGGCCGAGGATCGCGTCGTCAGCTACTTCAGCCGGCGCAAGACCCTCCCCCCGATCACCGCCCGCCGCTGGCCGCCCGGCGAGGCCGAGCAGCGCGCCTACCGCGACGAACTCGTGGCCGCGGAAACGCTGTGGGTGCTGCTGCCGGGGGAGAACGTGGAGTCGCTGATCGCGCAACTCGGCCTGACGCTCGAGCCGACGCCGACGCTGCGGAAGGAAACCCGGCGGGGCGCCCTGGAACTGCGGCGCGCGACATTCGGCCCGGCAACGAGCCCGCCGACCGGCAGGCCCTCGTCGGTTCCCGCGTCGCCTCGGGCCGCGGTATCGCGCTGACGCCGCGCGACGGCGTACGACCCGCGCACGCGGCGGACCGCGTGGCCGGGGGTCGGCGCGGTAATCGGCGAAGTTGAAGGGGACCGGCCATGCACGTCCTACTCCCATGTCATCCGTTCCGCCCGCGGGAAGTCGATCCCGGCTACGTCGATGAGTTCGCCGCTGCCGGCGAGCTCGGGTTCTCGGTGCTCCTCTATCACCACGAGGCCCTGCTGGCAGGCGACGCCGACAAGAGCACGCGGCTCTGTGAACGGAAGGCGGACGCGGGTGCGGCACCTTCGCCGACTTTGTTCCGCGGGTGGATGATGCCCGACCACCGCTACGCGTCGCTCCACGCCGCGCTGCTCTGCAAGGGATATCGACTGCTCAACGACCCGCAGCAGTACGCCGAGGCCCACTACCTGCCCTTCGCCTACCCGAAGCTCGAGGGGCACACGCCGTTCACCGTCTGGTGCGTGGGGAACGATGTCGGGCGGGCGTGGGACCTTTACGCGCAGATCCGCGACGGCGACGCGATCCTCAAGGACTACGTGAAGTCGGCCAAGCACCGTTGGGCCGAGGCTTGCTTCATCCCCGCCGGCACGGGCGAGGCGCGGTTCCGAGAGATGCTGGGCGTCTTCCTCGCCGAGCGCGGCGCGCTGTTCGAGAAGGGGATCGTCCTGCGCCGGTTCGTTCCGCTCGTCAGCCGCGGCCAGGACATGCGTGGCCATCCGATCGACCGGGAGGTTCGCCTCTTCTTCCTCGACGGACGCCTGCTGATCCCGCCCGCGCCCGCCTTCGCGCCGCCCGCGTCGTTCATTGCCCAGTGCCAAGAACTCGCGGGCCGATTCGGCAGCCGGTTCATGACGGTCGACGTGGCGGAGACGGCGGCCGGCCCTTGGACCGTCATCGAGGTGGGGGACGGCGGCGTATCCGGGCTGCCGTCGAGCCTCATGGCGGAAGATTTCTACGAGGCGATCCGAGTCGCGCCGTCCATCCATTGACGCCGACGCTGTGCAGCGCGGCTCCGAGCATCACCAGCGGGGGGCAGATTGCAATCAGTTGGATCGTTCCCGGTCACCCGATCAGCTCGCGACCGTCACCGCTGGGCCGCTCTCGGCTGCGACGGCGGGCGGCTTGCGGGCGAAGACGGGGTGGACGAGGCGCCAGAGGCCGAACTGGCCGATCGCGACGATCACGAGCGAGTAGACGATGCGGTCGAGGATCGTCGTCGCGACGGCCATGTCGGGCGTGACGCCGATGAGGGGGGCGGCGAGCATCACGCCGCCCTCGCGGAAGCCGAGGGCGGCGGGGGTGACGCTGATGAAGAATGCCACGTCGGCCAGCAGCGAGCCGACGAAGACGCCCCAGAAGTTCACGTCCTGCCCCATCGCCCAGAACGCGACGTGGATGCGCGCCGCCCGAAGCACGAGCACGCCCGCGTGCAGCAGCATCGACCACGCGATCGTGTGGCCGCAGCGGCCGAGTTGCTGGTAGGCCGCGCCCATGCGCGACAGGAATGCCGTCGCGCGCTCCCGAAACCGCGCGGGGAGGAGCGAGCGTTGCCAACGGTGAGGGTCCTGACGCGGCCGTCCGACCGGCAGCAGCACGGCCGCGAGGCTGCCCAGCGCCAGCGCGGCGAACAGCGGCAGGAGCGGCACGCCCGTCGTCGTCGCCCGCCCCTGCGCGTGCAGGATCAACATGACGATCACGCCGGCGAGGCCGATCGTGGTGATCTGCAGCACGGTCATCGGCACGAGTTGCACGCCGGAGAAGTCGGCGATCCGCACGCCGTGCTTCATCTTCATGTAGACCGCGGGCAGGCCGAGCCCGGCGCGCGGGATCAGCAGGTTCGCGTAGGCGTTCACCAACGAGACCATGAACGACTCGTACGCGCTCACGACGTGCCCGAGCGCCCGCAGGCCGAGGCGCATGATCTCGGACGTGAGGATGCGCGTGGGGATGAAGATCAGCGCGATCAGCAGCACGCCGAGCGGCTTCGCCTGACGCAGCTTCGGCAGGTCGTCGAAGAACCGCCGCCCGACGTAGGCGAAGACCGCCAACACGACGACCGCCAGGCCGATGCGGATCAGCCAGCGGCGGGGATTCTTTGCGGCGGGATCGGACATGGGGGAAAATTGAACCACGGAGACACGGAGACACGGAGGTAGGAGGAGAAGATGAAGACGGAAGGTGGAGGAGAGTTATGGTGCTCGCCAACCCGCGCGTCGGGTGCGTCTCGTCCCCTCTCCCCCGTACTCGGGGGAGAGGGTTAGGGTGAGGGGCGGAACGGGAAAGGTGGTGGAATGGTGGAGTGACTGCGCGGTGGAGTAAACTCGCCCCACCCCTCGACCACACCACCACCCGATCACTCCTCCGTTCCGCCCCTCACCCCAGCCCACTCCCCCCAGTACGGGGGCGAGGGGGGGAGCAACAGGTGATCCCCCAAATGCCACACGCGAGAGTCGTCTCGAGGGTTTGGCCTTTCTCCGTTCTCAATCCTGCTCTCCGTCCTTCCTCCGTGTCTCCGTGTCTCCGTGGTTCAACTTCTTCCGAACGTCGCCATCACGACGCCCTCGCCGGCTCGCGCGTGCGGCGTCGCCGGTCGTCGCGAGCAGGCGGCAGGCGGCGAACACGCTCTTGCGGACGATCGTGTGGGCGAGGAACGCGGGCCAGTGGCGCAGGTAGCGCAGCAGGATGCCGCCGTTCTGCACGAGCGACCACGCCGACCAGAGCGGCTCGAACTTCCGCACCTTCAGGCCCGTCGGCCCCGGCGGCAGGCGCGTAGCCGAGTCCTTCATCGTCGCGCAGCGGCGATCGATCTCGCAGGCCTGCCCTCGCTCAGCGATTTCCTCCACGCGTCGATCGACTTCGGTTGCGGCGCTGGCCCGTTGCGGACGTTGTTGGCCGGGATGCTGAACGTCGTGCCTTTGAAATCGCGCACCCGGCCGCCCGCCTCGATCTGGGCGCGGTCGAGTTGGCCCAGGCCGAGGAAGTCGAACAGCCGGGCGAGGTGATCGTCGAAGTCGCGGATGAGGTCTTCGTAGCAGATCACTAGCGTGTCGGCCGCGGGTTGCGCAGGTGCTCGACGATCGGCTGATTGTCGCGCCCACCGGCGACGCCCAGCCGACCGAGAACGCGCCGGCGAGTTCATCGACGCGACGGTCGCGCGGGTCGCGGTAGATCAGCACCCAGCGGCAGCCGGGAAGTGCCGGCGGAACAAATCGATGAACCGCACGAACCGCGGCGTCTTCTGGCCCCCAGATCCGCCGCCCACTCCGCGGCGGCGGCGTGCCGGTGGGCGGCGGCGATCTGGGCGATGTCGTCCACCGGCAGGGCAGGGCCGTCGTACCACGCGCCGCGCAAATGCGGCTCGCGGTGGAACAGCCAACTAAGCAGTCGCTTCGGGACCGAGTGCGCGTTTTGCAAGTACTCGGGGATGAAAAGCGTTTCGGTCGGCAGGAACACGTCCGGGTGCCGTCGACGATCGTCTGGAAGTAGGTCGTGCCCGACCGGCCGCAGCCTGCGATGAGATGGGGCTGGTGCTGCTCATGTCCACGGGGTTGGGGTTCGGAGGAAGAATACAAACGCCAAGACGCCAAGACGCCAAGGTAGGAAGAGGAGGAGAGAGAGACGTTTTGTTTTAGGTGCGAAGGATGCGTTTGATTCCGTCTTTAACCCTTGGCGTCTTGGCGTTCGATCTAAACAGCCTGCCGGAACAGTTGTGGCTGCGCGTCACCGTCGCCGGGACGGCCGCGGGTTTGAGGGCGATCGTCAGGCGGTTGACGCCGAGCATGAAGCGGCTCTCGGCGGCGACGACGAAGCCGGCGTTGCGCAGCCGGCGGACGGCCTTGGGGCGCCCCAGACCTCGCCGGCCTTCATGCCGCGCCGACGTCGGCGTCCCACGGGCGGCGGAGGAAGTGCCCAGCTGCGAGATCGTCGGCGGGATCATCGTCAGCACGATCCGCCCGCCCGGCCGCAGCACCCGGCACGCCTCCCGCAGCACGTCGCCCCGGTTGGGGATGTGGTTCAGCGCCCGCCAGGATCGAGACGGTGTCGAAGGACGCGTCGCCGTAGGGCAGGTTGGCGGTGTCGCCCACAACGAGGTCCACCTCGCCCCACTGGTTGCGTCGACGCCGATGCTGTCGTGCCCGTGCCGCCGGGCGAGCTCGTTGGCCCCGCACCCGATGTCGAGCAGTCGCCCGCGCACGGGAGTGCGGGAATGCGCGACCCGAGGTACTTGCCGAGACGATCGTTCATCAGGCGACTCGCTGTCGACCCTTAAGGTGTCACGGGAGGCGTTCTCGACCGCGGGACGACACAGGCCACGCAGTCTGATGAGCGGGCGACCAGGACGCGGTCGAGGTCCGCGTGACGGTCCCGCCATGAGTAACGCGTAATTGGCGGGCGGAAGTCCTCTTTCGCCCCCGCGTGCCCCCGCGGCCGCGCCCGGCCGGCCCGCAAAGTCCGCCTGCACCGCCACGCCGGTGGTCTGGCGGTGGGCCGCGGCCCGGACGGCCTCGTCCGAGCGGGGCGGGGTGGCGTCGGCGGCGGCGTCGCGCTGCGCGCCCGTCGCGGCGGCGGTAGAGCAGTTCTCGAGGTACACCCGCTGGCGGTTCATCATGTCACCGATCAGGCCGATCGTCAGCGAGATCAGCCCCAGCCCGAACAGCCCCGCGCTTACAGACCCGGCCCACAGGTACCCGCTGAAGCGGCCGGTGAGGAAGTAGCGGCCGAGGAAGCCTCCAGCAGCAGCAGCGGGATCATCAGCCACAGCGCGTCTGCCGAAGAACCGCATCGGCTTGTAGTCGATAGGCGCGGAAGATGATCCGGCTCGTGTTCAGCGCGTAGCGGAACAGGTTGCTGGCGACGCGGCTCTTGCCGAACTCGCCTCGCCGCGGACCTTGATCGGCACCTCGACGATCCGCAGGCAGCTGAACGCGAGGTTGAGGAACACCTCCTGCGTGTACGTGAACGCGCCCATCAGGTTCAGGTTGAGCATCGACTTGCGGTTGGTAGCACCGCATGCCGCACGACACGTCGTGGTAGCTGCCCCCGGTGGGCGCGAGACGAGTCGGCTCATCATCCGGTTGCCCCAGATCTTCACGCCGGGCATCTCGGGCAGCAGGCTCGGGTCCTTGAAGCGCGACGACGGCGAAGTCGGCCTTGTCGATCACCAGGCGGGCCAGGGCGGGGATGTCGGCGGGGTTGAACTGCCCGTCGGCGTCGATCGTGACGAAGTCGCCGCGGTTCTCGATCACGTACGTGAGGGCGGTGTGGAACGCGGCCCCGACGCCCCGGTGGTGGGGTGCGGACGACCGTCGCGCGGCCGCGCGGCCTCGGCGGCGGTGTCGTCGGTCCGGCCGTCGTCGACCACGGCACCTCGACCTCGTCGATGCCGGGGAGGTCGCGCCGCACGGACCTGCGCGATCGTCCGTTGTTCGTTGGCGGGATCGAGACGAAGAGCTTCATCAGCCGGGACCTGCGGGAGTTGCGGCGCCCGGGCGGCGGCGCCGGGGTGTTGCGGTTGTCGCCCGAGCCGATCGACAGTAACAGCAAGGAGTTGCCCCTCAAGCTAGGAGGAGCCGCGGCCGCCAGGACTGGCGTTTCGCGGCCGGCACGACCACCTCGTGCCACCGGCCCGGCACAGGTAGCCCCGGCAGTTACGGGTACATCGGCCAGGCGGGGCGGGAAGCGTTATAGGACTTTTATGCTGCGTGGGATCGCTCACGTAGCGGGCGGCCAGGGAATGCCCAATGACCAAGCCTCAATGACCAACAAATGACTAAGGACCAATGACCAAGAACGGACGTCGCGTGCGGGTGCACGCGAAGTCCCAGTGACATTCACGCCCTGGAAGGACCGCCGGTGCCATCGGCGGCTGTACACGGCCGGGACGCCGTGCTCTTCATTGGTCGTTGCAGGAGTTGGTCATTTGTTGGTCATAGGGGCTCCGTCATTGGCCCTTCCCCAGGTCGCGCCCGATTGCCTGCCGCACTTGGGCTACGCTCCCCCTCGATTCCATGGGCACGGATCTTCCCCCAGCATCCGCCGCCGCCGCAGCCGACGACGCGCCCTATTCCTCGCCTGATTCCTCGCCCGATCCCCTCCCCGCCGAACTCTGCGGCTATCCCGTCGACAGCGCCCTCGCCCCGGCGGGCGAGAGCTTCCTCGCCGTCGGCCCCGGCGGGCGCGGGGTGGTGCTGAAGCGGATGCCAAGCGAGACGGTCGTCAAAGGCCGGCTTCACCCCAGCATCCGCGAGCGGCTGAGCCGCGTGCGCGAGATCGCCCACGCCGGGCTGGCCAACCTCCACGGCGTCGGGCGCGAGGGGGACGGGGCGTGGCTCATCTGGGAGTACGTCGACGGCCAGACGTTCGACGCCTACTCCGCCGCCGCCCCGCGCACGCCGCGGGAGTTGGCCAGCTTCGGGCGCGAGCTGGCGCTGACGCTGGAGTCGCTGCACATGCTCGGCGTGGTACACGGGGCGCTGAGCGGGTCGAACGTCTTCCTCACGCCGCGCGGCACGGTGCGGATCACGCACGTCAGCCCGCTGCTCTACACCGACCCCGCCGCCGACGCCGACGCGGCCGTCGAACTGCTCCGCGCCGCCGTCGCCCAGCACGGCGGCGAGCGGGGCAACTGGCCCCTGGCGAAGGTGCTCGACGAGGCCGCCCAGGACGGCTGGCCGCTACGCACCCTCGCCGCCCGCCTCGCCGCCCTCATCGAGGCCCGCCAACCGGGCCGTCCGCTCGCGTCGACGCTCAGCCCGGGCGACGACGACGAGCGCAAGAGCCACCGCCGCTCGGTGCTGGCGGCCCTGGTCGTCCTGCTCCTCGGCGGCGCCACCGCCTTCGGCGTCTGGATCGCCGTCGGCCAACCCGGCCGCCCGCAGATCCAGCAGTGGCTGGAGCCGGTGAAGGAGATGGGGGAGTGAGGGAAGTGAGGGATCGGATGATCGGATCAGCGAGTGAGCGGGTGATCGCCATTTTCTCGCCGTCGCTTCCCTGGGGACACGAAGTTCACTGAGCGGGGCGACCGTTGATGATTCCCGACGACATCGGCGATCGCATGACCGCGGCGTCGTTGGGCGCGCTCGCGGTCGCACTGGGCGTAGGCTGGTCGCGGTGGTACCCGCCATTCGTGCTGGAACTCGCGGCGTCCCCGAATGAGGCGCGGCCGCACTGGTTGGCGGGCGGATTCATGTTCGCGTCGCCGCGAGACGTGTACAAGACCACGTTGGCGTTCCGGACGGAGAAACTGTTTTTCAGCGGCGCTCCCTCGTGGAACGAGGCCGGCCCGGAGTGGCCGCAGCGTCCGTTGCCGGACCGATATGTGGTGGTGGGGCGTACGGGGGAAGGGGCTGTCGTTGTTGATAGTTTCAACGACGCTCCCGCCTTGTTGTGGCTCGACAAGGAAGGGTATTGGCGCGAGCCGTTGATCGACTTCGTATCGCTGGGCATCGCGCCCGCTGACGTTGCGAGGGCGATCATCAGCGGTGCGGCCCCCGCGTAATCGGCTGCTGAAGCAGACGGTGTCGATGGCACCGTTGCTCGTGAGCCTAGAGCGGGGGTGTGCACGCGCGGACCTTCAACGAGTCCACTAGCGCTGCGGGGAAAGATCACTATCTACCCGTTCCTCCGATCGGCGACACGATTGCCGCCGATGACCCCGCCGTCGCGGCGCAGGCGGCACGGCTGGCCGGTGTTTGCTCGTGCGCCGCGGTCCGGGAATAATGGGTCTGCTGGCGAAATCCCGCTCCGATGAAGTCGTTCCGTCTTTACACCAGCGAACCGATCGCCGTGCCGCAGCGACTTGCGCCGGACATGCCGCCCGACGAGCGAGCGCGGCTGCGCGAGGCGTTCCGGCCCTCGGCCCGGCGGTACCGGCGCGTGGGGCGCATCGAGTTGGGCATCTTCTCCGCCGCGATTGGCTTCGTCTTGCTGGGCATGATGCTGCCCAAGCCGCTTTCCGGATGGATGCTCGCCGGCTTCATGACTTGCTGGTGCGCGATCCTCGCCACGTTTCTGCTTTCGCCGTCGCTGGCGTGCCCCGCCTGCGCCAACAAGCTCGAGCAAGGGTTCGGCCCGTTCTGCCCGGAGTGCGGGGCGGGTGCCTTGGGGCCCGCCGGTTTCTTCCGCGCCCCGCACTGCGCGGCGTGCGGCCGCGACATGCGCCGGGGCAAGGGTCGCCATTACCGTATTCGCGCTTGCACCCACTGCGGATTGTGGTTGGATGACAAAGGGCTTTAGCACCGTGGAAGCTCAGGCAGCGACGGATCATCAGGCGATTGATCTGATTAGTTCCCCCATCATGGACGCCTTCCTCCGATCAACCGACGTGGTGGACGCCGAACATCCGGCCGTCGCGGCGCAGGCGGCTCGGCTGGCGCGGCCGGGGGACATCGTCGCCACGGCCCGGGCGTGCTTCGAGTTCGTGCGGGACGAGGTCGGGCACAGCCGGGACGCCGAGCGCGACCCGTCCACCTGCCGGGCGTCGGACGTGCTGCGGCACCGCACGGGGTACTGCTACGCCAAGAGCCACCTGCTGGCCGCGCTGCTGCGGGCCGGCGGCATCCCGGCCGGGTTCTGCTACCAGCGGTTGAGCGTGGGCGACGCCGGCCCGCCGTTCAGTTTGCACGGCTTCAACGCGGTGCTGCTCCCGGGGTTCGGCTGGTACCGCGTCGACCCCCGCGGCAACAAGCCCGGCGTCGATGCCCAATTCTGCCCGCCGACGCCGCGCCTGGCGTTCGCGATCAACTCCGACGACGAGTGCGAGTTCGACAACGTCCTGCCCGACCCGCTCGACGTCGTCGTGCAAACCCTGCGCGCCGCCCACGGCTGGCGCGACGTCCTCGACCGCCTGCCCGACGTCCGGCCGGCCGACTTCGCCGCCCTGGGCCTGCGGGTCCGACCACAAACGCGGCCGGCCACAGCATGAGCGTTCGCCTGACCGAAGACCGGCGTGTCATGACGCTCCCGCTCCCCGAGGTTCGCGAGACGGTCTACGGAGTCGGCCGGCCATGCAGGCCGTGTTCACGATGAAGTCATGACGGCTGCAGGCAATGACACCTTCGCGCACGGCACCTACGCCGACTACAGCGGCGTCGTCTTTTCCGGCCCCGGCCTCTCCGAGGAGCGCCTGGCGGTCAGCGATCGGTTCATCGACCCGCTGTTCCGCGCCATCCTCGATCGCGCGGGGCAAGGTCACGGGGCGGACGTGCCGAAGGTTGTCGCCGAGTGGAACGAGGGGCGAGGCTGGGCAGACGCGTGCGGCGTGCACGAACTGTCTCCCGCCGAAGCGACAGAGTTCTTGGTGGCGCTCTCGGCCGTTTCAGGTGCGGACGTCCGGCCGCACGCGGCGGGGGCGACGCCGGAGGAATGCGTGCGCTGCGCGCGCGTGATCGAAGGCTTCCTCCGCCATCGGGTCGACCGGGGATTGCCGGTCTACATCGAGGCGGATTGACTGACGGACCCGTTTTCTCGAACGGCCCGCGCGGTCGCCGTCGTCAATGGAGGAGGGTGCCTGTGACGACCGAACATCGCGATTGGCCGTGGTCGCAACCACCTTGGGTGAACCGCGATGGGGCGTTCCCCGCGACCACGGCGGACGAACTCGTCGCGTTCGAGCGACGGCACTCGATCGCACTGCCGCCGCGATACCGCGACCTGCTCCTGACGTTCGCCGGCGGCCCGCCGGAAGGATGCGATTTTCAGGTCCCGTCCCTCGCGGAACGCCGGCCGCTGCGCGAACTCTACCCGTTGACGAGCGCTTCGGACGGAGCGGACCTCGCAGGTTGCGTCGACTGGGTCGAGTTCATCTCCCGCGAGTTGCTTGCCTTCGCCGACGACGGCTACGGCAGTTGGTTCTGCCTCGGCGTCCGCGGCCCGATGTGCGGCGAGGTCTTCTACGTCTCCCACAACTTGGAGGAAGGCGACCCACGCCGAACCGCACGCGTGGCTGCTTCGTTCGAGGAGTTCATGCAGAACGGCCGTCCGCCGGCCGCGTGACTGAGCTACCATGCAACACCGGCAGACCAGCTTCCGCCGTGACGGCAGGCGGGCCCACGAATGGCGCCGCTGGGTTGCGGCAAACCGTACGCTGATCGACGAAGTCGCGCTTCCGGCCGACGTCGTCGCCACGCGACAGGATTTCGACTACCTGCTTCAGCACGGATACAACCGCGCCGGGTGGTGGAACGAGCAGCCGTGGTTCGAGGTAGACAAGGCCCCGGATCGGCGGGACGGGCGGTTCTGGAATCTCCTCGAATCGTACGTGTCAGCGTTCCACCCCGTCGCCGATCGGCCGCGCCAACTGGAGGTGCTCGCCCGCAGCTTCCGCCCGACGGACGGCGTCGACGCGGAGCGCGGGCCGATCGCAGCTCTGATCGACACGCACGACGGTGCGCCATGACAGACAACGACGTGCTAGACCTGCTGTCGACGCTCGATACAACTCACCACGCGGAGGACCCGCGGGAGGTCACGAAGTTGCTTCGGCTGGCGGTCGCCCTCAACGAGTGGGACTACCCGTGCGTGGCACGCATCGAGTGCGGCTACGCCGTGCAGGACAGCCGATATGTCGGCGACGTGGAACTGCTGCTGTCGGACGCCAGGGGAGTCTGGAAGGTCACGGTCCGCCCGAGCGAGGTCGGTTCCCTCGTCACGTTCCTCGATCCCGACGGTGCGGTGGACGCGAGGCGTGAAAAGGAGATGAAGGCGATCTTCGAGGTTTGCGGGTACGTCTACGCGCCGCCTCGGCTGCTTCGGGAGCCCTATAGTGGCCCGCGATACGCGACGTGGTTCGACCGGTTCTTCTCGTGGGGCTGACCCACCGGGGCTTGACGTTTAAGAACGCGCAGTGGTCGTCACCGTTTGGAATGATCCGATGAACCATCTTTCACTGATCGAATGACCCCATGAGCTTCGTCTCCCGCTATCTCGATCCGCAGCTCGTCGAGCGGCTGAACCACTTGCAACTCTCGGCGCGGAGCGTCGTGGAGGGGAGCATCACCGGGGCGCACCGCAGCCCGGTGAAGGGGGCGAGCGTCGAGTTCCGCCAGCACCGGTTCTACACGCCGGGCGACGAGCTGCGGCACCTGGACTGGCGGGTGCTCGGGCGGACCGACCGGCCGTACGTCAAGGAGTACGACG
>JAUJNJ010000200.1 GCA_030448225.1 Phycisphaerae bacterium
GGGGCGGTCATCCCCTCGATCACGTCGGCCGTGCCGGTGGTCAGCCCGTCCTCGCGGCCGACGATGCCGGTGTCGGCGAAGTAGACGAAGCTGATGTCGCCCGCGCCGGGTGCGGGGGCCGTCTCGAACGAGTGGACGTCGCTGAACGCGCCGCCGTCGCCGCCGACGCGGTACTCGTACTCGGTGTCGGGCGTGAGGCCGCCGATCGTGGCCTGGCGGAGCGTGCCCTCGGCGTTGGACGTGCGGAGCGAGCCGCCCGCGCTGAGCCAGGTCGTGGCGCCGAGCGGGCGGTATTCGATGACGGTCGGGCCGGACGTCTCGTCGGTGTGCCAGACGGCCGTGATCGTCGTCGCGGGGTCCTGCGTGTACGACAGGTGGATCTGGTCGGGCTGCTCGCCGGGCGGCGGCGGCGGTGGGTTGGTGTCGACGACGGTGAACGCGACGCTCACGACGGCGCCCCGCGCGCCGCCGGTGGTCGGTTCGGCGTATGGCGTGGCGGTGATCGTGTGCTCGCCGGGCGCGGGGGTCCAGGCGTTGTAGTCGCCGTCCTCGTCGGCGAACAGCGCGAACGGGCGCTGCGCCTCGCGGCGCACGTCGACCTGGCCGTCGAGGCCGAACATGACGCGGCCGACGTCGTCGGTCGTCTCGGCCAGCACGTTCAGGTTGCGCGTCGGCAGCGTCGAGAGGTCGAGCGTTTGCCCGGACGTGAGCGGGCCGATCGGCTCGTCGGTGTCGGCGTTGATGAGGGTCAGCCGCGTCACCCGCAGCGGTTCGGAGGCGACGCCGCCGCCGGTGCCCGAGAGCGGCACGACCGCCGGGCTGGTCCCGCCGCCGTCGTGCACGACCGAGACCGACCCGCTCGCCTCGCCGGGCGCGGTCGGCGCGAACGTGATCGTCACGACCTGGCTCCGGCCGGGCTGGAGGACGACCGGTCCGCCGGCCGGGAAGTTGTCGGTGAACCCGGCCCCGCTCGTGGCGAGCGACGTGATCGTGAGCGGCGCGTCGCCGGTGTTCTCGAGCGTCACCCGGCGGGTGCCGGTCTGGCCGCTGGCCACGGTGCCGAACTCGACGTCGTCGGGAAAGACGTTGAGCGTGCCGGTGTCGGTGCCGTGGCCGGGCGCGTCGCCGACGACGCTGAACGCGACGGCCATCGGCGCGCCTCCGTCGACCGGGACGGCCGTAATTGCGTGCTCGCCGGCCTCGGGGAGCCAGGGGGCGGCGAAGGTCGTGAAGGGGGCGGCGTCGTCGGTGCGGGCGTTGCCCTGGCCGTCCACGCCGAAGCGCACGGTGCCGATCGGGCCGATCGTGTCGGCGACGACGTTGAAGCCGCCGGCGGGCAGCGCGGGGAGGTCGATCGCGGCGCCGGATGAGAACGTGGCGATCGGGGTGCCGGCGGCGTCGGTCAGCGTGAACGCCGAGACGCCGGGCGCGTCGCCGACGACCGGGTCGCCGATCGGGCCGGCCACGGGCGCCGGGGCGGGGCCGTAGTGCGGCAGGCCCGTCGTGGCGAACAGCCGGCGCGACTCGAGCGTTTCGACGTGTGCAACGGGGGCGCACCGGTTCCGACCGGCGAGAGCGATCACAGCCGCCATGCTGTTCAATCCCTTGAGTGTCTGACGTCCATTTGGCGCGCCGGACGAATGGCGCGCCACCCACGGCGGACACTGTAGTGACGGGCGGCTGAGAGGCAAACGGGATTTCCGGCAAATATTGCCGACACCGCCCCGAGAGCGGCCGGGACGGACCGGCGCGCCAGCCCGAGGGCACGCGTAGCGCCGGTTGGAGCGGAGGTTACGATCGGCGATAGGGTGCTGCGTAGCGGTCGGCGTTCAGGCGACGTGGGCGGCCGGGAGTCCGCTGCCGGCGACGTCGACGCGGTTCTGGAGGTTGACCATGCGCCGCGTCATCACCGTTTCGAACACGAGCAGCGCGAGCACGCCGAGGCCGAGGAGCGGCCAGAGGTCGATCCCCTTGTTCACGCCGCCGAGCGCGGAGGCGACGTCGGCGGGGCCGAGGCGGCGCTCGAGGTACCCGCGGTCGCCGAGCCAGGCGAGGTCGCCGTCGGAGAGGGGGGTGTTGTCGAGTTCCTTGCGGTTGATGCCGAAGCCGTAGTAGAGCGGCTGGGGGACCTCGGTCGGGTCGAACCGCAACTCGTAGCGGCCCGGGTCGCCGGTGTCGTGGTAGGTGAGGCGCTGGCGGCCGTGGCTGACGGTCGTGCGCTTCTCGGCGACGGTCCCGTCCGGGCGGGTGATGCGCGCGACGCGCACGGCCGGCGTGGCCGGGCCGCTCCACTCGAGCGGGCCGCCGGCCTCGAACTGGCGGTTCTGCAGGCCGGCGGTCTGGCCGCTGGCGAGGTGGTAGATCGTCTCGTTCACGAGCGGCACGAAGTTGGGCAGCAGCGGGAAGTTGTTCCACGCGCCGTCGACCGACGTACACCAGACGACGACGCGCCCGCCCGCCGCGCCGATCGGCCTCTCGACGATGAGCGGGTCGCCACTCGCGGCCCCGGCCCCGGCGCTCGTGCCGTCGCCCGCGGCCAGCACGACCTGCCCGTCGCCGTCCTTCGGGCGGATCGACCACCACTGCTTGGCCACCGCGCCGGTCATCGCGTTCTTCTCGGCCGCCGCCACGAGCGAGATCATCGGGTTGGTCGGGCTGCGCACTTCGATCGAGGGCGGCGTCTTCGCGTCCTTCCGCTCGCCCACGTCGGCGGCGAAAAGCTGGGACCGGCCCAAGGCCTGCGCGATGAAGGCCTCGTCCGTGCGCGGCCCGAGGATGAACCACACGCCGTGCCCCGTGCGGGCGTGGTCGTGGAGCTTGTCGAGCATCTCGGCCGACAGGGCCGGCACGTCGTTGACGATCACCACTGGGAAGCCGGCCAGCGACTCGCCGTCGACGTCGGAGACGCTGACGATCTTCGGCTGCACGAGCGACGTCGCCTCGAGGGACGGGTCGGCCACCGGCTGCATCGCCGCGACGAGGAACTGGCTGCTGCGGAACCCGCCGGCCTTGGTGAGTTGGCCGTCGATGACGAGCACCGGCAGCTTCTCCCACACGTGCGCCGCGCTGATCGCCTCGTTGTCGGCCGGCAGCACGTCGGCGACGTCCGCCCGCACCTTCACCCACGCGGAGCCGGGCTCGGTGAACGTGTGGTCGAAGCGGAGCGTCTGGGTCGTGCCGGCCTTGAGGTTGCCGACCGGCCGCCGCTCGACCGACTTGCCGTTGACGGTGAGTTCGGCCGTAAAGCCAGCCACCTCGGCGGGGCCGGAGTTGCTGACGGTCGCGGTCACC
>JAUJNJ010000201.1:0-2048 GCA_030448225.1 Phycisphaerae bacterium
GACCGGCGAGGATGTTGTCGTGCGCGTACGCCACTCCTGGATCAGCAACGGGACCGAGGGCTCGTTCGTGCGGGGCGAGCGCATCGCGGGCGACACGCCGCGCGGGGCGGGCGACCCCCTGCCCTTCCCGCACGTACCCGGCTACCAGAAGGTCGGCGTGGTCGAGCGCATGGGGGCGGCCGTGCGCAACGTTGCGGTCGGCCAGAACGTGTTCGTCACGGTATCGAAAGTCGAGGAGATGTTTTTCCCGTTCGGGGGACACGTTTCGCCGGCTGTCGCGCACAACGGGCAGGTGTGGCCCTTGCCCGAAACGGTGCGCCCAGCGGCGGCGGCAAGCGGCCTGGTTCTGACGCAGGTCGGCTACAATGTCGGCACGCGGCCCCACATTGAACCCGGTGACGCCGTGGTCGTTCTGGGCGACGGGCTGGTCGGCCACTGGGCGGCGCAAACGCTGCAATGGCGCGGTGCGCGCGTTCTGCTCGCCGGGCGGCACGACGAGCGGCTCGCGCGCTTCGCGGCCGGGCCGAACGACCGGACCATCAACGTTGCCCGAGACGACCTGACCGAGGCTGTTCGCGCCTGGGCGCCCGGCGGCGGCGTTCAAGCGGTCGCGGACACCGTCGGCTCGGTCGCGGCCATCGAGGCTCTTTATCCGGTTCTACGGCGAGGCGGGCACCTTGTTTCGGCAGGCTTCCACGGATCGAACGGGCAAATTGACATCCAGAAGATGCGTGACCGCGAACTGACGCTTCACGCCCCGGCCGGATGGACGACCGAGCGGATGAACGCCACCCTGGACCTGCTGGCGCGCGGCGTCCTGCGAACCGAGCCGCTGATCACACACCGCTTTTCCGCCGAGCGCGCCGCCGACGCCTTTGATCTCATTTTGTCGCGCCGCGAACCCTTCCTGGGCGTGGTTCTGGATTGGGAATGAAAACAACGCCGTGAAGATTTTGCAAGTCACCGCGCCGCACGGCGCGTTCGTGGTGCGCACTGACGTTCCCATCCCCGAACCCGGACCGGGCGAGGTGCTGCTGCGCGTCGAGGCCGTGACGACGTGCCCGCAGTGGGATCTGCACCTGCGGCACGATGAGCCGATGTTTTCCGCCCACAAATTTTGTTACCCGTACCCGCCCGGTCAGCCCGGCCACGAGGCGACCGGCGAGATCGCCGCGTTGGGCGCGGGCGTTGCCGGTCTTACCGTCGGGGACCGGGTGAGCGCGTGGCGCGATCCGGGCCACACAATTCCTGGCTGCTACGCCCAGTACGTGCTGCGCGCGGCGGGCGACGTGATCCGTGTGCCCGCCCACCTGCCGCCGGAAGCGACCGCCCCGGTCGAACTCGCCATGTGCGTCGGCGCAACCCTGCAAATGCTTCGGCAAATGGACGTGTTGCGCGGGCGGCGGATCGGCGTGGCCGGCCTGGGACCGGCGGGCCTGATCGCGCTCCAAATGGCCCGCGCCGAGGGCGCAAGCGAGGTTATCGGTTTCGATTTTTCGCCGGACCGGCGCACGCTGGCCGTGTCGCTCGGCGCCGACGCCGCGTTCGACTCGCGCGACCCGAGCCTTGCGACCCGCTTCCCCGTTCGGCCCGTGCGTCCCGCCCTCGACAGCACCATTGACTGCGTGGGCGCTAAAACGTCCGTCGAGTTTATGATGGACCGCGTCGCCGACGTGGTCGCGCTGTTCGGCGTGCAGCGCGAAGACTACGCTTTTGCGCCGCGCCATTATTCGCGGCTGCGCCTGTGCGGCTATCCGGGCCACAGCCGGGCCGCCGCGGAGTACGCTGTGGATTTGATGGCGCGCGGCGCCATCGATCTCGCCCCGCTGGTCACGCACCATCTTCCACTCGAAGAATACGGCCGGGGCGTGGACCTTTTGGAAAGCCAGCAGGCCGTAAAAATCTGCTTTCGGCCCTGGCAGAACAACGAAGAATGAGGAGGTAAACGAATGCGCGTTTTGGTGACGGGAGCGAGCCGCGGCCTCGGCCTGGAGTTCGTGCGGCAGTTGGCCGCGCGCGGCGACACGGTTTGGGCGACCTGCCGGGAC
>JAUJNJ010000201.1:2148-3276 GCA_030448225.1 Phycisphaerae bacterium
GTGGAAGCCTTCTGGCTGCACGAGGTGGCGGCGGGCCGAGCGCGAACGGACGAGGAACGGCGCGCCCTGCTTTCCCACGAAACCGACCCGGACGCCGTGCGCTGGCCCGACGCGCCCCGGCAGCCGCTTTCCTGGTACTTCGCCCGCCACGACGAAGTGCGCGCCCGAACGCGCGAACTGCTCCTGCCGCTCGCCGACCTGGAACGGGCCACGCCGCACCGCGATGCCGAGTTCACGTTGCGCTGGCTGCTCGGCCACGTCATCGCGCACGAGGCGTACCACGGCGGGCAGGCCGTTTTGCTGTCCCTGAGGCGGCAAAATCAGCAGGCAGCAACAAAGAAATGAACGAACTGCAAGACATCGTGAACGCCTATGACGCCGCCCGGCGCGCGAACAAGCCGGTGGTGTTGGCAACAGTCGTCGCCGCCGAAGGCTCAACGTATCGGCGGCCTGGCGCGCGGATGCTGCTCGTCGAGGGCGACGGCTGGGCGGCGGGCAGCATTTCGGGCGGCTGTTTGGAAGGCGACGTTGCCAAAAAAGCGTGGTGGCGAACGGAAAGTGGCCGGCCCGTCCTCGTTACCTACGACTCACGCTCGGCCGATGATGACATCGCGTGGGGATTCGGCCTGGGCTGCAACGGCGTCGTTCGTGTTCTGCTGGAACGGCTCGGACCGGGAACCGAAGACCACCTCGCCTTTGTCGCGCATTGCCTTCAACGCGGCGAGCCGGGCGTGTTGTGCACGGTTTTTCAGGCCGACGGCGAGGCCGCGCCTGTGGGCGCACGGCTGCTGCTCGGCGCGAACGGCGAGGCGACCGGGGCGCTGGCGAGCGCAGGTTTTGCCGCTCCGCTGCTGACGGACGCGCGGCGCGTCCTTGCTTCCGGCGTGCCGGAAACGCAGACCTACGTTTCCCCCGGCGGGGGCACAGCCGTGATTTTTCTCGAAGCCGTTTTGCCGCCCGTTCCGCTTGTGATCTTCGGCGCGGGCCACGACGCCATCCCGCTCACGCGCCTGAGCCACGAACTCGGCTGGAACGTGACCGTCGTTGATACGCGCGCGGTCCGGCCGCATCCCGAACGCTTTCCCGGCGCGAACACCGTTCTCGCCTGCGCGCCCGACGCGGTTGCCG
>JAUJNJ010000202.1 GCA_030448225.1 Phycisphaerae bacterium
GCCCGAAACCACACCAAAAAACACCAAACCAAAAAAAAAAAAAAAAAACACACAAAAACAAAAAAAAAAACAAACAACAACACAAAAAAAACAAAAAACACAAACAAAAAAAACAAAACACCCCGAATCAAAAAAACCCAACAACCATAAACCACAAAGACCAGCCCAAAAAAACCGCGTTTATATAAACAACCCCCAACCAACATCACATCATAAAAAAATAAAGAAACCAACCCACCCACACCCCACCCAACGGCCGGCCCGCACTGAGCCGCCACGCGCCCGCGCCTGCCGCACGTCCGCGCGGGGGCGGGGCCCCCCACACCGAAACAAGCCGGCGCCCCGCATGGGCCGCCGGCTTCGTTCATTCTTTCGGGAGAGCGGCGGCCCTGTCAGGCCTGGCGCCGGCGTCGGAGCAGGCCGAGTCCGGCGATGGCGAGCAGGCCGACGGCGCCGGGCTCGGGCACGGGCGTGACCGCGAACGTGCCGTCCGAGCGGGTGATCGCGATCTGCGAGGTGCCGATCCCGTACGCCGACAGGATCTCATCGCTGCTCGAGACGGTGTAGAGGTTGCCCAGGATGTCGAAATCGAGGTCCTGGATGGGGCCCCCGGCGTCGAAACTGGTCACGAGGGCGCCGTCGGTCGCGTTGAAGACGTACACCATGCCGTCGTAAAAGCTGCCGTACGCGAACACGCCCAACTCCTCGCTGAGGGCGAGGCTGTTGCCGCCGGTGTACGTATTGGGCACGCTGAAAATCTCGTTTCCCGCCGAGTCGAACTTCACGACCGGATTTGCCTGGCCGGCGGTGAATCGATTCGTCGCGACGTAGATGTTGCCGGCGCTGTCGACCTCCACGTCGCTGGCGAAGTAGTTGTCGACGTCGGCGCCGTCGATGACGCGGGTGCCTCTGTCGTCCGGCGCGACCGTCGTCCCGGATAGGTTGTACCGGATCACGCCTTTGGTCGCCGTGTCGTTGAAGTTGCTGTTGGCGACGAACAACTGCCGGTTCGTCCCCGTTCCCGTGACCTCGACGCTCGTGACGAACTGGGCGTTATTGGTGGTTGAACTCGTGTCCGGCGTCCGGTTGCTCGCGTCGGTCAGCGCGATGTTGCTGTCGAGGTTGTCGCTGATCTGGTGGGCAATGTCGGACGACAGGTTCGCGTTGTACAGGTTGCCGTCTCGTCCGATGCTCGTCTTGCCGTAGGTCTGTGCCCCGGTGCGGGTCAGGCCGGCGGTGCCGAAGTCCTGCTCCGCGAAGTCGGCCGCGAGCTTGTAGAAGCCGACGTTTCGGGCCGGGCCGATGACGGTGGTGTCGGGCGTGCCGGCGGTGGACTCCGAGACGTAGATGTCCCCGAAGTTGGCCGTGCCCGGCAGCCGGTTGACCGACACGCCCTTGGGGCTGAAGAACCCGACGCGGTCGGTCAGCGTGTAACCCGACGCCGCGGCGGTGTCGCTCACGCGAATCTCGTAGGACGAGTTCGTGCCGAGGTTCACCGTGTGGGTGCCGCGCGTTAGCGAGCCGAGGTTCTCGGTGCGGGCGCCGCCGTCGAAGACGACGGTGACCTCGTCGGCCACCTCGTTCAGCGTGAAGTTGACGCTGTCTCCGCTCTGCGTCACGCCCGACGCGTAGGGCGCGGCCGTCGCGGCCGCCGTGAAGCTCATCGCTGCGGTCGCCACGGCCAACGCGAGGGCGCACCGGCCCTTATTGAAGTTCGAATTCTGCATTTTCAAACGATCTCCCTTTTACTTGTGGCTGACACCAGCCGCGCGACGTGCTCCCCCGTCTCCCGGCGGGGACACCGTAAGCTAACGGGGACGTTAGCAACTCTCAAGCACATTCGTGGAAAGTTCGCGCGGAAAGCGAAAAATTTGTGGTCTATCGGATTCCGGCGGGCGTCGTGCCCGCGGGCGGTGGTTCACACGCGCCTTCTCGGGCCGCGGCGGCGGCGCAGGTTGGTCGTGGGAAGGCGGACGGATTATATTCGTCCCCCGTGTCGCCGCTCGGACTCATCGCGGGCGAAGGGGTGTTCCCGGTGCTCGTCGCGCGCGGCGCGCGGGCGAGCGGGCGGCGGGTCGTCTGCGCCGCCTTCGCGGGGCATGCCTGGCCGCAACTTCAGGAAGAGTGCGACCGCTTCCGGTGGGTCGGCGTGCTGCGGTTCGGGAGCTGGATCCGCGTGCTGCGCGACGCCGGCTGCACCGAGGCCATCATGGTCGGGCGGGTGGCGAAGGAGCAGATGTACAGCCGCTGGCGGTACTTCCAGTACGTGCCGGACCTGCGGTCGGTCCGGCTCATCTGGCGCATCTGGCGCAAGGACAAGCGCCCCAACGCGATCCTCCAGGGTTTGATCGACGAACTGGCCTCGGCGGGAATCACCTTGATCGACTCCACCAAATACTGCCCCGAGCACATCGCCACGCCCGGCGTGATGACGAGGCGCCAGCCCACGCCCGGCCAGTGGACCGACATCCGCACCGGCTACCGGATCTGCCAGCAGATCAGCCGGATGGACATCGGCCAGGCGATCGCGATCGCCGACCGCGACGTGATCGCCGTCGAGGCGCTGGAGGGGACCAACTCGATGATCGAGCGGGCCGGCCAACTCTGCCGGATCGGCGGGTGGACGCTCATCAAGGTGTCGAACTCGAACCAGGACATGCGCGTCGACGTCCCGACCGTCGGCACGACCACGATCGAGAAGCTCGCCGCCGCCCGCGCCGGTTGCCTCGTGCTGGAGGCGGGAAAGACGATCATGCTCGAGCGGCAGAAGGTGATCGAACTGGCCGACCGGCACAAGATCGCGGTGGTGGGGTATGGCGGCGAGCCGGGCGAAGAGCCTGCGCGGTTCACCCCGGGACCCGGTCAATAGCCGCCGGCGGAAGCCTGCGGTTCGGATCACAGGCATGCACGTTCGCGTCAAGCTATTCGCCGTCCTTCGTGATTGTGCCGGCGCGTCGGACCTCGCGTTGCACCTGCCACGCGGGGCGACCGTGGCGGCCGCCCGGGACGCGCTGGCGCGGGCGCACCCGTCGCTGGCGGCGCACCTCGGCCGGGTGGCGTTCGCGGTGAACCAGTCGTACGCCAGGCCGGACGCGCCGCTCAACGAGGGCGACGAACTGGCCCTGATCCCGCCGGTCAGCGGCGGGTGATGTCGGGCTAGCACGGCCGGAGCGCGGGTCCGGCGACTGCCACACCAGTCACAAGGCGCCGACACGTACGGGACAGCCGAATGAGCGAGGACTGGATCGAGTTGCGCGACGAG
>JAUJNJ010000203.1 GCA_030448225.1 Phycisphaerae bacterium
ATCCTCATCTGGGTCAACGGCGAGCTTCTGCCGCGCGAGCGGGCGGTCGTGTCGGTGTTCGACGCGGGCTTCGTCCTCGGCGACGGCGTGTGGGAGGGCCTGCGCGTGCGGGCGGGCCATCCCGCCTTCCTCGAGCGCCACCTCGACCGCCTGTTCGAGGGCGCCAAGGCGATCATGCTCGACGTCGGCCGCAGCCGCCGCGAGCTGACCGAAGCGGTCTACGCGACGCTGCGGGCCAACGACATGACCGACGGCGTGCACGTGCGCCTCATGGTCACCCGCGGCGTCAAGCGCACGCCCTACCAGGACCCGCGCGTGACGATCGGGCCCGCGACGGTCGTGATCATCGCCGAGCACAAGGAGCCGCTGCCGGCGACGGTGACCGACGGCATCACGCTCTTCACGACCCACGTCCGCCGCGCGACCCCCGACACGCTCGATCCCAAGCTCAACGCGCACTCCAAGCTCAACGACATCACCGCGTGCATCCAGGCCTACACCGCCGGCGCCGACGAGGCGCTGATGCTCGACCCGCACGGCTTCGTGGCGACCTGCAACTCGACGCACTTCTTCCTCGTCGTCGGCCGCGAGGACGCGCCCGAGGTGTGGACCTCCGACGGGCGCTTCACCCTCGCGGGGATCACGCGCGCCAACGTCCTGGAGACGTGCTGTGCCCACGGCATCCCGGCGCGCGAGACGACGTTCAGCCTCACCGACGTCTACGCCGCCCGCGAGGCGTTCGTCACGGGCACCTTCGCCGGCGTCGTGCCCGTCCGGTCCGTCGACGGCCGGACGATCGGCGACGGCCGCCGCGGGCCGGTGGTCGCGCGCCTGCAAGGGCTGTACCGCGAGCTCGTCGATGCCGACGTGGCGGCACGCGCGGCGCCATGAGCGACGCCGTGCGCGTGGCGATGTGGTCCGGCCCGCGCAACATCTCCACGGCGATGATGCGCGCCTTCGAGAACCGTCCCGACACGGTCGTCGACGACGAGCCGCTGTACGCGGCGTACCTCGCCCGCACCGGTGCCGACCACCCGGCGCGCGAGGCGGTCATCGCCTCCCAGCCCACCGATCTCCCCACGGCCATCGCCGGCCTCTCCGCGCCGCTGCCGTCCGGTCGCCGCGTCCACTACGCCAAGCACATGGCCCACCACGTCATGCGCGACATGGACCTGCGCTGGACGCTGAGCTTCCGCAACGTGCTGCTCATCCGCGACCCGTTCGAGGTCGTCGCCTCGTACGTGCGCGCGCGGGAGAGCTGCGAGCCGGACGACATCGGGCTGCCCCAGCAGGAGTGGCTGCTGGAGCTGTGGGACGAGCACGGCGTCGAGGTGCCGATCCTCGACGCGGGCGACTTCCTGCGCGCGCCGGAGGCCCACCTGCGCTGGCTGTGTGCGTGGCTGGGCATCCCGTTCACCGACCGGATGCTGTCCTGGCCGGCGGGCCCCCGAGCGTCCGACGGCGTGTGGGCGCCGCACTGGTACGCCGCCGTCTGGAAGTCCACCGGCTTCGAGCCGTGGCGCCCGCGCGAGATCTGCCTCTCGGACCACGACGCCGCCGTCGCCGAGGCGTGCCGCCCGATCTACGCGGCGCTGCACGCCCGACGGGTGCGGGTCTGAGCGGTCACCGCAAGCGACGGCGGAGCCTCAGGGCGGCTCGGCGGCCGCCATCACGGATGGACCAGCGCCCGCCGTCCTGCTGTGCGGACGCGACCGGGTCGCTCGACGCGAGAGCGGGCGACGCCCCCAGAACATCGCCGCCCGCCCGTATCCTTCGCCCGTGGCCGGCGGAAGGGTGGCAGCAGCTTTCGCCCCGGAAGCCGTACTCGGAGAGGTCGACGGAATCTGCGTCGTCTTCGGAGCGTTGCTGGCGACGAGCACCGGTGTCGTGATCTACCTCTATGCGCCGCGGAACGAGGTGACCGACGCTTTGGATGCGAGCTACGAGACGGCGTTTCAGGACTGGGCCTCGCAGGCCGACCCGGCGATGCGACAGGGCGAGCGCCATGCTGACCCGCCCCAACAGCCGCCGACGGTGCTGATGAACATCCCGCTGGTGCTCAGCGACGATGTCCGCACGCCGTATCGGTGCAGTCAAAAGGCGGCCGGCGGAACGGGGACCGAGTGGGAAGCGACGTGGCGTTTTCAGCCCGCGATCGCCAAACGAGCAACCAGGTTGACGGTCGCGATCGAGACCGACGACTGTCGCGCTCAGGCGTGCGCGCTGCCGCTTTGAGGCGAAGCGGCCGCGCCGCGGCGATCGTGCGCGCCGCAGCAGGCGGCGGCGGTGGCTGGCAGCGGTGTCCGCGCTTGGGATGCCGTCGCGCCGCAGTGCGGCTGAGCTAGCCACCGCCGGCGCCGCCGGTCGGCTCCCCGCCGCCAGCCGCCGCCGGCGTAGGGCCGGCCGACTCAGTGAACTCGTCGAGTGTCGACTTGTCGTCGTCCATGCCGCGGACCTCCGCCATCGCAGGGGCGAGCTACACCGCGCTTCGAGACCACGAGCTTGCGCGGCAGCGCGGCGGCGAACGCCTCGAGGGGCGCCCTTCGAGCGGCACACCCGCTTGCCCCGGGCGTGGCGGTTCGCCGGCCAGCGTCTGGCGTCAGGAGTGCCGTGTTCCCGGGCGAAGCGACAATCGTGCCCGCTCGACCGAAAAACGGGGATAGAGCGGTCATGGGTCTTCTGCGGCGACTCTTCGGCCCCGCCTTCGACTCGACGCCCAGCGAGTCGGTCGAGGCGGACGGCCACGTCCATGCTCCGGATGCCGACCCCAACGATGTGGTCCTGCCAAAGGCAAGGAAGTCCAGTCGGAGTCTCATCGCCGGCAAGGCCCCCATGGGTTGGCAGCGTCAGGCGTCGGAGGCTTCGGGTGGAACCTGGCCGTGGAGCGGCAGCGACAGCCCCGGTGGTCACCATTTCGGCGGTGGGAGCGATGGCGGCGGTGGAAGCTCCGGGGGCGGCGACTGAGCATCGACTGGGCTCCCATGCGAGGCGACGGCGGCCGCTCTCCTAGCGCCTCGCTCGAGAACGACGTGCGGTTACAACAGTCTGTCGAGGCGCAGACCGGCTTCGGGGAGATGGATCCACCCTTCGGACTCGGCCTCGTCCTTCAGTTCGGTGGGAGGCCGCACGGTCACTCCTCGCTCGACAGGACGTGGGGCGGGCGCGGAGACGAGGGCCTCGAGACAGTCGTCCGCTTCGATCAATGAGAGCACGGGTGCGGCTGACAGCGACAGAGACGGCGCACACTC
>JAUJNJ010000036.1 GCA_030448225.1 Phycisphaerae bacterium
CCCCCGGGGCGGGGCCCGCGCGCCTCGGTCCCCCGGGGGGGGTTTCCTCGTGCTTTGGGGCCGCTCCACACCCCCCGGGGTCTTTTTCGGGCGCGCGCGCCCGCACCCGCGGGCTTAGTTTGCACGCCCCCCGGGGGGGGGGCGCCGCCGCCGCCGCCGCCCTTGAGCTGGCGCTCGACGCGCTCGAGAAGGTGGGCCAACTTGAACCGCGACTTCAGCAGGTACTCTGTCACGCCGAGGGACGCGGCGCTGAGCACGACCGACTTCTCGCTCGCGGCCGTCAGGACGATCACCCGCGTGGCGGCGACCCGCGGGTCGGCCCGGAGCTGCCGCAGGAACGAGATCCCGTCCGTCTTCGACAGCAGGACGTCCAGCACCACCAGGTCCGGGCGCCGCGCCCGCGCCAGGTCGAGCGCCTCCTGGCCGTCGGACGCGGTCAGCGTCTCGTGGCCCGACTGTCGCAGGCACGCGGCGATCGGCTCCCGGCAGATCGCCGCGTTGTCGACAACGAGGATGGTGGCCATCGGGTTCCCTCCAAGGGGCCAGAAGTAGCTTACGGCCCGCCCGCCGTCCAGGGCAACGCGCACGTCGCGCGGGCGGCAATCGCGACCGGTGGCGACGGCTCCTCCCACCCCGGCGTCTCGGCCGCCTGACGGCACCGGCCTCCGAATGCGGGGCGGCGCCCGGCGGTGTCGAGACGCTCGCCCACGACGCCGTGGCTCGGTAGTGGCCGACTGGCGGCGGGCAGCGCGGGACTCTAAAGCATCCTCCTGCGTGGCCCGCTCGATTCGAAGAATCTAGATCTCTAGTCAGAGGGATCAGTCGGTCGCAACGCCGAGGTTTCTTTAGGAGTTCTCACGGCACGAGTGCGCGACTGCCCTCGTACGGCCGCGTTTACACCGGCATCGAATCGACGACTATCCCCGCACGATCAACCCTTCGGCGGCCGCCTCTGCGTTGGCAATGCCTTCCGTCGCGGGGAAGGGACGTGGGTTTGTGCGTGTCGGGCTGAGCACGAGGATGCACGTGGCGGAGCGGGTCTACTGCCGGCGACCGACGCTCGGTCGGCTCCGCGTGGCTGTCCCGGGCACAAAATCCGAACCGGCATTGATGCGTGTCGAGATTTGACGATAGGACCCATAGACCTGCGTCGATTCCTCTCTCGCGGCGAACGGGGCGCCGCGGCGCGGAGGGCGGACGCTTTCCGCCGCAGAGGCTACCGGTCGGTCGAGGAGCAGTTATGCCAGCGGCGGTGATACCGGCCAGCGAGTCGGAGCGGCTGCGGGCCCTCCGCTCGTACGACGTCCTGTACACCCCCAGCGAACAGGCGTTCGACGACATGGCCGCGCTGGCGGCCCGGATCTGCGGCACCCCGGTGTCGCTGGTCTCCCTCATCGACGCCGACCGGCAGTGGTTCAAGGCGGCCGTCGGGCTGGCGGCCGGCCAGACCAGCCGCGACGTCGCCTTCTGCGCGCACGCGATCCTGCAGCCCGACCTGCTCGTCGTCCCCGACGCCCGCGCCGACCTCCGGTTCGCCGACAACCCGTTCGTCGTCGGTGAGCCGCACGTCCGGTTCTACGCGGGCGCGCCGCTCGTGTGCGAGGGCGGGCACGCCCTGGGCACGCTCTGCGTCGCCGACTACGTGCCGCGGGAACTGGAGCCCGCCCAGACCGAAGCGCTGCGGGCGCTGGCCCGGCAGGTCGTACGGCTGATCGAGGAGCGGCGCACGCTCAAGGACATGCGTCAGCAGCGCGAGCTGCTCCGCGGCTTGGTCGATACGATCCCGCACGTCGTGTTCTGGAAGGACCGCAGCTCGACCTACCTGGGGTGCAACCGCGCGTTCGCCGCGGCGGCGGGCCTGGCGTCGCCGGGCGACGTCGTCGGAAAGACCGACTACGACCTGCCGTGGACGCGCGAGGAGTCGGACTTTTACCGCCGGTGCGACCGGCGCGCGATGGACACCGGCACGCCGCTGCTCGACATCGAGGAGACCCAGCTCACCGCCGACGGGTCGCGGGTGAACCTGCTGACGAGCAAGGTCCCGCTGCGGGACGCCGGCGGCGCGGTGGTGGGGATCCTGGGCATCTACAGCGACGTCACCGCGCGGCGGCTGGCCGAGGACCGGTTCCGCACGGTGTTCGAGTCCGCCGCGATCGGCATGGCCTTGGTCGACGCCGACGGCCGGATGCTGACGACCAACCGCGTGTTGCGCACGATGCTCGGCTACGGCGGCGAGTTGGACGGGCGGCCGTTCGCGGACATCACCCACCCGGCGGACCTGCAGGCGGATGTGGACCTTTACCGGCAACTCGTGGCCGACGAGCGCACGAACTACGAAATCGCGAAACGTTACGTCGGCAAGGACGGTCGGCTGATCTGGGCGAACCTGACCGTCTCGCAGCTCCCGGGCGCCGGCGCCGCCGGCGGCCCGGTCGCGCTGGCGTTGATCCAGGACGTCACCGAACGTCGCCGGGCCGAGGAGGCGCTCGCGGCGTCGGAGCAGTTCGCCCGCTCGACGGTCGACGCCCTGACGGCCCACATCGCGATCGTGGGCGCCGACGGCACCATCCTCGCCGTCAACCGCGCGTGGCGGGAGTTCGCCGCGGCCAACGGCGGCGGCACCGGCTGCGCCGAGGGCGCCAATTACCTTACGACCTGCGGACCGTCGGCCGGCGCGTGCGGCGACGAGGGTGCCGCCGTCGCAGCCGCCGGGATCCGAGCGGTGCTGCGGGGCGAGCGCGAAGCGTTCAGTCTGGAGTACCCGTGCCACTCGCCGCTCGAGCGGCGGTGGTTCGTGGTGCGCGTCTCCCGCTTCGCGGGCGACGGCCCTACCCGGGCGGTCGTCGCGCACGAGAACGTAACTGAGCGACGGCTCGCCGAAGAGCGCCTGCGGCACGACTCGCTGCACGACGCGCTGACCGGGCTGCCGAACCGGGTCCTGTTCCAGGACCGCGTTGGCCGCTGCCTGGAGCGGGCGAGCCGCCAGACGCACCACCACTTCGCCGTGCTGTTCCTCGACCTCGACCGGTTCAAGGTCGTCAACGACAGCCTGGGGCACGCCGCCGGCGACGCCTTGCTGACGACCGTCGCGGCCGCCCGACCGGGTGCCTGCGGGACGCCGACAGCGTCGCACGGCCTACACCCCTGCCAGATGCGCCACCGCGCCGCCGCCGCCTGACCCGGGCAGGCGGGCGATCGTGCGGAGCAGGTCGTGGCGCGGATGGGGGGCGACGAGTTCACGGTCCTGCTGGACGGGCTCCGCGAGCCGGGGGACGCGGCGGCGGTGGCCGAGCGGATCCCTCGCGGCCGTGTGCCGCCCCTTTCGAGTTCGCCGGCCAAGTCGCGACGACCGCCAGCGTCGGCATCGTCCGGCGGCCGCACTACGCCGCGGACACGGACGTGCTGCGGACGCGGACGTCGCGATGTACAAGGCCAAGTCCGCTGGGAAGAATCGGTACGCGATCTTCGACGAGCGCCTGCACGCCGAGGCCGTCGCGCGGCTGCGGCTGGAGAGACCCTGCGGCGGGCGGTGGAGCGGAACGAGTTGCTGTTGCACTACCAGCCGATCGTCTCGCTCGCGACCCGCGAGCTGATCGGGGTTCGAAGCCTGGTTCGCTGGCAGCGCAACGGGACGCTCGTGAGCCCGGCGGACTTCGTCCGGGTCGCCGAGGAGACCGGCCTGATCGTGGCGGTCGGGCGGTGGTGATCGAGGAGGCGTGCCGCCAGATGGCGGCGTGGCGGGCGCGCCACCCCGGGCGCAGCGCCGGTCCCGGTGACGTCAACGTGTCGCAACAGCAGTTGGCCGACCCGACCTGGCGCGCCGCACCTCGGGCGGATGCTGACCAGTACGGGATCGACGCGCGCAGCTGAAGGTCGAGATCACCGAGAGCGTCATCATGGAGGACGACCAGGCGGCGAAGGCGGCCCTCTTGGCGATCAAGGAACTGGGCGTGAAGCTGTCGATTGACGACTTCGGGACCGGGTACTCGTCGCTGAGCTGCCTGCACACGTTCCCGATCGACGAGCTGAAATCGACCAGACTTCGTCGAGACCTCCACGGCCGGCGCGACGCGGCGGCCGTGGTTCCGCGCGGTCGTCAACCTGGAAGCGCACAACCTCGGGATGAAGGTGATCGCCGAGGGCGTGGAGTCGGCGGAGCAGGTCGCGCTTGCTGCAGGCCTGGAGTGCGACCACGCCCAGGGTACTTGTTCGCCCGCCCGCTCACGGCGGCCGACGCGGGGACGTTCCTCGTGAGCCGCCCTGCCCTAATCGGCTGCGGCTTGATCGACGGGACCGGTCTATCCCCCCGGCCTTAGACTGCGTGCCGCAACACGCGGGATGCACACTGGTTCCCCAAATGGGTGATGCTCGGCCCTCGGTACATCGTTAACGACACGTCACCATTGACCGTGTGGCCGGGCTTGCTCCACCTGAGGGCGATGGCGAGGCGTGAGCAGCCGGTTAGGAGCACGTGCAGGACGGCGTTGGGGCGGTAGCGCATGAAAGGGACGTGTAACGGGGACCTGCGATCAGGGCGGTCGCTAGACGCCCGTAGCGGCCAGTCCCAACTCGGACGCCCCCGTCAACGGCCGTTCGATCGCCGATGGCGGCTCGGGCCGCCCGCTCGACCCGAAGGATTCCCGTTGGGCGCTTCCACGACTCGGACGTGCGCCGCCGCCCGTCCGCCGGCTATGTGCCGCACGGCGGTCGGGCGGTGACGAGCGTGCGCGCGGGTCAGGCGATCAGGCCGTTGACGCCGCGGGAAGAACCCGAAGTTCACCGCGGCGCGCCGAGGTAGACGATTTCCAGCACCTGCTGGAACGTGCGGCCGAACACCAGGCCGTTCTCGTCGGTCGGGACGATGTTCGCCGCGTCCTCGTCGTCGCCGCCGAGCGGGCGAACGTCCCGGCGATGCCCTGGTCGGTGTCGCCGTCGCCGTCGGCGGCGTCGCGCGCAGGGCGTGGAGATCGCGTCGGCCGCCTCGAGCAGTTCGGGCATCGGGCGGCGGGGTTCGTCCATCCCGTACAGCACGGTGCGGATCGTGCCGGCGTGGTACGCCTCGACGCCCAGCAGGCCCGCGGCCGCCGACAGCGCGGCGGGGTCGCGGACGAACGGCGCGCCCTTGTACGCGGTGACGCCGACGTCCTCGAAGATGAACGCCCCAGCAGGAAGCTGACCTCGTCGGCGAACGGGTCGAACTGCTGGTCCGCCCCGACCACGCCGGCGCGCGGGCGGCGGCGGTGAAGCTGTCGCGCAGGTCGATCGCCGGCCGCGCGACCGGCCCCGGCTCTTGCCGCTCCGCTGGCCGGCGAACCGCTTGCCCCGCTCCAGCGCCCGCGCGGAGCAACAGCACGTGCGGTCTCGTCGGCGGCGATCTCCTCCGCGTAACGGCGGATCCCGGCGGCTCTCGAACTCGACCCGGCGGCCGCCGGTCACCCCGCCCAGGTCGCCCCGGCCCTGCACGTCGTCGTCCGACAGCCCCTCGCCGGTCACGGCGCGGAGGTAGAACTCGGCCTCGGTACTCGCAGGTTCAGCGCGAAGTTGAGGATGTCGTAGTCGTGCACGCGCCCGCTGAACCGCCGCCGGTCTGCTCGTGGTCGGCGTACGCGGCCGGCTGCCCGACGCCGGCCAAGCCCAGCCCGACGGCGCGCGCGCCGGCAAAACCCATCCGCGTGAGAAACCGACGACGCCCGCTGATGAGCCGGACTGACCTGAGACTCTTGATCCGACATGATCTGACCTCCCGTAGACGTGAGGGTGGTCGCCCGGCCGAACGGCCGGGTCAGCCACCGCTCTCGTTCTAACCTCAGTCACGTCCGGAATAGTCTAAGGAAAACCTTGGCGGGTAGTCTCGATATGACGACGCTCTCGGCTGACCCCCGGCCCGTCATACGTCATGCATGAATGTGGGGCGTAGGGGAAAGGGGCGCTTGCCAGACCGCCGCGGCGTTCGTGTCTTTACACGGTGAACCCGCGCGTCGCGTTCCTTCTCGAAAAGGGAAATGCGTCCGGCGGCGGCTTGCTAGCGTCCGGCCAGTGATCGGGACGCGCTGGCTGCCGAGACGATGCGGCGCAACCGACGGGACCGGTTAACCTCTCCCCCAACTGCAGTCTCCCGCACCGGCGTGACCCGCGAGCGGCGCGGGGATGAACGCGATCAGCGTGCGGAGCCCCCTTAGATCGCCCAGAACGTACGGCCGCGGACGTTCACGTCGACGGCGGCAGTTGACCGGCGAAGTGGCCGGCCGCGATCGCGCACACCAACTCCGCCGCGCCCACTTGCGACGGCGACGGCGACGGGGGCAGCGTGATGCGGAGCGCCTTGCGGTTCCAGCCGGTCAGGTCCTTGAAGTGGGCGCCCGGGTTGAGGGAACTGGCGTCGAGCGACCCGACCTGCAACGGCTCGCCGGTCCGCCCGATGACGTAGAGCGGGTCGCCCGCGCCGCCCGCGTGCGGCGACGGTGACAGGAGCCCGGCGTCCACCACATCCCCCATGACGTCAGGGCAGTAGAGGGTGAAGTTGCCGTCCTGCAGGTCCTCCAGCGCGAACACCTGCTTACGGTACCGGCCGTCGGCGACGTAGAACTGGACGGTCTGGCGGCCGGCCAGCTTCGCGGCGTGGGGGGCCAGCGTCATCAGCGAGCAGGCGAGCCGCCGCCACAGCCGCGCGCGGTCGGTGTTGCCGGGCTCGGCCTCCAGCGCGACGACCCGCTTCTCCGCGCTGACGCGATCCTTCGTCGGCAGTTTCGCCAGGAAGGCGTCGAACGTGATCCGGGGCGACAGCGCCGCGCGGGCGGCGTCGAGCAACGGGTTGTCTTCGTGGCCGCGCATGGAGGACGATCATAAGCCGCCTGCCGGTCCGCACACAGGGCGTCCATCGGCGTCGAGCCGGACGTCGCGGTGCGGGCGTGGTGCGCGCCGATCGCGGATCAGGTCAGGCGGCTGCTGAAGCGATACCGCGCCGTCGCGCCGGTCGAGTGGCGCGGGGACCTCGCGGCGGCGATGGGGCGGCGTGGGCGCGGCAGACAGGGGACGGTTGAACCGAAGGGGACTGGGGACAACGGAGCGGCTCGGCCGGCTGGTTAGATCTTGGAATCGGTCCAGTCGTCAACCGGAACATCCTCGATATCGGGGGAGATCATGAGCTCGCCATTGAGGCCGCAGAGCCGCCGCGGGAACGCCTCGCCCTCGCCGCACCCTTCACCCGTCCCCATCCGCGGTCCGCAGCTGCGGTTGCTGCTGTCAACTCGCGCGCTTGCGGTTTCGCCGCAGAGCGACCTGGTCCCCGCGGATGTTTCCGACTCCGCTCACGAGGCGGTCGCTTTTCCTGACGCCGTGCCCCTGCGGCACCGGCACACGCTTCGCTCCGGCCGTCGCGGCGGCCGCACGTCGAACTTCCCGGGCATCGCGCAGGCGAGGCTCTGCCGCGGCCGACGGAGCAGCGACGCACATGACCCAGCTCGACCGACATGGCCAAGACGACGAGGGGTTCGAGGGTGACCTGACCGAACACGAACGGGGCGAGGTCGAGCGGCGTACCGTCGTCCGCGCCGCCGTCACGCACGCGACGGTCCGCAAGCAGGGGCAGGACGAACTGGACCGGTCGACGGCCTCGCTCGCATGGTCCGGGTTGGCGGCGGGGCTCGTGATGGGGTTCTCGATGGCGGCGCAGGGGCTACTCAAGGCCCGGCTCCCCGAGGCCGAGTGGAGCCTGCTGATCACGAAGCTCGGCTACCCGGTCGGCTTCCTGATCGTCGTCCTCGGCCGCAAGCAACTGTTCACCGAGAACACGCTGACCGCGATCGTCCCCCTGCTCGCCCGCCGCGACGGCCACACGCTCGCCAACGTGCTGCGGCTGCTGGGGGTCGTGCTGGCCGCGAACATCGCCGGCGCGCACCTGTTCGCGCTGTTCGCGGCGCAGGCGCCGGTGTTCGACGAGCCCACCCGCCGCGCGATCGCCGAGATCGGCCACCACGCGGTCTCCGGCGGCTTCGGCGCGACCTTCGCCAAGGGGATCCTCGGCGGGTGGCTGATCGCGCTGATCCCCTGGCTCAGCCCCGCCGCCGGCGGCAGCCGCATCTGGGTCATCGTGATCCTCACCTACGTCGTCGGCATCGGCCAGTTCTCCCACATCGTCGCCGGCTCGGTCGACGTGCTCTACAACGTGATGGCCGGCGACGAGTCGTGGGTGCGCTACCTGAGCCATTTCTTCCTCCCCACCCTACTCGGCAACACCCTCGGGGGCATGCTGCTCGTCGCGGCGATCAACCACGGGCAGGTGGCGTCGGAGTAGCAGACGCAGGCAGCATCGGGGGAACCGCGACCGTGGAGCAGGCGGGCGTACAGGTTCGTCGTCGTCACCAGCACGAAAAGGTTCCTCGCCGGGCGCCGAACCGGTCCCAGGTTACCTGCGGACGCTGCGGCACGCGCGGTACTACACGCTGCTCGTAGCCAGGATGAGCCGCGCCAGCTTCCCGCACCGACCCCCTCTTCTTGGCCGCGATGGAGGCGTGCAACGCGGTGCGGGGCCTGTCGGCGGTGGCGGGGTACGCGGGGACGAGCCTGTCGCGGGCGGGGGTGACGGGGGAAGGCGCCTCAACGAGCGGGGAAAAGTACATGTCCCGCGCACATCAAGAGGATGTAGCCGACTAGAAGGATCAAGTTGATGCACCCGGCGGCCCCGCCGCCGCTTGCAAAGGTGCGTCGCTCTTCCATGACTGACTTCACGTTGCGGCTCGAGAGCAGATGTGGCATTTCCCGGGCGGGGTCCGCCCACGTGCTTTCCATCGATAGCCGCACGTCTGGCAGCTCATCACACCGTACCACGCGATAGCCACAGGGGCAGTGGGGGTGGCGGTGGCGGCCGGTCCGCGATGCCCTCGAACCCTCTGCGTCCGTTGAGTCTTCTGCAGAAGCCTCCCCTTCAGAACATTCTGGTCCCGTTCGGCTTCCTGTCGGCGGTCCGCCTCGAGTTCGGCTAGGCCAGGAACGATGAGGAACATCTTGCAGAATGAGCAGGCCTGCTCGCTACCGGCGTCCTCCGGTGCGGACTCCAGAACGTTATTGGAGTTCGCACACGCGTGGCATCGGCGACGCCCCCCACGCGCGCCCGCAAGTCGTCCATGGCGGCGGGCACAGTGCCGCACACGCAGTGCGTGCCCTATGGCATCGATCGTGTCTACGTCGGCAATGACGGTGCGGCCGGGTTGTTCGCCATTTCCGCTGGGTTTTATCGGGGCTGCGGTCAGTCGCTATCGCACGTCTTCGCGCGACCCAGCAACGACGCGATCGTGTGTATGAAATTCCGGGTGTCGATGGGCTTGGACAGGTAAACCTGGAACCCTGACCGAAGCAACCGTTCCTGATCCTCCGGTCGGGCAAAGGCGGTGAGGGCGATGGCCGGGAGGGCCTCGGCCGTACAGCCGCGGCTACGGATCTCGCGGATAAGGTCATATCCGTCGAGGATGGGCATGCCAATGTCCGAGACCAACACGTCAGGGGGCGATGCTTCCAGTAGACGGATTGCTTCCTCGACGCTGGCAGCCTCCATGATGGTCGCGGCGAACTCGGTGAGCACCCGCCGCACCAGGTCGCGCGCATCGGCGTCGTCATCGACGATCAGAACGCGCACGTCGCGCAGGATCGTGCGGGGGAGCGCAGGTTTCAAGGGGACCTTGGGCGCCGCTCCCGAACCCGCCCGATCGCCGCTGCAGACCGGCAGACGCACCGTGAACGTCGCCCCCTTGCCTTCCCCGGGACTTTCCGCACTGACCGTGCCGTGGTGCATCTCGACTAGTTCGCGCACGATCGCCAAGCCCAGGCCGAGGCCGCCGTGACCTCGGCGGGTGGTGCCATCCTGCTGCCGGAAGCGCTCGAAGATGTGCGGCAGGAAATCGCCGGCGATGCCCTGCCCCGCGTCAGAGACAGTGATCACGGCCTCGCCGCCGGTTTGCCGTAGGCGAACCGTCACCTCGCCGCCAGGGAGTGTGAATTTGACCGCATTGTTGGCCAGATTCCACACAACTTGGCGGAGGCGCCCCGGGTCCGCCGAGATCATTCCCGTTGTGGGATCAAGGTCCTGATCGATGACCACGCCCTTGGCGATCGCAACAGGCGTCACCGCGTCCATCGCAGATCGAATCAGCGACGCAGGTTCCACCGGCTCCAGATCCAGTCGCAGTTTGCCCGAGGTAATTCGGGAGACATCCAGTAGATCGGCAATCAAGGCCGTCTGGACGCGCGCGTTCCGTTCGATCGATTCGGACCCCTCCTTCACATCCTCCAGATCAACGCCCTCCCGTTGCAGCAGTTGCGCCCAGCCGACGATCGCATTCAGCGGTGTGCGCAGTTCGTGGCTCAACGTTGCGAGGAACTCGTCCTTGAGATTGTTGGCGCGCTCGGCGTCAGCCCGGGCTGCCCGCTCGCTCGCGAGCAGTCGCTCGCGTTCGGCGTCCAGCGCCCGCCGAGCGGTAACGTCGGTCACCATGGCCAGGTGAAACTCGGGAGAGCTATGGGCGGAGACATGCCAATCCAGTTCCACCAGCCCATCGCCGCTGCCATGGTCTCCGGGCCGCGCCGCACGGGTATGCGGAAGTGTACCCCGCCACTGCCCGTCCGCTGCCAACGCGTCTACGATGACCGGAACAACTTCTTCCGCCTGGCGGGGCAGAAACGCGGAGATGTGTTTCCCGACGATCTCCTCTCGGTCCCGCCCCAGCATGCGTCCCATTGCCGGGTTCACCTCGACATACACCAGCCCATCGCTCAGCAGGGCGATGCCGTTGCTCGCGCGGTCGAAGATCGTCCGAAACCGCTCTTCGCTGCGGCGCATGCCGTCCTCTGCCTGCCTCGCACGAAGAAAGGCGTTGACCGTGGCAATGAGGACGGGGGGCTCGATCGGATGCGTCAGGTACCCGTCGGCCCCGGCATTCAGGCCATGAACTTTGTCAGCATCGGCTGCAAAGGTGGCCGAGAGATGGATGATCGGCACACGACGTGTCCGATCGCTGGTGCGCAGCCGTCGACAGACCTCAAACCCATCGATGTCCGGCAGGTTCACATCCAGCACCACCGCGTCCACCCCTGCTTGCGCGCACGCAATGGCCTCGCCGCCGGTCGCTGCTTCGACGACGGCGAAGCCGGCCGCGCGGAGGAACCGGCGGGTCGAATACCGCGTTGCGGGATTGTCATCGACCACGAGAATTGTGACGGGACGCTCGTCACTCAAGAGACGCCGCCCCTTCCTCAGCGCTCACTGCGTCCAGTTCGTGCCCCGGCAGGCGCACGGGGATGGTGACCGAGAACGTCGCTCCTTGTCCCAGCTCGCTTTCAACGGCGACTTCACCGCCCAGTAGAACTGCCAGCTTGCCGCTGAGAGACAAGCCTAGCCCCGTTCCACGCAATCGCTTCTGAATTGGCGAGTCGATCTGCACGAAGTCGTTGAAGAGCGCGGCTTGGTGTTCCTTCGCGATCCCGATTCCCGTGTCCTTGACGGCAAACCGGACCTGATCGGAGCCGATCCTTTTCGCGGAAACCCGGACCTCACCCTCGCTCGTAAACTTCAGCGCGTTGGACACGTAATTGCGAAGGATCTGCGATAGCTTCTTGTGGTCTGTATAGAGTCGCGGAACGTCCTGCGGTTCTTCAAAAATCAGCGGGACCGATTCCACCTGAATGATCGGGCGAAACATTCCGCGCAGGGCCGAAAACAGATCGACCATCTGAAACCACGCCGGCGAGATCTTGATTCGACCCGCCTCCACCTTCGCCAGGTCCAGCAGATCGTTTACCATCTCCATCAATTCATCGCCCGAGCCCCTAATGAAGCGCACCTGCGTGCGCTGCTCTTCGGTCAGCACGCCGTCCATCTCGTCGAGCAGGATGCGGGCCATGCTGGCGATCGAGCCGAGCGGAACGCGGAACTCGTGGCTCATGTAGGAAAGAAATCGGCTTTTCAGGTCTGCCGCCTGGCGCAGCTGCTCGGCCTTGTCATCAAGCTCTGCGTACAGTGCGACCACCCCCTGGTTTGTTTCCGACAGTTCCGCGTTGAGCGCTTCGACCAGCGCCGCCTGTTCGTCTCGCTCGCGCCGCATTGCATCGATTTCGAGACGAAGTTGTTCAGCGTGTTCGATAGCCATCGCCTTCGCCGCTTCTGCGCGGAATTACGGCCGTAACCGCACGGCCAGCACGGTCACGTCATCGCGTCCGCGCACGAAATCCCTCGCTAGAACCACGGCCACGACGCCTGGGTGGCGGGCGGCCAGTCCCGGGTAGTGCTCCAGATTCCACCGGGACTGCAGTCCATCCGAATGCATGACCAGCAGGCCCTCTCCGCCCGCGGGAAACGGATACTCAAATTCGGCGAACTTGGGACGCAGGTGCCCGACCGTTCCATTATGTGAGAACAATCCCCGACTGTCACGGGCACCCCGCAAAGAGCCCGCGATGTTCCCCAGCCCGCAGTAACGCAACGTCCGTGTTGAAAAATCGAGCTGCGCGACCGCAACCGCCGCACCACGGGTGGGGCCCGCCAGTCGATGCGCCAAGGCCATCATGATTGCGGGAGGTGCGAATGAGTCGGCCGCAAACGCCTCGGCAACCGCCGCAGCCGCCTCCGCCGCGCCCGGGCCGTGCCCGAGCCCGTCCGCCATGAGGATGGACATTGCACCCTCGCGTTCGGCAACGCGCCAGGTGTCGCCGCAGACTTCCTCCCCCGTCGCAAAACGAGTCACGGCGCTCCAGCTGACCGGACCGGTCGGTCGAACGTCCGCGCGCGGCGTCTCCTGCCGAACGCGCGACAGGACAACCGTGCCGCGCCCGGGGAGCGAGTACACGTCAAACTCGGCCGAGAGTCTCTTGACCGCGCCCAAGCCGTTGCCCGGCGTGCCGCCGGTGGAATACCCGTCGCACATGCACGCGGCCACGTCAGCCATCCCCGCGCCTCGGTCCACCGCTGTGATCTCGAGCTCCGCCCCGCACTGCGCTTCTGAAGCAGCCTTTACCGGGAGCAGGAGGATTTCGCCCCCTCCGCCGTAGCGATAGAGATTATTGGCGAGTTCCGTCGCGATAATCGTCGCTGTCCCGACGCCGCGTTCATCGAGCCCGACAGCTTGCGCGATTCGGGCTGTGATCCGGCGAGCTTCACCGACTTGGCTGGCGTCGGTGACAGCGACGTGAACTGTGTCGGGCATGCGATCAACTACTTCCAGCGAGTGATCATGACGCGGGTTCCCTCGCCAGGCTGGCTTTGCAAGTCGAATTCGTTCACTAGACGCTTGGCGCCGGTGAGCCCCAAGCCCATTCCGCTGCCGCTGGTCCAGCCGTCCGTCATCGCGAGCGAAAGGTCAGCAATTCCCGGGCCATTATCGACGAAGGTGAGTCGCAGCCCCTTGCGAACTCCCTCGAGTAGTGTCTCGCAGAGGACTGTCCCGCCCTTTCCGTACGTGACGGTGTTCCGCGCCAGTTCACTGGCCGCCGTAACCATCTTCGTCTGGTCTACGAGGCTGAAGCCGCATTCAATGCTCAGCTTGCGGACGATCTGACGCACGCGAACGATGTCCTGCTCCGAGCGAAGCTCGTGATTCTCACTCATTGTAAGCGTCGGCATTCGCCCCCCCCTCGGCCCCGCCCACGCTCTCGCTGCCGATCTCAGTGCGCAAGAGCGCCATGCCGCGCTCAACGTTCAGTGCGGTCTTCACGCCAGGGAGGGTCAGTCCCAGCTCAACCAGGGTGATCGCCACCGCCGGCTGCATTCCCACCAGAACGGTGCTGGCGTCGAGGATGCGGGACATCCCCGAAATGTTGGCGATCATCCGGCCGATGAACGAGTCGACCATGTCCAGCGCCGAGATGTCCATCAGAACCCCCCGCGCGCCGGTCTTCTCGATCTTCGAGGTCAGATCATCCTGCAGTTGCAACGCCAACTGGTCGTGCATGTCCACCTGGATTGTCACCAGGAGGAAGTCGCCCATGCGCAGAATCGGAATGTGTTCCAATGGAGCCTCCGTCGGCCAACAAACTTTAAGCCTTTGGGCGGCTGACAACGTAACCGGATCGCTTGAGGGCCAGCGACAGCGCATCGGCGAGCGTTGACTTGGTGGTTACGCCTTGAAGGTCGACGCCCAGGTGCACGATCGTCTGGGCGATCTGCGGGCGCACTCCGCTGATGATGCAATCAGCGCCCATGAGGCGGATCGCAGTGACCGTCTTCAGCAGGTGCTGGGCGACCAGCGTGTCCACGGTGGGAACGCCGGTGATGTCAATGATTGCGATCTCTGAGCCGGTATCGACAATGCGCTGGAGCAGCGACTCCATGACGACCTGCGTTCGGGCGCTATCGAGCGTTCCGATCATCGGGAGGGCCAGCACTCCGTCCCATAGCTTTACCACCGGCGTGGAAAGCTCCAGCATCTCTTCCTGCTGACGGCGGATGACGTCCTCGCGGCTTTTCTGAAATGTGCGGATCGTGTGCATGCCGAGCTTGTCAATCAACTCGCTCGCCGCCAAGTTCTCATCTGCCAGTGCAGCCGCATCATTACCAAGCACCGACCGTAGCTTCGCGAACAGCGGCTTTTTGAACGAGAAGATGAACGTCGCTGTCTGATCGCTGGAAAACCCCTGTGTGGCCCGCGACCGCGACACGCCATCGAGAAATTCCTTTACTGGCGTCCACTCGGCGCGGTCCGCGTCATTCCCGTGCTGGGTCGCTTCTTGGAGCAGTTTCACAAACTCCTGCGCCTGCCCGGAAAGCTCGGCCTCGCCGATCCTCCCATCACCTGACCCGCCAGCTTTCAATTCCTTCAGCCAATCGTTCAACAAATCTTTTTCGTGCTTCTTTAAGATGCTCGCGGCTCGGCTCAATCCCTTTGGCATTTTCTAGTCTCCGCAAGAACCGCAAATCCCGTCCGAATGCGCATGGTCTATCCACTCCGATCACGTGCGATCCTAAAGGCGCGCACGTGACGGCACAAGTGTGCCCCGTGGTGGGTCTTTGACGGGAAGATGCCCGCGCCGAGGCGTCGGCCGGGATGGTGAGACGGCTCGATGAAGTGCTCGAGTTGCAGCGGGAGAAGATGTTCATCCTGACCGGTTTTATGTGGACGCGGCGACCATTGACCTTCTGCGTCCGATACTCCGGCCGGACACGCCGCCGGTGGGCGCCGCAGGGCGGTACGACCGGGTGCCGGTATTTGAGGAGTCGGCGTTGGCTCGCGTCGACGCCGGCGAAGCCACAACCTTTGACGGGCTGGCGTACAGCTTCGTGAAGATGGACGCGGTGGATTAGGGGCCGGTGGATTCCGGGAGAGAGATGAATCCGAGACGCCGGCAGCGTTCCACACGCCCGACAGGGACTGCTCCAGTTCGCTCAGCGACGTTCGCCTGCAGCGCGCCCAACTTCGCGGCGTCCTCGTAAAAGGCATCCGGTAACTGACCAGGCTCCCCCTCGGCGGCCGGCTTGACCTGCGCGTGACGCACGTTACGCATGTGTGCTTGGTCCCCTTGGAACTGCGCGAACTGGCGTACGAACCCCGCGGCACATGCGACGGTCGGAGCCCCGCCACGCCAGTATTGCCACGCGCCCATGCCCGTGCACGTTCAGCGTTGAACAGACCTGCGGCGACGGGCCGCTCACGACGGCGGCAGCCGGCCGTAGACTGCACGGGATGGACTCCTCTGCCCTCACCCGCCGTCAGGTCGAGCGCCTGCGGCAGCGCGTCGCACGGATCCTCGACTACGACCTGCGCCTGTACCGCCGGTGCCGCGACGCCGGCTTCCCCGACGATGATGCGCTGCTGCTGAACGTTTGCCGCGCGTGGCAGTCGGTGGCGCACCTGGCGGACGTGGTGGACGACGTCGAGCGGAAGCTGCCGCAGGTTTACCGCCCGCTGGCCGAGCCGACGAAGAAGGCGAAGCTGCGCGAGCGGGAGCTGCCGGGGGCGCAGAAGCAGGTCGAGGCGGCACGTCGTCAAAGTGGAACGACTGGGACGCGGAGCAGCGGAGGAAGGCACGCCGGTTAGCCGTCGCGGCGTATCAGTCGGGTTCGACCATCAGTGCGTTCGCCGAGCCGTCGGGACAACGAACGGAAATCACATCCTCATACGTGCGGACCGCCTTGGCCATCGCCGCCTGGCTCGGTGCAGCCATCTCCGCCCGCCGCGATCCACGCTGACGAGCCCGGCCGCTTGACCTCTTGCCCGGCGAGCGGACCCCTTTCCAGTTCGGATCGCTCATCGCCTTGTCAGCAGCGGCCTTGCCCTCCGGCCCGCATCAGGTATCCGACGAAAGGCTTGGACGCGTCGCAGGCAGAAGACCACGCGGACATGATCGGCGGCGCCTGAATGGGGCCTCGAAGAACGTCTGCCCATCGTCGGACGAGTAGTACGTGGTCGGACGACTCTGCCAGAACTGCCAGAGAAGCACGATGACTGCTAGGCCGACCACGGCTCCCCGACGAGGAGCGGGTTCTTGTTCAGCGTCCGCGGGACGCCGGCTCTCCGGCATCGGGGTCCGTGCATTACCGGAGTGGAAGTCGATCCGATTGTCTTATCTGCTCGCGCGCTGGTCATCACGATCGGCGACGTGAGGCGATCTAATGAACGCAATCGAGCGTTGCGTGATGAGAACCGTCCGTCGCCCGAAGCACGCAACGCTCGACTACGCGTACGCCGTCCCGGGAATCAGAATCCCGAGCAGGGGCCTTAGCGGAAGAAATAGCCGTCGCCGACCGGAAATACGCGTTCGATCCGGGCGGTTTCCGTCGACGTGGCCGTCGCGGTAGAGCAGGTTGAGCTGGACGTCGCCCTGGTGCTGCTGCACGGAGCCGTCACCGGGGTTGAACCCCGCGCCCTCCTCCGCGTCGCCCGGGTAGCCCGTCGAGGGCTGGTAGGCGGTGGTGTCGCCCATCAGCGGCGGGTTCGTGTCGATGTCGTTGTCGCCGGTCGTGGTCTTGCGGGTTAGCTTGTGCACCCCACTTCGGCGACGCGCCGTTCGGCGTCTGCACGTTCGCACCCATGTACGAGTACCCGATTCGCGTGCCTGAATGCTTATGCAGTCCACCCGTTCCCCACTGCGACGAATTGAAAGTGGGGTTGTCGGGACTGGCACCGTAGTAAGACGGACCCGCCGAATAAAGCGAGAGGCCGCCTCGGTGCCGGCCTGGAAGAACACGGCCGACCCACTGTGATCCGGGACGTTCATCGGGCACCAAGGCACCATAATGGTCGACCAGCTTGAAGTAATCATTGACGAACATCCAGGAGCCCCACCACGGTCCACCCCAGGGCGTGTTGTGCCCGAGCGGCACACGCCCCTTGTGGTCGCCCGCGAACATCAGGATCGACAAGCCGAGCGAACGCAAATTCGAGGGCGCACTTGATCTTGTTCGCCTGTTCGCGCGCCTTCGCGAGTGCCGGCAGCAGGATAGAGATCAGGGAGCCGCGATGATGCCGATCACCACCAGCAGCTCAACGAGTGTGAATCCAGTTGCGGATCGACGGTAACGCTTCGACTTCATCACCCTCCAGCGGCGAATGTCGCGACGCCGCCCTCCCGTTCGCAGGAGGCCGCGCGCCCGCAGTGCTAAACCAGCAGCGGACGTGCGATATTCCATCTGGGCATGAACAGGTCGAGGATCACCAGGTCCGGCGGGCGGGCGATCACCGCCATCAGCGTCTCGTGACCGTTGGGCGGCCGACGGCGTGCCGCGGACTTCGACGTGCGGGTCAGTGACCTTGGGCTGCCGGACGGCAGCGGCCCGACGTCATGCCGCGTCCGCGCCACCCGGCCGGTCCGCGGCGTGGCCCCGACCGGCGCGGACGCGGCGGAGGACCAGCGCAGAGCCACGCGGCGGGGTTGGCTTGAGGTCCCCCGACGAAGCCGGTGGACGGCGGGTTGAGCACAACCGGAACAGCTTCGCGGAACTGCCAGGATGACGCGCGCGGAGGAAGTAGGCGGCCGACGCGGCGACCGCGGCAAACAGCAGCCACGCGGCGGGGCCGTAGGCGAGCAACGGCGAGAACAGACGGTCGATCATCTGCAAGGCGAGCGGCTCCAGCCGGTTGCCCCCAACGTGAATGACGAAGGCGAGCCGGTCATTGTGGCGTCCGCGCGCCGCCCTGAAGCGTGGCGGCCGACGGCCGACGCACCCCGCCGCCGCGTGGAGGTCGAGGTCTAGCGGCACAGCCGAAGCGATGCGCGCGATACGGCGGCGGGTTCGTCTACACCGACCAGTGCGATGGCGATCTAGGCGTCCGCCTACGACCCGCTGCGGCCGCGCAACTTCTTCGGGCTGGCGGCACCGGGACTGGTCGGGTGGTCCCTCGTAGCAGGCGGAACACTTGCGGCCCTAGTTCTGAGCCGCGGCCTCTCGCCCACGAGCATCCTCAATCCTGTTGTTGCTCCCCATCCCGAGAACGACCACAAATCCGAAACGCCTATGAAACTGACACAATGAGCGCGCGGGGCGGCCGTGAAAGTGCACGTGCCGAACGGCCCGCAACAGGCGGGCCACTCGTGATGGCCACCGCGGGGAACGTAAGAAGTGGCACGTCCGCTCGCCCGCTCCCAGTCATTCGTGCGAGAGAACCCTATGAACAGGGTTCCTTTCGGGGAGCTAACGAAACCGGCACGAAACGAGCCGACCGACCAGTTAACGCAGAACCCCGAGAGGCCGCCTCGGGGTTCTCGCGTTCACGGCCAAGGATGGCAAGGGTCAGGAGAGAGGCGGCCGCGTGCTCAGCAGACACGGAGAGCACGGGTAGAGCGCCTGCCGGAGCCGTCGTGGCGCGTCGGAGCCGACGCCGAGGGCAACCTCGTCACGAGCCCGACAGCGATGAGCAGAGACACGTTCCCGAGGGCGGTGCGGCGTTCAGGGCCTACCCGAATGGCACGGGGATGCACCTCGCGAGCAACCCGACCCGCTACGACGTCTGGCACGAACTTGTCCACTTTCGGCGACTTCAGGACCCGCGTGCTCAAGCTGGGTCCCGAAGCCGGACACGACGCGTACAGGTCATACGCCGGGGTGGGATCAGCCGGGCGAGAGCAGAGCGTGTACGAGGTGCTAGCGGTGGCAGGCACTGGAACATGCTCAACGCAATGGAAAAGAAACACGCCATCTGGCAGGTCCAAAACTATGGCATCAGGCCATAAAGGAATCGGAGATTTTCCGATGATCACGGAACAGGAAGCGGTCGAGCGTGCGTGGGAGTTGGTCCGCCGGGAGAGCCTCCGGGTTCGGGGCATGAGGTCGGTGCATACAGATCGCACCGGAGTTTCTGCCAGACTGGGCGTCACCGGGTGAGGTATGGGAGGTGGTGTTCGACTTGGACATTCGATTGCGTTCAAAGCCCGGATATTCTGGTGATCATCGTCGACCGTGAAACGGGCGAGGCGGCGACTATCGCTTCGCTGTGACAGCGGTTCCGAACTCCCTCAACTCGTTGACCGGCGTCGTGGCGTTTATAGCCGGGTCCTACGACACCGGCTCGTACGACACCGACCCGTTCTGCGGCGTGTACGACGCGGCGGCGGGGACCTGGAACCCGGCGGCCGGAGATCGCCGGCGACGCAGACGAGGCGGGCTGAGCTTCGCCCGCGCGCGAGCTCCGACCGCCTCAGCAGCTCGATCGCCATGTTACCGGTCGCCCGGTACGTCTGGCTGCCGATGATCAGCCCGTGCCACAGCCGCGTGTAGGTTCACGACCGCCTGGTCCGCCGCCACGCGCACGAAGAACGAGTTGCCGCCCCGGTCGCCGTCGGGGAACTGGCGGCTGAACAGCGAGATCACATCGTTGTACTGCGGGTGACACCGGAGCAGGTCCGTGCCGCCTTCGCCAGCGTTTTGGGGTGCTCGGCCTGCAGGAGGTCGTAGGGGCCGGTGGCCATGTGACCCGGCTTGTTCCGGCCGAAGGTCACGGTGGGCCAAGCAACGACCAGCAGGATCGTGACGAGCGACAAGCCGCATGAACGCCAGAAGCTGTTTCAAAACCTCGATGCACGCGCGAGGTCATCGCGAGCGCGGCGAGGATCTCGGGTTCTCAAGCGGTTTTCGCCGGCACGCCCGCCGCTCGGGATGACGGTCCTCGGAGGTTTTGAACCCCGGTTGTAGAGTACTCGACCACGAGAAGAGGGCTCGCTGGTGCGGTCAGCGAGCAGGCCCCTTCATCTGTGGCGTTCCGGTCCCGGTTAGCCGAACAGCCCGGGCAGCTTGGGCGCCTCGCTGTCCGCAAATGATTTGGTCTCGGCGCCGACTTGGTTGAGGATGCCGCACCAGAGGTTCGCCAGCGGCGTCTGGTGGGACTGGTAGACATAATGTTGCCCCTGCCGCATCCCGCCGCCGCCGTGGCCGGCAACGAGTGTGGGCGTGTCGCGCAGGTCGTGGTTGCTGCGGATGCCGCTGCCGTACGCGATGATGCTGTTGTGGAAGATCGATGTCCCGTTAGGGTCTTTCAGCGCCTTGAGCCGGTCGATCAGGTACGCCAGCAACTCCGCCTGTTTCTGGTCCCGGGCGATCGACGCCTTGTACGCGTCGCTCTTCTCCGTGCAGTGCGTGGTCGCGTGCCCGCCGACCTTGAACCCCAGTTCCGGGAACAGCCCTTCGACCGGCTGGCGGTAGCTGATGACGCGCGTCATGTCGGTCTGGATGGCGGCGATCATCAGGTCGTACATCAGCTTGATCTCTTGGGACGTATTGAACTTGCCCTCGGGGCGTGCGAAGGGCGCCTCAGGGATGGGTCGGTCAAGCCACTCGTCCGCCTTCTTCAGCCGCACCTCGATGTCGCGGACGGACTGGAAGTACTCGTCCACCTTCCCGCGGTCGTCCTTGGACAGCCGGTCGTTCATCGACTTCGCGTCGGTCATCACGGCGTCGAGGACGCTGCGGTCCTTGCCGAGCAGGTACTTTCGCTCCGCCAGCGGCACCTCGGGCGCGCCGAACAGCCGGTCGAACAGCGCGACCGGGCTGTTCTCGCCCGGGACCGCGTTCCCCTGCTCGGACCACGAGAGCGACAACCCGGGGCCGTACCCGTCCTCCTTGCTGCCGCTCAGTTCCAGCGAGCGGAAGCGGGTGTCGGCGCCGAGGCGCCGGGCGGCGGCCTGGTCGACCGAAACGGTGTTCTGGAATGTCTTGCCGGGGGTGGCGTTGACGTCGGCGCTGGTCAGCCAGGTCGTGCAGCCCCAGTGGCCGTCCTTGGCACGCTTGTTGGACAGGTTGCTCAGGACCGAGAAGTCCGCCTTGTGGCGGGCCAGCGGCTTGAGGCATTCGCTGAGCGTGTAGTTCGGGCCGGCGTCCTTGGGGAACCAGTCGTTCTTGGAGACGCCCCAGCTGTAGCTGAGGAAGATCAGCCGCTTGGGAGACGCCACCGTCTGCGACGCGGCCAGAGCGGCGCGCGGTGCGAGCGAGTCCAGCAGCGGGAGCATCAGGCTCGCGCCCGCGCCGCGGAGCATCGTGCGACGGGAGATCGGGTGGGTCATCTTCATGGGTGCGTACCTACTTGGTCAGGAATGCCTTGCTCCGCACGACGTTTTGGATCAGCGTCCGCAATCCGTAGCCGTCGCGGGCCGTGTCGTTGACGATCTGGTGAACCAGTTCCTCGTCGGTGAAGCCGACCGTGCGGCCCACGGCGTAGGTCATCAGCGCTTCGGTGAGACCCCCCAGCAGCGCGTCGCGGTCCGACGCCAGGTGCCGACGCATCTCGGCGAAGCTGGCGAACTGGCGCTCGCCGTCGGGCATCACGCCAGCAGGATCGATCGGGAACTTCGCGGTGCCGTCGGTCGAGACGACCTCCGTCCGCCACCGCCCGACCGGGTCGAAGTTCTCCATCGCGAATCCGAGCGGGTCGATCCGGCGGTGGCAGGAGTTGCACTGCGCGCTGTTCATGTGGGCGGCCAGCGTGTCGCGGATCGACCGGGCGCCGACGCCCTTCTCGTCCAGCATCGGCACGTTGGCAGGCGCGGGCGGCGGCGGGCGGTGCAGCAGTTTGCGGAGCACGTACACGCCGCGCTCGACCGGGCTGGTTCGCTCGCCGGTGCCGGTCAGGGTCAAGATGGCCGACTGCCCGAGCAGCCCGCCGCGCACCGAGTCCTTCGGCAGCGGCACCTTCCGGAACGCATCCCCCTCGACGCCCGGCAGGTCGTAGAAGCGGGCCATCAGGGCGTTCACGACCGCGAAGTCGGAGCCGAGCAGGTTCGAGATCGGCAGGTTCTCGCGGAGCAGCGTCTGGAAGAACGCGTACACCTCGCGCCGCGACTCCCTCTGCACGGCGTCGTCGTACCGCTCGGTCGGCGTCGCATCCGGCTTGACGCGCGCCAGCCGCTCCAACTCCAGCCACTGCGTGGTGAACGTCTCGACGAAGTGCGCCGCGCGCTCGTCGCGGATCATCCGGTCGACCTGCTGCGCGAGCGCGGCCGGGTCCCGGAGCTTGCCCTCGGCGGCGAGCCGATAGATCTCGTCGTCGGGCGGCGCGCTCCAGAGGAAGTACGCCAGCCGCACCGCCAACTCGCGGTCGTCCAGCGGCCGCGGCGGCTGTCCCTCGGGCTGCGGCTCGTACAGGTACAGGAAGCGCGGGGACGCCAGGACGGCCACCAGGGTGTCCTTGATCGCCACGTCCGGCGTCGCGCCGTGGGCCCGGGCGGACTGGTAGATCCCCATCAGCCGATTGACGTACTGCGGGTCGGGCCGCTGGCGGCGGAACGCCTCGAACGCGAACCGCTCAACGACCGATCGGGCCTCGTCGTCCTTCAGCGCCTTCGGCTCGCGGCCGCCGAACAACGCGGCGGCCGAAAGCGGTGCCGCGGGCCGTGCCAGCGGGCCCTCCACCTCCACCCAATCGATCCAGAGGTCCGGACGCTTGTCGTCGAGAAACCGGCCGACGGCGGGGTTGTTGTAGTAGTAGTCGCGGGCCTTGGCGAACTGCGGGAGCACCGGCATGCGGTCGTCCCGCCGCTCAAACGTCAGCCGGTTCGACAGCACGTGGTCGATGTCCACGTCGAACTCGATCACCTGCGGCGCGGCGACCGGGCCCGTCACTTGGTAGCAAGTGACGTCGTCGGCCACCTGCGCCCGGAACTCGCCACGGATCACCTTCAGGAACAGCCCGTCTGCCGGCGCGTCCGCGGCGGCCCCGCACCGCACCCGCACCCGGTACCGCCCGGGCGCGGGCTTGTGTCCGATCGTCGTCCAGGCGGAGAAGTTCAACCCGCGGAACGGGACCAGCGCCCCGGTGGCCGTCTCCGCGCGAGCCTCGTACGCGTCGACCAGCCCCCGCTCGGCCTCGGCGATCGCCAGTTGCAATTCCCGCTCGGCGCGGTTCCCGCCGCCGCTGGCGAGTTTCCCCTTCGCCTGGGACAGCCGCTTGTCAATGCGTGGCGTCTCATCCCCGAAGCGGCGGGCGACCTGGGTCTCGATCTCGGTGTGCTGCTTGACGAGTTGGGTCTTCCGACGCCGCTCGCCGGTGACGATCACGTGATCGAGCACTTGCCGCCCGAGAGCGAGGTATCGCTCCAAGTGCAGCGACGAGAACCCGTGCGCCTGCCCGAGCGTGTCGAAGCCGTCGACCGTGCCGTCGTCCGGCAGCAGGCTGGTGTCGACCGGGACGCCGAACAAGGCTTCGATCGTCCTCGAGTACTCTCGCTTGTTGAGCCGTCGGAGCACGACCTGCCCGCCCGTGTCGGTCAGCCGCTTGCGGGCGTCGGTGAGGTTGCCGGTCAGCGCTTCCAGCACGTCCGCCAGTTCCTGCTTGGAGGGCTGTGGCTCGTCTTCGGGGGGCATCTCGCTGAGGTTCAGGGCGTCGAGGACGTCCTGGTACCGCAGCGCGGTGGTCGGGTCGGCGATGGCGGCCGGCAACGTGTCCAACCGAACCGACCCCTTCTGCTTCTGCGGGCCGTGACACCGAACGCAGTGCGACTGAACGAACCGCGTGACCGTCGGCGAAACGCCCCCGCCGTCGCCGGCCGGGGCGGCCGCCGGGGCGGGTGCGGCACCGGCGGGCGTGCTAGGCGTCGCCCCGTGGCGCATTCCGAGCAGCACGAATGCGGCGAACAGCAGCGCAGCCAATGCACGACGACGACGCGGCATCTAGGTGACCCTCAACTCGTTACTGGCATGACGCCGCCGAACAGCGACGCACGACGGCCTTGGCATCTCCCAGTACACCCGGAGCCGGCGAGTGTTACGACGCGGCGACCCCAGCGGATCGGCGCCCCCGAAATTTTCAATCCGATCGCCCTTCGGGCTTCGGTCCTATGGCGACTGATCCGGCGGTCCCGCAGGCCCTGCTCAGCCGACCTTGCAACGAGAGCCCGCCGCTAGCCGAACGGCGGGCGACAATGGGTCCTGTAGTAGTCGCGGGCCTTGGCGAACTGCGGGAGCACCGGCATGCGGCCGTCCCGCCGCTCGAACGTCAGCCGATGGCGCCGACCGCCCTCGATTGCAACAGCGGGTTGACTGGCCGACCCGTCCGGGCGTCCCAGACCCGGACACGGGCCGCCCCGAACGCGGCGATCGCCGAACCGTCGGCGTTGAGCCCGCCGCGCGGTCCGCCGCCGCCCACGCCTGCGCCTCGGTCCGGTACCGCCCCACCGCCCGCCAGCGCACCTCCCCCGCAACCCGCACGGCCGCGGCGGACGGCTTGCGCCCCCCGCAGCAGTTGACCTGACGCTCGAGGATGCGGCCGGTTCTGCTGGTCTGCGATGCAGCGGCCGCCGACTCGCGTGCCGCCATCTCCGCCCACGCTTGGTCCATGTCCCGTTTTCCGTGTCCGGGCAGCCGTGCTCCCACGCTCCGCGCCACGCTGAGCCGGTTTTCCGCAACAGATTTTTGTTTCCCTCGCCCGCCTTCCTTTGATATACGTACTTGGTGGTCAAGGGGCTTCACATCACCTTGGGCTGTAGATTTTCCCGGCCTGGGCACCGAGGAGTGAGAAAAATGCGTACGAAGTCTCAGGTCGCGGCCGTCGCCGCGGCGACGTTCTTCGCGTCCGTCATCGCGGGTCCCACCACTTCCGCCGAACCAATTTCATTTCAGGAAGGCGTCTCGCCCACACCCGGCTACGAGTCGGGCGGGGTAACCATTCGTAGTAACGTGCCGGACGGCAACCAAGAAGGGCTCTCCCAGATCATCGTCGGCCAGAACGCGACGTTCGGCTTGCTGCGGGGGCTGTTCGAGTTCGACTTGTCGGCCATCGAGGCGGATGCCGCGGGCCGGCCGTTCACCATCGACAGTGCCTCGCTCGTCCTGTACGTCGTCGGCTCCGGCGGCGGCGGCGCCGCCGTCACGCAGTACGACCTGCACCTGCTGGGCACGAACTCGGACTTCACCGAGACGACCGTGACCTGGAATAACGCGCCCACTACCCCCGGCGGCACGCCGGGCACGCTCCTGTCCAGCGTCTCGTTCGACCCCGACGACGCCGCCAACCTGAATAGGGACCAGACCTTCGGCGACACCGCAGCGTTCAGCGCGGCCGTCGACGCCGCCCTGGACGGGACGGACAACACGATCCGCCTGCTGGCCAAGGCCAACAACGAGTCGACCACCCTGTCCAACTTCGCGCGGTTCGCCCAGGACGACGGCGGCACAGCCGCCAATCACCCGGAGTTGATCGTCAACTACACCGTCGTGCCTGAGCCCGGTTCCTTGGGCCTGATGGCCGGCGCGCTGGGCCTGCTCGCCCGCCGCCGTCGCCGCACCGCCTAGCCCCGTCCCGGCGGGCGTCACGATCCCGCCGGTTCCTCCGTCGCCCGCCCCAGCAGGGTCCGCGCGGGCGGGAGCAGGGTCGTTCTGACGCGCGGCGCGGCCGCCGCCGTGGCTGCATCCGGCCGCCCGCGATACCCTCATTCCTCGAACGTGACCGTTACGTGGCCGGGGTCGGTTAACGCGATCGATGAAAGGCGGTACGAGCCACCGCTGGAACCGTGGGTCCGCCCGCCCGTCGACAGCGGAAACGCTACCCGCGGAAGTTTGGACTCCACCACCTGCTGCACGACGGTCAACTGGGCCGTCCGGCCGAGGTGCTGAACCTCGTCGAGCAACAGGCCTAGCGGCGGGTTCTCCGCCAGGTTCGCTTGGTCGGCGTACGCGCTGCCGAGGGGTTCGACGCCGGTGCGAAACAGCACGAAGGGGACGCGGTCCCCGCCGCCCTTCCCGGAGAGCCCGGTGATGTCCTCGTGCGGAACGCCGAGGCCCTCGAGCCACTTCACGATGACGTTCCTCGCGGCGCGATGGTCCCGGCTCGTCTCCGGTTCTTTCGCGTGCAGCCAGGCCGTCACGTCGTACTGGACTGCCATGTCGAAGGACAGTTCGAACTTCGGGCCGTCCGCGCCTCCAGCGAGAGCGGCTTGGACGCCCGTCGCCGGCCCGTGCACGTGCGGCGCGACTGGCGGCGGAGGGACGGGAGGCGCTCCAAAGGGAGGGGCGTGGACGCCCGGCCCTTGCACGTGCGGCGCGACCGGCGGCGGCGGAGGGACCGCAGGCGCACTGAAGCGAGGCGCTTGAACGTTCGGCCCCGGCTCTGACACGTGGTGCGGCGCGACCGGCGGCGGCGGGAGCGGAGGCGCACCGAAGGGAGGGGCCAGGACGTCGTTACCTGGCCCTTGCATGTGCGGCGCGACCGGCGGCGAAAGGGCCGGAGGCGCACTGAAGGGAGGGGCTTGCTCATTCGTCGCCGTCCTTTGCATCGGCGGCTCGACGAGCAGCGGATGGACTGGAAGCTTGACCACGCTTGCCAGCGCGGTGATCGATTCGAAATCCTCCCGCTGCGCCGCAGAGTCCAAGACGCGTAACCGGAAAAATAACGCGGTCAAGAACACGGCAACGATTACGTGACCGAGGTGAGCCAAGTGCTTTTTCGCGGGTAAGCCCGGCGACGTCGGCGTGGTCGATGTCATGCGTTTTGCTCCCCGAGGATGCGCAGGGACCGCTCTGAGTCTTCGCCGCGTTAGATATGTGGTTCGCGCCCGTCCGAGGCAGTGTACCGCGATGCGGGGCCAATCCCGAGTCCTCGGGACCTGACGAGGCATGTCTCAAGGACGTTGGGCGTGATCGCCCGCTGCCCCGCCTGCGGTTACGGCAGGGGTAAGACGCTCGGCGCGTCGCCCCTTTGCCGTTTCCGTTGCGGCCGCCCTTGCGCCGCAGCCCGCAGCTCCGCCTCGTCGGCGCTCAGGACGTAGGCGAGCAGGTTCGAGAGGTGGCGCGCGTCCGTCGCCGCCTGCAGCGCGCCCAGCTTCGTGCCGTCCTCGTAAAAGGCAGTCGGTAACTGTTGAGGCTCCCCCTCGGCGGCCGGATTGACTGGCGCGTGACGCTCGTGTTTGATCCCCCGTGGACCTGCGCGGACTGTCATTCGACCCCGCGGCGCATGCGACGGCCGGAGCCCCGCCACGCCACGATTGCAACCCTCCCGTGCCCGCGCCGGTTCAACGTTCGACAACCGGCGGCGCCCGGCCCCTCACAACATCGGCCGGCGGCCGTAGACTGCCCGACATGGACTCCTCGCGCCTCACGCGCCGCCAGGTCGATCGCCTCGGCGCCACGTCGAGCGGTTGCTCGACTACCAGTTGCGGCTGTACCGCCGGTGCCGGGACACCGGGTTCGCCGACGACGACCCGCTGCTGCTGAACGTGTGCCGCGCGTGGCAGTCGCTCGCGCACCCGGCGGACGTGGTCGACGACGTGCACGGCCGGCTGCCGCGGCTCTACCGGCCGCCGGCCGAGCCGACGAAGACGGCGGGGCTGCGCGAGCGCGAGCTGTCGTGGGGGCCGCGGCAGAAAGAGGCGGGCGAGGCCGTGGCACGGCAGGGCCGAATGCGAGCGGGCCGCTGCGCGGCGCGGGTCGCGGAACGCGGCGTTCCAGAAGCGGAGAAGGCCGGCGACAATGCGGTCATGACAACCGGAGATCGAAACATTGGATAGCGTCATCCGCTTCGTTGGGCCGAACCGCGCGCTGGAGCTGTTCGGCGTGAAGCTGGTCGGCTTCAACGCGGAGAACGGCCGGAAGCTGCTGTTCACGATTGCGCTGATCGCGGTCATGTTGCTGCTGAGCAAGCTGCTGCGCCGCGGCGTCCGCGGCGTGACCGCCCGCGGCGAACGGACCGCGTTCTGGGGGCGGCAGGGCATCCACGTCTTCACCGCGCTGTTCCTCATCATCGGCGTCGCGTCGATCTGGTTCGACGACCCGAGCCGCCTCACGACCGCGATGGGGCTGGTCACGGCGGGGCTCGCGTTCGCGCTGCAGCGGGTCGTGACCGCGCTGGCCGGGTACGTGCTGATCCTGCGCGGCCAGACGTTCAACGTCGGCGACCGGATCGTCATGGGCGGCGTGCGGGGCGACGTGGTGGCGCTGGGGTTTATGCAGACGACGATCATGGAGATGGGCCAGCCCCCGCCCGTGCAGAACGCCGACCCGGCGATGTGGGTCAAGAGCCGCCAGTACACCGGGCGGATGGTCACGGTGTCAAACGCGAAGGTGTTCGACGAGCCGGTGTTCAACTACACGCGCGAGTTCCCCTACATCTGGGAGGAGATGGCCGTGCCCGTCGCGTACAGGGACGACCGAGCGGCGGTCGAGCGCATCCTGCTCGACGCGGCCGCGCGGCACACGGTGAAGATCGCGGAACTCGGCGAGCGGGAACTGAAGGAGTTGGAGGATCGGTACGCCGTGAAGCGGTCGGACCTGCACCCCAAGGTGTACCTGCGGATGACCGACAACTGGGTGGAACTGACGGTCCGGTTCATCGCGAAGGACCACGGCGTCCGCGACCTGAAGGACGCGATGACCCGCGACATCCTCGTGGCAATGGACGCCGCCGGGATCGGCGTCGCGTCGGCCACGTTCGAGGTCGTCGGCCTGCCCCCGCTGAGGGTCGAGCGCGAGCCGTCGCGCCACCGGCTGCGACGTGAGGATCGGGGTGCTGACTGACGTACCGTCGGGCGGTCCCCCACGAGCGGTCCCGCCGATACTCGCCTCGGTGTTTCGGCGGGCGCGTCCGGACTGGTCAGAGAGACGGTGGGTACGCAGCCGCGGTCGTGATAGTTTAAAAACGGGACTGCCTCGAGGCGCGGGCACCCCGGCCGGCGGCGGCGTACAGCGAACGCGCCCAACCCTAGGAACCCCATGATGGTCTACGCTCGAATATGGCGGCTGTGGGCGATGCTTCTGGTGCCGCTCGGCTGCGGTGACGCTTCGTCCAAACCGGCGCCGACGGCGGAGAAACCCGGCGCGCACCGCGCCCCGGCCACTACACGGGCCGCGGGCGACGTCACCTCTGAGGAGCGTCTCTACGGAACGTGGGTCGCCCACGACGTGGACACGAAGATGGGGGAGGTGAAGATCAAGCTCACGTTTCGCCAGGACGGGCCGATGAAGCTGGCCGCGTGGTCGGACATCCCGTTCGTGGGTCAAGTTCGGGACAAGACGGCGGCTTACGAGGTGCGTGGCAACGTCATCTCGTCCGGCGCCATCCGCGGCGGGACCTCGGTCGAGTACTGGTTCGAAGGCGACGATTTGGCCATCAAGTACAAGGAGGGGAAGACCGTGCGGTTCCGCCGCCAGTGATCGGCCGCGGGCGGCGGCTAAAGTCCCCTCCGGGCCGGAGGTAAACGTGCGTTCGCCCGGACAGCGTCGGCGGCGTTCCGTCAGCGTCGCCCGCCCCCGCACGGCCTCGCACGCTGCGAGAAACGGATCGAATCGTACGGTTCTCCGGGCGGTGGCGGCGCGTCGGCGGGTAGATCGAGCGGCACGGCGGCTCGTACCCCGCTCTGGACGCCCGCCACGGAGTCTTGCGCGGTCATGTCATCGTCGTTACCTTCGGCCGTTAACGGCCGCTGAGTTTTCCGAGCGTGGTGTCCAACATGCGCTGCAGCTTCTTCGCGGCCCCGTCGATGGCTTGGTCGAGCGTGTCGGCCTGATGGCTGACCGAAACCGGCTGGAGTCCCGCGAGGCGGGCTTCCATTTGGCAGCGGTTGTCGTCGTCCCCCGCCTTCTTCCCGTTCACGTCATTGAGGTGTACCTCCACCCGCGTGATCCGCTCCGCGAACCGCCCGAGCGCGCCCTCGACCACGCCCTCCACCCTGCGGCTGAGTTCCTCGCTGCCCGACACGGTGCGGTCGGTGTTCACTTGAATCTGCATCTCGTACCTGCCTTTCGCTTAGCTTCCCTCCGGTGCCGCCACGTGGCGGCCGCTGACCGTCCGCCGATCGGTCCAGCATTTCACTGCAAACGCTGCCATTGCAGGGGACCTGTGAGGCTACCGCCGGGCCGTAGCGGAGGTAACTGACAACATTGGTGTTACGGCAGCCCGGTTCGCTCCGTCGTTTTGAGAGCCAGGATCAACGCCGCTCCGTTCGCCGCGAGGGCGGCGGCGGGTCACGCCGCACTACCTTCAGCGTGGAAGGCGCGACGACTCCAACCGCAGTGCCTCGCCCGGTTCCGCCTCCGGCAGCGCGTTCAACACCCGCACCGCCCCGTGCCACCGCTCGCGAATATCGTCCAGGTCCCGCTTCTGGATCACGGCTTCCCGGCTGTCCTCGTAAACCATCTGCGCGTGTTTCATTAAGTAGCGGCGCTGGTCGTCGTCCACCAATTCCCGTCCGCAGGTCGTGATGACCTCCAAGAGCCGGATCGTGACCGCGACGCTGCCCCGGCCGTACTGCCTGATCTGGTTGAACGCCGCGTCGGCGACGCCGCCGAAGGTGGTCACCGGCGTGACGAGCCGCAGCTTTCCGTTGGCGTCGTGGCGGAGCGGCCCGGGCAGGCCGCGGCGGGCGACCTGGCAGAGGGCCGACCCCAGCGCGTCGACGCAATTGATCGCGGTGAACGGGTCGTTGATGCCCGGCGACAGCGCCCGCACCGCGATCTCCACCATCTGCCGGATCGCGAACTCCACGTCCTGCTCCGGCGTGCCTTGGCGGCCGCAGATGAACGCGCCGTTCAGGTCCGCCGCCAGCTTCTCGTCGCACCGGCCGGCCGGCCAGACGCCGAGCAGGCGGCTGCCCTTGATCAGGTAGTCGCCCGGCCGGTGCTCCAGTCGCAGGATCAGGCCGTCGCGCTCCGCCCGCCGCGCCAGTCCGTCGTAGTCCACCGCCTGCACGTACCCCTCCACCGTCGCCCTCACGGGCGCGGCCGCGTCGTCGAAGTCCGGCGGCAGCCCGTCGTTCGACGCCGACGCGGCCGCCACGCCCACGCCGACCTGCCGTTCGGGCAGCCGTTCGATCGACGTGGTCAGGTCGGACAGGACGCCGGCGACGATGATCGGCGCCTGGAGGGAGACCGAGACGTGGTGGATGAAGTAGATCAGCACCGCGATGCTCGCCGCCGCGAGCAGCACCGCCGCCGTCACCGACGCCTGCGGGACGAACTCCGCGCCGTCCTGCAGCTTGCCGTGGATCGTGCGGAGGACCAGCAGGCAGAACGCGAAGGTGGCGACGAACGTGCCCAGCACGACCTGGTTCGCGGTGTCGCGCATGAAGTTGCGCAGCAGCCGCGGCCCGAACTGGCTCGACGCCTGCGTCAGCGCCGCGATCGTGATCGAGAAGACGACGCCCGCGACGGTGATGACCGAGCCGGCGATCGTCGAGAGCAACGTCTTGGCCCCGTCCGACCCGCCCGCGTAGAGCCACCCGACCCGCCCGCCGAGCAGCCCGCGGTCGACGTACAAGAGCAGGAACGCCGCCAGCGCGGCGGCGACGACCATCACCGTCGGCACGAACCAGTAGCCGGAGATGACGGTCTCCCAAAGGTGGCGGAGCCGGATTCGCATGAGGGTGACCTGCCTTGAACGCGGCGGCGAAGCCGCCCTTGATCCGAGACGCGTGACTTCTCCGTCGTCAGAGGGCCGCCTCCTCCTCGGACACACCGTTCACGTTCCGGAGCGACGACGGCGGCCCGTCCGACCTCTTCAGCACGCTGATCGTCCCCGCCGTCTCGAGCACGACCGCCTCCACGTCGGCCAGCGCCGCCACCCCTGCTCGCGGACGGCCGCCACGATCTCCCCCCTCCGTGACGCCTCGCGCTTGCGCATCGCGTCGCGGAGGAACTCGCCGCGGAAGAAGAGCATGCGCGGCTCCGACTTGACCAGCTCGCCGACGGTCGGGGACCGCACGGACAGCCACGCCACGACGAACTGCAGCGCGACTAGGAGGACCATGCCGAGTGCGCCCTCGGCCAGCGCCACGTCCTTCGACAGCAGCACCGTCGCCAGCGTGGAGCCGAGCGCGACGGTCACGACGAGGTCGAACGCGTTGAGCTTGGAGAGCGTGCGGCTGCCGGAGAACCGCAGCAGGCAGACCAGCGCGGCGTACGCGCGCGCGCCGACGACGAGCACGCGCAGCAGCGGGAACCAGCCGTTGAAGAACATCGACGCGAGTTGGGACATCGTCCGTGTGTACACCACCCGCCCACGCCTGCGAACGCCCGTTCGTCCGGGCGCGGGGCGGCGGAGGCGATCCGGTTGCCCTCTCCCACCTGACGCGGCCCCGCCGCTATCGTGGCCGCATGAGCGACGAACGGGTCGGGCGGGACGAGTCGTTGAAGCACGAGCGGTTCCAACTCCTGCGGCAGATCGAGGACCGTCTCGAGATGCCGATGGTCGTGCTCGGTCTGGCGTGGCTGGTCCTGCTGGTGGTCGAACTCGTCGGGAAGCAGAACCCGATCCTCGAGAGCGTCGGCACGCTCATCTGGGTCGTGTTCGTCCTGGACTTCTCGCTGAAGCTCGTCCTCGCCCCGCGGAAGCTGGCGTACCTCAGGGCGAACTGGCTCACGAGCGTGTCGCTCGTCGTGCCGGCGCTGCGGGTGCTGCGGGTCACCCGCGCTGGCCGTCCTGCGCGCCACCCGCGCGACGCGCGGGGCCTGCGGCTGGTGAAGGTGGTCGGCTCCCTCAACCGCGGCATGCGGGCGGCGGGCAACACGATGGGTCGGCGCGCGGGTTCGGGTACGTCGTGGCGCTCACGACGGTCGTCACGCTCTCCGGGGCGGCGGGCATGTACGCGTTCGAGAACGAGAACGCCGACGGCCGCGGGCTCGCGACCTACGGCATGGCGTTGTGGTGGACGGCGATGGTGATGACGACGATGGGCTCGGAGTACTGGCCGCGGACGCCCGAGGGCCGCGTGCTGTGCCTGCTGCTGTCGCTCTACGCGTTCGCGGTGTTCGGGTACGTGACGGCGACGCTGGCGACGTTCTTCATCGGCCGCGACGCCGAGGCCGAGGACGCGGAACTGGCGGGGGCGAAGTCCGTCGACGCGGCGCAGGCAGAGATCGCCGCGCTCCGGGAGGAACTGCGAAGCTTCGCCCGGCGAGTCCGGCTCGTGACGGCCGGACCCGCCACGGACGTGGCGGCAGATTTTCCTCGAGCCGGTGTCGCTTGACTAGCGGGAGCGGTCCGGTCCGAAGGCCGGCGGCCCGGGCGTGGGATGATGCGTACAGGGGACATTGCGTCATCGGCCGCGGAGGCGATGGAGGCGTCCCGTTCAGATGGCCGCCGCCGCTCCGCTGCGTCCCAATGGCCGGACACTGTCGGTAATCGCGTTTCGCGATCACATGAGCTTGCCGTAGATGATCTTGATCGTGGACGACCACATCGACTCCTGCCAGGCGTTGCGTTCAAGCGGGAGGGCATCGCCGAGTGCGTAGACGACCCGGCCGCCGCCCTGCGTGTGGCCGTGATCGTCTTGGACCAGATGATGCCCGGGTTGAGCGGGACCGACGTGCTGCGGGCGATCCGGGCGGTCCCCGCCCTCGCCGACATCCCCGCCGTCTTCTACAGCGCGGCGGACGAGGGCCGGGAAGAGGGCCACCGGCTCGGTGCAACGCCTTAGCTCACCAAGGGCGGGACGACGTGGGACGACCTGCGGCAGCAGATCGTGGCCGTCTACAAGGCCCGTACATCCCTCCCAATGAACTGACGTGGGGGGACCACTTGATAAAACCCGTCAGCGTCGCCACGTTGGATGTGGCCTGGCGAGCTGCGTTCCTAGGGCCGTTAGCTCCTACTCCGCTCGCCGTCCGCCAGCAGGTGCAAGGAGTACCCGAAACAGGGCCGAGAGGGGACACGACTCCGGAGGCGGGGCGCCAGCCAGCGGGCGGCGGATCGACGAAGTGGCGGCCCTACCCAACGGACGGAAGTCGCCCCCTTCGGCGTGCGGCGGACGACACGGCACTGGAGTCGCTGCGGCAGAGCGAGCGGGACCTGGCTGACTTCCTCGAGAGCGGCCCGGTCGCCTTACACTGGGTCGGACCGGACGGCGTCATCCTTCGGGGCAACCAGGCCGAGTTGGCCGGCGGCATTCGTGCCGACACGCCCTTCCGGCTTAATCCGGGCGGACTAGGCGACGTGGGGTGCCTCGCTCGCACTCGGGGGCGCTGGGGCAGGTTTGTCGTTGAGCCGCCGCGGAGGTTCGTCTAATATTGCGACCTCCTAGGGGCCCGCCGACCGCGTTTTGTGTTGGCGCTGCGGGGCCGGAGGGGGCGGCCGGACGTCATCTCCACATCTCACTCGGACGGGGAATTGTCAATGCATCAGTCCACCGCGCCGCGCGTGCGCGAGCAATTTGTTCGCGCGCCCCGAGCCGCCTGCGCCGAGGCGTTGGAAAACCGGCGCCTCCTGTCGGTCTCGCTCGTGAAGGACGTCAACCAACAGCCGGGCGCATCATACGCGCACCTCGCCGTGTTCGACGGGGGGAACGGGGTCGGCTACTTCGGCCAGGACGACGGGGTAAAGGGGGTCGAGCTTTGGCGCACCGACGGCACCGCCGCCGGCACGACGCTCGTCAAAGACTTACACGCCGGCCCGGCCGGCTCATTCCCGGTCGGGTTCGCCAAGCTCAACGGCATCACGTACTTCAGCGCCAACGACGCGGCGGGCTGGGAGCTGTGGCGGACCGACGGCACCGCCGCCGGCACCTTCCGCGTGAAGGAGACCCGCCCCGGCGCCGCCGGCAACAACGTCATCGGGCTGACGGCGGCGGGGTCGTCGCTCTACTTCTGGGCGGACGACGGCGTGACCGGCCTGGAGCTGTGGAAGAGCGACGGCACCGCGGCCGGCACGGTGCAGGTGAAGGACATCCGCGCGGGCGCCACCGGCCAGTCGCAAAGCCGCCGCCTGATGGCCGCCGCCAGCGACGGGTCGCTCTACTTCACCGCGACCGACGGCAGCAACAACGGGCTGTGGCGCTCGAACGGCACCGCGGCCGGCACGGTCTTCGTCGCCGGCAACGCGCACGGCGTGGGCGCCGGCGTCATCGCGCTCGTGGCCTCCGGGCCGCGCGTCTACTTCTCCGACGGCATCGGCACCGTCTGGGCGACCGACCCGGCCGCGCCGGGCAACCCGATCACTTCCGTCCAAGCGATCAACACCGCCGTCAACGAGATGACCGACGCCAACGGCGTGCTGTACTACACGCGCTCCGACGGCCTGTACCGCGTCAGCCGCAACGTCGACGGCACGTACGTGGTCCGCAAGTACGGCACGACGAGCGGCCCCGTCTTCAGCGAGGCCGGCGAACTCGCCAGCGTCAACGGCGGCGACCTGTACTTCAGCGCGACCAACCCGACCACCGGCCGGGAGCTGTACTGGCTCCCCAAGTCGTCGATCGTCACCGTGATGTTGAAGGACGTCGTGCCCGGCGCCGGCAGCTCGTCGCCGGCGAACATCACGGACGTCGGCGGGCAGGCCTACTTCACGACCGGCAGCGACGCCGGCGGCTACCAGCTCTGGCGGAGCAACGGGACCTCGGCCGGCACCACCTTCGTCGACACGCTCAACCCCGGCGGCGTCGACAGCCGGCCGGACCAGTTCGCGTCGGTCGGCGTCCGGCTGTACATGGCGAACGACGACCGCGTGAGCGGCCGCGAGGTGTGGACGAGCGACGGCACGGCCGCCGGCACCGCGGTCCTGCGCGACCTCTACCCCGGCACGAACCACGCGCAGCCGTTTATGTACGGCCGCCTCGGCAACCGCGTGCTGTTCAGGCCGGAGAGCGACGGCGGCGTCGCCGGGAGCGAACTGTGGGCGACCGACGGCACGGCCGCGGGCACCGTCCTTCTCAGGGACATCCGCCCGGGCAGCGACGGCAGCTTTCCGTTGTACCTTCGCATCGTCGGGAACAAGGCGTACTTCAACGCCTACGACCCGGCCGTGGGGGGCGAGCCCTACGTCACCGACGGCACGCCGGGCGGCACGTTCCGCCTGGGCGACCTCAACGCCGGCGCCGCCGCGTCGGAGCCGTCGGACTTCGCCGCCGTCGGCGGCACGGTCTACTTCGTCGCCGGCGACGCGGCGCGCGGCCGCGAACTCTGGGCCACCGACGGCACGCCGGGCGGCACACGGCTCGTGAAGGACGTCACCCCCGGAACGGCGAACACGACATTCACCGAGTTCGCCGAGTACGGCGGCGCGCTCTACTTCGTCGCCCGCAGCGACAACGGGGGATCGGCCACGCTTTGGCGTAGCGACGGCACCGAGGCCGGCACCGTCGTGGTGAAGGCGGTGTCGCCGGCCGGGTCCACCTCCGGCGGCATCTCATTCCTGGTAAAGGCCGGCGGGCACCTTTACTTCGACGCGTACGGCGCCAGCACCGGCACGGAGCTGTGGCGCAGCGACGGCACCGACGCCGGCACGGTCCTGCTGAAGGACATGACCCCGTCGTACGGCTCGAGCAGCAACCCGACGCGCCCGCTGGAGTTGAACGGGAAGGTCTATTTCACAGCGAACGACACCACCTTCCACTACGACCTCTGGACAACCGACGGCACGACCGAAGGCACGATGCTGCTGAAGGACTTCCGCGGCACGAGCAGCAGCAGCGGCCCGGGCAACTTCGTCGCCGACCCCGCGGACGGCGGCGTGGTCTACTTCACGGGCGACGACGGCCTGACCGGCAGGGAACTATGGCGCACGGACGGCACCGCGGCCGGCACGACGCTCGTCCGGGACGTGCGCCGGGCACGACCGGTTCGTCGCCGTCGCGCTGACCGTGATGAACGCCCGCGTCTATTTCTTCGCCGACGACGGCGTCAACGGCACCGAGCTCTGGTCGAGCGGCGGCAGCGCGGGCGACACGCGCATCGTCAAGGACATCAACCCCGGCCTCGCCCACGCGAACGTCACGCCCACGATCCCCGCCGCCGCGAACGGCCGGCTGTACTTCGCGCGTTCACGCCCGAGACGGGCACGGAGCTGTGGAGCACCGACGGCACGACCGCCGGCACCGCGATCGTCCGCGACCTCTTCGCCGGCACCTTCGACGGCGCGTTCGGCCGCTTCGTCGCGCTCGACGACGCCTTGCTGTTCGAGGGCAACAACGGCGTCACCGGCCTGGAGCTGTACAAGGTCTCCACCGCCGCGCGCGGTCCTCGCCTGGGACGGCGGCGGCGACGGCGTCGTGGTCGGACCCGCTGAACTGGTCCGGCGACCGCGTGCCCGGCGGGAGCGACGACGTGACGATCGGCGCGCGACGGGCCCGGTCGTGCTGAGCGGGGCCACCGCCGTGAACGCCATGACGGTCACCGCAGGCGGCCACCTGACGCTCTCGGCGGGCGCCGGCCTGAACGTCGGCGAGACGTTCACGAACCACGGCGCCGTCACGCTCGGCCCCGGCGCGCCTTGCTGGACGTCTCCGGCGGCTACGCCCAAAGTGCCGCCGCCACGCTCACGATCGATCTGGCTGGCCGGCGCGCCCGCCGGGTACGGGCGCTGGCGGTCGGCGGCATGGCCACGACCGGCGGCACGATTGCGGCGGAACTGGTCGACGGCTACCTGCCGGCGACGCCCGCGCTGCCGGCCGGCGGGGCCGGCGACAGCTACAAGGTCGTGACCGCCTCGGCCGTCAGCGCGCGTTCGCGACCACGTCGGGCCTGGACTACGCCAACGCGGCCGAGACCGGCCGCCTGTTGCAGCTGCGGGTCAACCCGGCCGACGTGACGCTGCGGGCGTTCCAGTACGCGGCGGGCGACGTGAACATGGACCAGCAGGTCGACCCCGACGACATCAACCTGATCCTCCGCGCCCGCAAGTACGACGCCGGGCCGTCGAACGCCACCTGGGCCCAGGGCGACGTCGACAACGACCAGGACGTGGACCCGGACGACATCAACCTGATCCTCCGCGGCCGACGCTACGACCGCGGCACCTACGGCGAGGTCGCGATCAGCATGTCCGACGCGACCGCGGCCGGCGTCACGTCCGCGAAGTCGTCGCTCGCCGACGCATTCGCCGGCGTCGCGCAGCCGAAGGTCAAGGCGGACGCGGCCGGTAATTCGAAGGCGTTCCGCGAACCGGGTTCCTTTCAAAGTCCGGGAGGTAAGGTCCTAACAACTTGTGAGCACGTGGCGACGGAGGGAGAGAGTTCTCGGTCCGGTGGGGCCGAGCGCAGACCCCTTCGCCCCCGGAGGAACCAGCCGGACAATCCGACGCTGGCGGCCTTAATTCTCGAAGTTCAGAGAACCTTTATGAACCGGGTACCTTTCGGGGAGCTAACGAAACCAGCATGAAACAAGCCGCCAGACCAGTTAACGAAGAACCCCGAGAGGACGCCTCTCGAGGTTCTGGCGTTTAGGGCAAAGGACGGCAAGGGTTTAGGAGCGGCGGCTGCGGCTCAGCAGCGGGAGAGAACTCATGTAGAGCCGGCGGCGGGAGTTGTCGGCGCGTCGTTCGGGTGGCGAGGGGCGAGAACCTCTCTCTTCTCTGTCCCGCGACCCGAACCAGTTAACAGCGTCGTACCTTCCGGTGGCCGAGAGGCAAATCTGTTCGTGACGGTTCGGAACACTCCGGCCCAGCGTCGCCGCAATGGCTCGCAGTTCCGCAGCCGTCGGAACGCGCCACCGGAGCCGGCGCGTCATCGCCGCGGGGAGGCGAGAGCGTCGACGATCGCCAACGCGTCTTCGAGGTGCGCGCGGCCGGAAGCGGATTGCCCACCGCTCCTCCCAAGGTTGGGGAACCGTGCGACATTGTGATGGCGTGACTTGCCGGCGTGCAGGTCGCACGGACAGTCGATACGCGTCACCGCCCGCGCGAATGCCGGCGCCCAAAGTAGACCTGGTCGGCCGACAGCCGCGAGTCGAGCTGGACGACCTCGTCGACGTGCTGCCCGACCGACCATTCGACGATCGTCTTCAGCGATTTCATCGGCGGCTCGAGCGACGACGTCAACGCCTCGACGATCTGTTCTTTGCCGACTTCCGCAGGCATGGCGGGACAATACCTCACACGAGGATCGGGCGGCTCACGGGACGCCGGCGTTACGAGACGGCACGCGCGCACCCCGCACGCCGCGATCCGGCGAGAGGATCGCCCCTCTGCTAGGCCGTGACTTCCGCTCGCAGTGACCTCGCTCATAGCAAAACCAGCCGCGAGAAGCATCATCGGGCGCGGGGGCGGCGTCGCGCCTCCCGATCGTTATCCGAACGCGGCGTTCGAGCGGGCTGGCGCAGATCACGAAGGCGGCGCTCGACGACAGCATCGAGGCGGAGAAGGCGAAGAACGACTTCCTCGCCGGCGTCCGCGCGATCGTCGAGGCGATCCGCGGCGGTACGCTCCAGTGCCGCGTCTACGGCCGTGAAGTTCCACGCAATGGCGTACATCACCCACGCCCGGCTCGAAGTCGTCGGGTCAGCCGCCCTCGTCGGGTCGTCGAACCTCACGGATCCCGGGCCGACGGAGAACATCGTGTTCAACGTCCAGATCACCGGCCGCCCGGCCACCGTGCTAACAATTCGAACCGACCTCGGACGCCGCAAGGACGTGCCCCGGATCATCCCGAACTGTCGACACGTCCGCGAGAAAACACGTCTACTCCCGCTCGCTGCAATGGCTCGTTCGCCGGCTACCAGTAGTCGGTCACGATTGGGAGAGGGCAAGGGCCCGAAGGCCAGAAAAACAGCATGAGCGGTGACGCGTGCCCCTCTGCCCATTTACCGGCAATGCTCGTCGAAGGTCCGATCGGGTCGTTGGACGCGGCGGTGCCACGCGTTGCACCGTTGCATACTTGCTGCCCGGCACTGGGCGGGGCGCAGCCGGATGGCGTGCTCGCTGCAACGGCTCGAATCGACGGTAACATATTGAGACCAAGATTAGTCTTTCATGGTCTTCTCATCATTTTTCTGTCGCCGCCACACTAAGATCTGGTTAGTGGCGGCGTGTGGGGACTTTGGTTTGGTCGCCCCCCTCGGGCCAATCTCGCAGCGGACCAATTGAATGCTTCGACGGCGACGGCAGTCACTTTGTACGAGCGACACCGCCGGCTTCACGCTGGTCGAGTTGCTGGTCGTGATCGGGATCATCGGGGTGCTGATCGGGGTGCTACTCCCGGCGCTGTCGGGGGCGCGGGTCCACGCAAACACCGTGAAGTGCGCGTCCAACCTCCGGCAGATCGGCCTCGGCTGGACGATGTACGCGCAGGCTAACCGCGGTTACGTCTGCCCGTCGCGCCTCCCGCCCTTGCCTGTCGGGCGGAACTACGACTTCGGCAACGGCCCGCAGTACCGGCCGCGGTGGTACGACATCCTCGGCTCCTACTCCGGCGTCCACCCCGTCCGCAACCCGAGCCCCACGAGCGACGACAGCGAGCGGATCGAGAACGACGCGTTCCTCTGCCCGGCCGAGCCCGACTGGGACAACGCCCGCAACTACCCGTACGGCTACAACTTTCAGTTCCTCGGAAATATGCGGGAACACGCGCGGCGGCGGTTCGTGAACTTTCCGGTCCCGGTGACGCGCATCAGCGCGGCGCGCACCGTGATGGCGGCCGACTCGCTCGGCACGGCGGCGGGCAAGCCGAAGTCGATGCGGAGCGCGTATCAGGCCGACGGGGCGCACGAGGTGGCGGCCGTCGGGAACCACGGCTACACGATCGACCCGCCCCGGCTGACCGAGACCTCCGACTACTCGCTGTCCGGACACCGATCCCCCGCTGATCGATCGGCGCCGGCGCCGCGCCACCGGAAAAAGGCGAACTTCGTCTTCTGCGACGCTCACGTGGAACTTCTGAGCCTCCAGGACGTCGGGTACGCCGTCGAACCCGACGAGAGCGTGCCGGTCGCCGGGCCCGGCGTGCACAACCGGTTCTTTTCCGGAACAGGCAACGACGACGATCCGCCGGCCGCACAGTGAGCAGCACCGGCGACGCGCACGCAGTGCCCCGCAGATGTTCCCGCCAGCCGTCAACGGAGAACGACCCTGACGACCCGCCCCCACGACGTCCGAAGCGCGGTCCGCGACAAGCAGGTTGCCGCTGCCGGCGCGTGGGGCGAGCTAGGGCCCGGGAAGCGGCGTGCGCTGCTCGTCGGCGGGGTGCTGGGGCTCGTCGTCCTGGGCGTCGTGCTGTGGAAGCTGTTGCCGCTCGGCGGCGCCACGCCGTCGCTCGACGACCCGGTGGCGGTGGCGGAGTTCATCAACAGCGGCGCGTTCAAGGCGCTGCCGTCGGACGCGCGCCGGCCGTACACGAAGGCGGCGCGCAAGCACCAGAAGGGGATCGAGGAGGCGCGCCGGGCCGGGCGCATCGACGGCCGGACGTATCGCGCGGCCCACCTCGCGTCGTGGATCGAGCGACGGGTCGACGACATGGAGGAGTACTACGCGCGGCCGGTCGCCAAGCGCCGCGCGGAGCTCGACGAGATGCTCCTCGACAAGCCGACCCGCCCCGCCGGCGGCACGTCGGCCAAGACCGCCGCGCCGTCGCCGCCCGGGGGGTCGAAGGAGTCGGACACCTCCCTGCTCTACGAGGACGAAGCCGACGAGGCGCAGTTCGAAGCGATGAAGGACCGGTTCGAGGACGACTTTCTGGACAACTGGCCGCCGCAGCGCAAGGAGCAGTACAAGCAGTTCCGCCGCGCTTACACCGAGCGCCGCAAGGAACTCGAGGCGGGCGCGCCGGCGAGCCCGCCGGCACGCGCCGCGGGATAGTCCGGTGCGGCGGCGGCATCTGCATTGGGGGTGGGATCGTGCCCGGCGGAGTTCATGGGTATTTGTCACCGCGCCCGTCGCATCGCCATCTACTCGCACGACGCGATGGGCATCGGCCACGTCCGTCGCAACCTCGTCGTCGCCCGCGCCCTCGGGGGCGAGGATGACGCCGCGGGACACGGCCCGACGTCAACGCTGCTGATCTCCGGCGTCTGCGAGGCCGGCTCGTTCGAACTGCCGCCCGGCGTCGACTGGCTGACCCTGCCCGCCCTGCGAAAGGACCCCGGCGGCGGCGGCTACCGCTCGCGCCGGCTGCCGCTGCCCGGCGAGGACGTACTGTCGCTGCGGTCGGCCATCATCGAAGGCGCGCTTCGCGCGTACGACCCGGACGTCCTGATCGTCGACAAACTCCCGCGCGGCGTCGGCCGCGAATTGGACGGGGCGCTGCGGATGCTCCGCGCGCGCGGACGGACGCGGTGCGTGCTCGGCCTGCGGGACGTCTTGGACGACCCCGCGACCGTCCGTCGCGACTGGGCCCGCGACGACGGCGAGGCCGCGGTCGAGGCGTACTATGACGCGATCTGGGTGTACGGCAGCCCGCGGGTGTACGACCCCGTCGCCGAGTACGACCTGCCGCCCCACGTCGTGGCGAAACTGCGATATACCGGCTACTTCGACGCCGCCGGCGCGGGCGCCGGCACATCATCGGCGGCGCCGGCGCCGGACGGGCGGCGCGACCCGCTGGCCGGGCTGCACCTGTCGCCCGGCCCGTTCGCGCTGTGCATGGTCGGCGGCGGCGAGGACGGCGGCGCGCTGGCCGAGGCGTTCGCGCGGGCGCCGCTGCCGCGCGGCATGAACGCCGTGCTCGTCACCGGCCCCTTCATGCCGCCCGACGTGCGCGCCCGCCTCGCCTACGAGGCCGAGGGCCAGCCGCGGCTGCGCGTGGTCGGCTTCTCCGCGTCGCCCGAGCAGTTGCTCCGCCGCGCGTCGCGCGTCGTCGCGATGGGCGGGTACAACACGATCTGGGAGATCCTCTCGCACGAGAAGCCCGCCCTGATCGCCCCGCGCTGCTCGCCGCGGCAGGAACAGCGGATCCGCGCCGAGCGGCTGCGCGACCTGGGCCTGCTCGACCTGCTCTACCCCGAGCCGGCCACGCCAGGCGCCATCGGCGCGTGGCTCGCCCGCGACGTGCCGCGCCGGCCGCGCGCCCGTGAACTCGTCGACATGGGCGGCCTCGCCCGGCTGCCGCACCTGCTCGCCGAGCTACTGGCCCGGCCGCCCGGCGGGCCCCACACGATCTTCGATCAACGCGTGGCGGCGGCGTCACTGCCGGGCGAGGAGGCATAACGTGTCGCTGCTCGACGACCGGCCGCCCCGCCGCCACCCGCCCGCCGACGTGGGTGCGCCCGGCACAGACGGCGGCGGCGGCGATCGGCCGCTGCCGCGCGTCGGTTACGTCGTGAAGCGCTACCCGCGCTACTCCGAGACGTTCGTCGTCACCGAGATCCTCGCCCACGAGGCGGCGGGGTTGCCGGTCGAGATCTTCGCGCTCGGCTCGCCGCTCGAGCCGCACTTCCAGGACTGCATCGCACGCGTCCGCGCGCCGGTGCATTACTTGTCGGCCGAGGGCGGCCGGGCGGGCGACCTCTGGGCGGCGCTGGGCCGCGCGGCGGACGCCTTCCCCGGCTTCTGGCCGTCGCTCGAGGCGGCGCGGGGCGAACAGGGGCGCGACGTGCACCAGGCGGTGCTCCTCGCGCTGGCGGTGCGGGCGAGGGGCGTCGATCACCTCCACGCCCACTTCGCGTCGTCGGCCGCCACCGTCGCCCGCCTGGCGGCGCGGTTCGCCCGGGTGCCGTTCACGCTCACGGCCCACGCGAAGGACATCTTCCACGACGCCGTGGACGACGCCGACCTGCGGACGAAGTTCGCCGAGGCCGCCGCCGTCGTGACGGTGAGCGAGTTCAACCTCCGCTACCTGCGCGAGCGTCTCGGTCCAGACCCCACCGCCAGGCTCCGCCGGGTGTACAACGGGTTGGACCTCGCGCGGCTCCGGTTCGACCCGCCGCGGCACCGGGCCCGCGCGGTCGTGGCGGCCGGGCGGCTCGTGGAGAAGAAAGGGTTCGCCGACCTGATCGAGGCGTGCGCGATCCTCGTCGCCCGCGGCGTCGACTTCACCTGCCAGATCATCGGCGACGGCGAACTCGGGCCGGCGCTGCGCGAGCAGGCGGCCCGGCCGGCGCTAGCGGGCCGCGTGACGATGCTCGGCGCGCGGCCGCAGGCGGAGGTGTTCGGTCTGATCGGCCGCGGCGCGGCGTTCGCCGCGCCGTGCGTGGTCGGCGCCGACAGCAACCGCGACGGCCTCCCGACCGTCCTGTTGGAGGCGATGGCGCTGGGTACCCCGTGCGTCTCCACCGCCGTCACCGGCATTCCCGAGGCCGTGCGCGACGGCGAGACCGGCATCATCGTGCCGCAGCACGACCCGCCGGCGGTGGCTGACGCGCTGCAGCGGTTGCTCGACGACGCGGACCTGCGCGTCCGGCTGGCCGTGCGGGCGCGGCAACTCGTGGAGGCGGAGTTCGACGGCCAAGCCAACGCGGCCGAACTGCGCGAGTTGTTCCGCACGGCGGCCCGTTCGGCCTCGCCGGCCGCCGCGGGGAGGGCGTCGTGAGAGTCGCGTACGTCTGTGCCGACGCGGGCGTCCCCGTCTTCGGGCACAAGGGGTGCTCGGTCCACGTCCAGGAGGTCTGCCGCGCGCTGCGGAACGCTGGGGCCGACCTGCACCTGTTCGCCACCCGCGTGGGCGGTGAGGCGCCGGCGGGCTTGGACGGCGGCGTCACGCTACACGCGCTGCCGCCGGTCCCAAAGGGCGACCTCACGGCGCGGGAGCAAGCGTCGGTCGCCGCCAACGAGCCGTTGCGGGCGGCGCTGGAGCAGGTCGGACCGTTCGACGTCGTGTACGAGCGTTACGCCCTCTGGAGTTTCGCCGCGATGGAATACGCCGCCGTCCGCGCAACGCCCGGCGTGCTGGAGGTAAACGCGCCGCTCGTCGAGGAGCAGGCGACGTACCGGGGGCTGGCGGACCGCGCCGCCGCGGAGGCGATCGAGCGCCGCACGTTCGCGGCCGCCTCGGCGGTGGTCGCCGTATCCGAGGACGTCGCGGAGTACGTTCGCCGCGCGGCGCCGGCGCAGCGGGAGGTCCACGTCATCTCCAACGGCGTTGACGCGAAGCGGTTCACCCCGGGCGTGAAGCCGGCCGTCCCGCGAGGGCCGGGATCGTTCACCGTCGGCTTCGTCGGCAGCATGAAGCCGTGGCACGGGCTGTCCGTGCTCGTCGACGCGTTCGCGATGCTGCACGCGCGTGCCCCGCGTGCGAGGCTGTTGATGGTGGGCGACGGGACGGCTCGGGCGGAAGTCGAGGCCGCGGTCGACGCGCGGGGGTTACGAGACGCCGTCACGTTCACCGGCGCCGTGGCGTCGCACGCGGTGCCGTCGATTCTGGCGTCCATGGACGTGGCGGTCGCGCCGTACCCGGCGGCGAAACGGTTTTACTTCTCACCCCTGAAACTCTACGAGTACATGGCGGCGGGGCTGCCCGTCGTGGCGAGCGCGGTCGGGGAGATCCGGCGGGTGGTCCGTGACGGCACCGACGGACTGCTCGTCCCCGCGGGCGACGCCGCCGCGCTCGCCGCCGCCCTCGCGCGACTTGAGGCCGACCCGGCGCTGCTCGCCCGGTCGGGCCGCGCCGCGCGCGCCCGCGTCGAACGCGATCACACTTGGGACGCCGTGGCCGCGCGAATCATCGTACTGGCCCGTGCCACGGCGCCGGCGCGGGTGCCGGCGCGCGGTGCGGTGGCCGCCTCATGAGCCGCGGCACCCTCCACAACGTCCGACAGGTGCTGCCGGCCGCGAAGCGCCTCGTGGTTCGGTTCGCGCCGCTCTGGCGGCGCGAGCGCGGCATGATCGCCGCCGCCTTCGCGGCGCTGATCTGCGGCGTCGGGCTGCGGCTGTTGGAGCCGTGGCCGCTGAAGTTCGTCTTCGACTACGTGCTGCACACGAGCACGCGGCGCGGCGGCCGCCTCCCGGACGTGGAGTTCGTCCGCGTGCTGGACCCGTCGCGCATCCTGCTGCTGGCGGCCGTCGGCGTCGTGGTGATCGTGGGGATGCGGGCGGTCGCGGATTACTTCACGACCGTCTTCTTCGCGATCATCGGCAACCGCGTGATGGCGCGCGTGCGCGACGACACGTACCGCCACGTGCAGCGCCTGCCGATGTCGTTCCACACCAGCGTGCGCGGCGGCGACCTCGTCCTGCGCGTGATGAGCGACGTCAACCAGATGCGAGACGCCGTCGTCACCGCGATCCTGCCGCTCCTGGCGAACGTGCTGGTGCTGGCCGGCATGTGGGGCGTGATGTGCTGGCTGCACGCCCGCCTGGCGCTGCTCGCGCTGTGCGTGACCCCGCTGATGTGGCTGCGGACCGTGCAACTCGGGTACCGGATCCGGGGCGCCGCGCTCGTGCAGCGCGAGCGCCAGGGCGCGATGGCGTCGGCCGCCGCCGAGAGCGTCGGCGCGATGAAGGTCGTGCAGGCGCTGTCGCTCGAGGACGCGTTCGCCGACGAGTTCAGCCGCCGCAACGCCGACAGCCGTAGGCAGGACGTGAAGACCGCGCGCCTGTCGGCGCGGCTGGAGCGCGGCGTCGACGTGCTGATCGCGCTGGCGACGGCGGCGGTGCTCTACTACGGCACGGTGCTCGCGATCCGCGGCGCGCTGTCGCCGGGCGAACTGCTCGTGTTCCTCGCCTACCTGCGCAAGGCGTTCAACCCCGTGCAGGACCTGGCGAAGTACACCGGCCGGCTCGCCAAGGCGACGGCCGCGGGCGACCGCGTGCTCGACCTGCTCGACCGCACGCCCGAGGTGTGCGACCTGCCCGGCGCCGCGCCCGCCCCGCCGCTCCGCGGGCACGTGCGGTTCGAGGGCGTCACTTTCGGCTACGTCCCGGGCGCGCCGGCGGCGCTGCGCGGCCTGGCGTTCGAGGCCCGGCCCGGGCAGCGCGTCGCGCTCGTCGGTCCGTCGGGGGCGGGCAAGTCGACGGTCGTCAGCCTGCTCCTGCGCCTCTACGACCCGCAGGCCGGCCGCGTGACGATCGACGGCCGCGACGTGCGGGATTACACGCTGGAGTCGTTGCGGCGGCAGGTGAGCGTCGTGCTGCAGGAGAGCGTGCTGTTCGCCCGCACGGTCCGCGAGAACATCGCCTACGGCGCGCCGGGCGCGACCGCCGAAGACGTCGAGGCCGCCGCCCGCGTGGCCAACGCGCACGAGTTCATCCTCGCGATGCCGCAGGGGTACGACACGGTCCTGGGCGAGCGCGGCGTCACGCTGTCCGGCGGGCAGCGGCAGCGCATCGCGATCGCGCGGGCGGCGGTGCGGCGGGCGCCGCTCGTGCTGTACGACGAGCCCACGACGGGCCTCGACGAGGAGAACGAGCGCGAGGTCGTCGCGGCGCTGGAACGACTGGCGGCGGGCCGCACGACGCTGCTGGTCAGCCACGACCTCCGGCTCGTCAGCCGGTCCGACCTGATCCTCTACGTCGACGACGGCCGCGTCGCCGAGGCCGGCACGCACGAGGAACTGATTGCCGCCGGCGGGCGTTACACCCAACTCTGGCGCCTCGGCTCGGCCGACCGCGAAGGCCCGGCCCGTCCCGCCGCGGACGCCGCCGCCGCCGTTGCCGGGACAGGTCGCGACCCGTGGTGAAGGCGTGGGAATCGGAAGCAGGAAGCGAACGACGATGAAAGAGTTCATCCGACAGGACGGGCGGGCGCTGCGGGTCGTCGCCGGCTTCCGGAAGGCGGCGCGCGGCTACCGGCCCGCGGTCACGCCCGTCGACGCGTGGGCCGATGCGGACTTCGCCGCCGCCGCGGAAACCAAGCGGCGGCGGTTCGCGCGGATGTGGGCGGACGTCCGCCGGTGGCGCGGCACGATCGACGACGCGGAGGTGCTCGACGTCGGCTGCGGCGACGGCACCAACTGCCTGCTGGCCGCCCTCGGACCGGTGCGGCGGGTCGTCGGCATCGACCTGAACCTCCGGCTGCTCGACCCGGGCGCCACGGGCGTGCGGCGGCTGGCGGAGACGGTCCTCCGCCAAGCGGGGTACGCCCGCGGCGTCGACGCCGCGATGGCCGAACGGCCGCTACGGTTCGAGGCGGCGGACGCCCGCGCCACCTCGTTCCCGGCCGGGGCGTTCGACGTGCTCATCTCGCGGTCCGCGATGGAGCACCTGATGCCGATCGAAGCCGCGCTGGCGGAGATGGCCCGCGTCGTGCGGCCGGGCGGGCTGGTCCACCACAGCATCGACCCGTTTTACTGGCTGCGCGGCTGCCACAAGCGCGGCCTGACCGACATCCCTTGGGCGCACGCCCGCCTATCGCTCGACGACTTCCACCGGTTCGTGGCGGAGCACGAATCGCCCGCGAAGGCGGACAAACGGCTTGCGCGGATCGAGACGCTGAACCGCCTGACGGCGCGGGAATGGCGGCTGATCATCCAGTCCGGGCCGTTCGAGGTCCTGCAGTGGGACGAGGAGCCATCGGAGCACGCGCGGGCGGTCCTGGCCGAGCACCCCGACGTCGCCGAGACGCTGTTGCCCAATGTCACGCCGTCGGACCTCGCGTGCGGGCGGATCGACGTCTGGCTCCGCAGGCGACCGACCTAGTACGATCGCCGACTAACCGTGCGCCCGGCCGCGCCACGAGCCCTCTACGGTTCCGGACGAAATGCTTTCCCCAGCCGACAGCCGCGTCGTCTCACAGGACCCCGCCTTGCCCGGGCTGGCGGTGCTCCTGGATCGCGACGCGTTCCTCGATCGCCTGCGCGCCGCACGGCCGGAGCTCGACCTGCGCTCCGCGTGCCCGACCTACCTGCGGTACAAGCCGGGCACGAGCTGTATGGCCGGGTTCCGGGTCGACGTCGCGGGCGGCGGCGTCAACGTCTACGCGCGGGTGTTACGCGTCGGCGACGAGGCGAAGCTAATCAAGTCGGCGGGCGCGCGTGAGTTGCCCGGCCCGCTGGGCCCCGGACGCGTCCTGCTGCCCGGTTGTGGTGTCCTGGCCTACGTCTTTCCGAACGACGACAGGCTGGCGAACCTTCGCGTCCTGGACGACCGGCAACAAAGGGACGCGCTGTTCCGCAAGATGCTCGGCGAACTCGCCAGTGAGACGAGCGAGGTCCGCACGCTGGCGTACAAGCCGGAACGGCGGTTCGTCGGGCAGGTCGTGACCGCGGGCGTACCCAAGGGCGTCGTGCGGTTCTACACGCCGGCCGGATTCGCGGTCGCGACGCGCAACGCGAAGCTGTTCGCCATGACGAAGGCGGTCCGCGTGCCGGCGCGCCTCGGGCGGTCCGCCCGGTGGAACGTCGTCGCCCTGGAGTGGCTCCCCGGGCGTTCGCTTCACGACCATCTGACGGATCAATCCGCGGACGCGGCTCCCCCCGCGGTCATGTCGGCGCTCGGCGAAGCGGTGGCCTTGATCGCGGCAACGGGTTCGCACAGGCTCGCGACCCGCACGCGGGAGGCGGAGATCGCCGCGGTGTCGGAGACCGCCGCGGGGCTGGCGGCACTGTGGCCGCCACTCGCCGCGCGCGTACACGATCTGGCACGGCTCATAGCCGCGGCGCTCGCCGGATTGCCCGTCATCCGGCGGCCGATTCACGGCGACCTCTACGCGAAACAGGTGATCGTCCACGACGGTCGCGTGGCTCTGATCGACGTCGACGGCGCGGTCCTAGGCGACCCCGCCGCCGACCTCGCGAACTTCGCGGCTCACCTGGAGCGTAACGCGGCGTCGGGGCATCTCAGCCCGCCCCGTGTCGACCCTGCTGTCGAGACCTTGGTAGCCGGCTACGAGTCGGCGGCGGGTGAAGAACTCGGACGCCGCCTGGTGGTTTCCAAGGCGGCGCAGCTGCGCCGCGAGGCG
>JAUJNJ010000204.1 GCA_030448225.1 Phycisphaerae bacterium
CTCGTTCCAGCGGACGATGTCGATCTTCTCGCCGCCGAGCTCCTCGACGATGTTCTTGATCCGGCTGCCGCGGACGCCGACGCACGCGCCGACCGCGTCGACCTTGCTGTCGATCGAGCTGACGGCGATCTTCGTGCGGTGCCCGGGCTCGCGGGCCAGCGCCTTGATCTCGATCGTCCGCTCGCCGACCTCCGGCACCTCGCGCTCGAACAGCCGGCGGATCATCTCCGGGTGGCTGCGGCTGAGGATGATCTTCACGGCGCTGGGCGTGTCGCGCACCTCCATGACCAGCGCCTGGAGGCGCTCGCCCGGCTCGTGGTTCTCGCCGGGGATCTGCTCGCTGCGCGGCATGATCCCCTCGACGCGGCCGAGGTTCACGATCATCGTGCTGCCCTCGAAGCGGGCGATCGTGCCGGTGATGATCGTGCCGACGCGGTCCTTGTACTCCTCGTAGATGCTGCCGCGCTCGTCGGCCCGGATCAGCTGGATCATCACCTGCTTCACGGTCTGCGCGCCGATGCGGCCGACGACCGACAGCGGGATCTCCGTCCGCTCGTTTGGCGCCTCGCCCTCGGCGACCGGGACCTGGCGGAACGCGCGGATCACGCCGGTCGTGCGGTCGAGCGTGACCTGGAACTCGCTGGTGTCCTCGGTGTTGAACTGCTTGCGGAGCCCGGACGCGATCGCCTGCTCGATGTCGGTGTAGATCGCCTCACGTTCGATGTTCTTGTCACGCGCGATGCCGTCGACGATGCGGATCAGTTCCTGATTCATGTTCGCGAAGCCTCTCTATTTACTTGTGCAGCCTATTCAGTTGTCCGCGCGCCCCGGGGCGGGACGTCCGTCTGTCCCGCGGCGGCGGCCCCGCGACCGGCGTGCGGTGGCGGGCGAACCTCGGCGAAAAGCGACCCTAAACAAAAAGGCCACCATTTCGGCGGCCCACGCTTTCGAGCAAAAACGAACCTGCTGGAGAGCTCACGCCCTCATCCGAAATACCTCCGGACGGGCGCGGCCCGTAGCCCCTGTCGCTCGGCCATGCTGTTGCAACTATGCAATCGCATGGGGGAGCTCGTTTGATCGGGCGGCGAGGCCGCCCTTGAGGCTCAGGTTCATCCCGGCGTCTCCGGGCTCGAAAAAGTGGACCCGGCGCAGGTCGGCGTACAGCCGCACCGGCGCGCCCGCCCGCGGGCCGTCCTCGGCGTCCACCCGCGCGACCACGTGGTCGTGCAGGTGGGTACTCGTGTACACGTCCATGTCGTTTCCCAGCGGTTCGACGACGTTCACGCGCGCCTCCAAGACGGCACCGGCCCCCTCGTGATCGCCGGGCGGGCCGACGGGCCGGAGACTGAGGTGCTCGGGACGAATCCCCAGCACGACGGGCCGGTCAACGTAGCCACCCAGCACCTCCGAGAGGTGCGGCGGAACGGAAATCGTAAAGGGCGGGCCCCCGGACGTCAAATGAGAAGCCGATAAAGCACCGGTTTTCGCGCCCGCAGCCGAGGCCGCCACGGCCGCCGTAGCGGCTGGGCTCGCTTCGATCAGTGACGGCTCCGGCGGGGGTCGCGAAGTCGGCCGCCCCTCGTGGAACACCAGCTTCCCGTTTGTGTGTCGGATCACGCCGTCGAAGAAGTTCATCGGCGGCATCCCGATGAACCCGGCCACGAAGCGGTTGGTCGGCCGATTGTAGGTCACCAGCGGCGGGTCGGCCTGCTGGACGACGCCGTCGCGCATCACGACGATCCGGTCGCCGAGGGTCATCGCCTCTTCCTGGTCGTGCGTGACATAAACGGTCGTGGTGCGGAGGCGCTGGTGAAGGCGCTTCAGCTCGGCGCGCGTCGTGACGCGCAGCTTCGCGTCGAGGTTCGACAGCGGCTCGTCGAACAGGAACGCGGCCGGCTCGCGCACGATCGCCCGCCCCACCGCCACCCGCTGCCGCTGCCCGCCGGACAGCGCCCTAGGCTTACGCTCGAGGAGCGGTTCGATCTCGAGCGTGCGGGCCGCCCGCAGCACGCGCTCGTGGATAACCGCCTTGGGTACGCCGCGCAGCTTCAGGGCGAACGCCATGTTCTTGTACACCGTCATGTGCGGGTACAGCGCGTAATTCTGAAACACCATCGCCACGTCCCGGTCCTTCGGCGGCACGTCGTTGACGACGCGGTCGCCGATGCGGATGGTGCCGGACGTCATGTCCTCCAGCCCGGCGATCATCCGCAGCGTCGTGCTCTTCCCGCACCCCGACGGCCCGACGAGCACGACGAACTCCTCGTCGGCGACGTCGATGCTCACGCCGTCGACGGCACGAACGCCGCCGGGGTAGACCTTGGAAATGTTCTCGAGAAAGACTCGGGCCATGGTGCGATGTGGAGCGCGTAACGGAGGCCCGAGGAACAAGGCGGGACGGAGTGCGACCCGCGCGGGGCCGCAGGAGCGTTAGATCGTCGTCGGGCCTCGGCCTCCGACCACGAGCCGATGCCGCCATAAGCTCGGCCGATCGCGTCCAGAGCGGGGCGCTCGATTACGCCCGTCGGAGGCACCACGCGAGCAACGCAACAGGGGCGAAGTTCACGGCCGATCATCAGTCATCGGACGGCCGACGAATCCCCCCGCCGGGCGGGTCCGCCCGGCGGCAGCGGTGCGCGGCGGACCTACCCACCGATCGAGACGCGGCGCGCGGGCTTCACGCGCTGCACGCCTTCGACGCGCTCCAGTTCCGGCAGCTTCGAGGCGTCGACGGAGCCGGTGAAAACGCCGAGCGGCGCCTCGCGGCTGTCGAGCGCCATGCCGGCGGCCTGGACGCGGTCGGCGACCTCGGGGAGCCGGGATCGGAAGGCGTCGGAAACGATAACGGACAGCAGTACACGGTCCATGCTCACCTCTCCACCCTATCTTACGACACGGACGCGACCGGCGACAACTCGAAACTCGCCGGTCGGCCCCCCCGTGGGCGATCGCGCTACGGCGCCTGAACGAGCCCGGCGCCGACGTCGATCGACGGGTGCGCCATCCGCAGCGCCTGCTGCGCGAGCACCGCCCGCAACTCCCGCGCGGTGTACGTCGGGAACTTCTCGGCGTAGAGCGCGGCGATCCCCGCGACGTGCGGCGTGGCCATGCTCGTGCCGGAGAGCGGGCCGTACCGTGCCGGCAGCGGCACGCTCGAGTAGACGTTCACGCCCGGACCGACGAGGTCCACCTGCCCGCCGAACTCCGACGGCGAGGCCGAGCGGCCGGCCTT
>JAUJNJ010000205.1 GCA_030448225.1 Phycisphaerae bacterium
TCAAGCGCGGCTTTCGAGCTGGTGCCTTGCATGCGTTGCTCCTCAGTTCCTGCCAATCGAGCCGAGGGACGTCGGGCCGGTTCTTGCGAATCTCGGTCCGCCTCGAACGACTCTTGGGTGAGCCGGTCATATTAGTTTTGGATCTTGGATTGCGGATTGTGGATTTTAGGTCCGAAGGGGCCCGTTGCTTGCGCCGCCTTCCGATCCAAAATCACAAATCAGACATCCGAGATCTCCTTTAGGCTTTGTCCCGCTCGTAGGCGTCCACGATGTTCTGCACCAGGCGGTGCCGGACGATGTCCTCCCGCTCGAGCGTCACCATGCCGATGCCCTTGATCCCGCGCAGCTTCTCGGCCGCGTCCACCAGGCCGCTGCGGGTGCCGTCGGGCAAGTCGACCTGGCTGGTGTCGCCGGTCACGATCATCTTCGAGTCGTGCCCGAGGCGGGTGAGGAACATGAGCATCTGCGACGCGGTGGTGTTCTGCGCCTCGTCGAGGATGATCACGCTGTCGTTGAGCGTGCGGCCCCGCATGAACGCGAGGGGGATCACCTCGATCACGTCGTTGACCATGAACCGCTTGACCTGCTCGAAGTCCATCATGTCGTGCAGCGCGTCGAACAGCGGGCGGAGGTACGGGTTGACCTTCGCCTGCAAATCGCCGGGCAGGAACCCGAGCCGCTCGCCCGCCTCGACGGCCGGGCGGGCCAGCACGATCCGCCGGGCCTGGCCCTTCTTCAGCAGGCTGGCGGCGGCGGCGACGGCGAGGTAGGTCTTGCCGGTGCCGGCCGGGCCGATGCAGAACGTCAGGTCGTTGGCGAACATCGTGTCGATGTACCGCTGCTGGCCCTCGGTCTTGGCCTTGACCGCGTGGCCGCGCGTGTAGACGTCGATCTCCCCCTCGGCGCGCTCGCGCGTCTTCTCCATCGCCTCGCCGATCGCCTGGCTGACGTCGTCGGTGCTGAGCCAGTCCTGCCGCCGCAGCTTCTTCTGCATCTGCTCGAGCACGGCGGCGGCCTTGGCGACCTGCTCCTTGTCGCCCGACAGTCGCACCTCGTCGTCCCGGCTCGTGACCGTGACGCCGAACGTGTCGCGCACCATCCGCAGGTAGCGGTCGGCCGACCCGAAGAGGGCGAGCTTCTTATCCGGTTGTTCGAGGGTGATGTTCAGGTTCACAGCGAGTGGAAGTCGTCGCCGATCCGGCGGGGCGACGGCCTTACGTTGGGGGATTATTCGTTTGCGTCGAGTGCCCGGCCCCGTCCATCAACAATACGGCGGGCCCGCCTGCGAGATCCATCGAGCCGGCTTCAACTCATGGAAATTGTCGCAGCTTTGGCGGAAAGTGTCGAGAGAGAACTTCGCAGCGAACAGAACGGTTATGGGACATGGTTCGGCTGCATGTAACCCGGCGGGTGGACCGCACTTAAAAAGAAGCCGCCCCGGAGTTCCGGGGCGGCTGCGGTTGTATGGCAAGAGGGTGGAGGCCGGCCGGGCGACGTTTCCGGCCTAAAGCGGGAAGCGGTGGCGGGCCCGGCAGTTTGTGACGCCGCGCAGCCTACTCGTCGTCGTCCTCAGACTCGGCGGCCGCGGCGGCGACGGGCTTCTTGCGGGCCGGGGGCTTGCGCTTGCTGCCCTGCGACTTCATCATCGCCCGCCAGAAGTCGTGCTCGGGAATCTCCACGCCCGACAGGCGGGTGAACTCGGCGCGGGCGGTGTTGAACTCGTCGCTGTACGGCAGCACCTTCCCGCCGATCGCGTTGCGCGCGACGATGATCTTCAACTGCTTGAGCTGGTCCTCGGTCAGCGAGCCGGGCAACTGCTCGGTGGCGGCGTTGCTGCTCGTGCGGACGTACTTCAGGATCGCGGAGAACACCTGCTCCGGGTCGGCGTTCATGAACGTGCGGTCCTGGAACCCCTGCACGAGCGCGTCGTACGCCGGCGTGTAAGGCAACTCGTCGCGGGCGACGCCGGCGGCGTCGTAGAGCTCCTGGAGGTGCTCCTGGTTGATCGAACTCAGCTTCATTACGGGCTTCATACGGGTCGCCTCCCAATCGGGTAACAAGCCATTGTAGAGGCAGGAGCCCGTCCGCGCCAAATGCGTCCGCCGCCCGACGACGAAATCATGCGGCCCTCGCGCAGCGCCGGAACAGACACACCAGTCGGCGCGAACGGCCGAAAGGACGCGTCTTCTCGGCGTGCGACGAGTTCAGCGAGGCCACGCCGTCCCGGCCCGCCGCCGTGGCGCGAAACCGGCTGCGGTGACGCCGCCGCCCGCCTGCGCGCGTGCTTTGACCCGCCCGCAACGCCGACGAAAGATCGACCACGATGTGGTTCCAGACGCCGCCAACTCGTCCCGATTGGGCCGCCGCCGAGCAGCACCTCCGGCGGGTCGACCCGCGGATCGGCGCGATCATCGACCGCGTCGGGCCGTGCACGCTCGCGCCGCGGCGGGATTATTTTGTCGTGCTGTGCCAGGCGATCTTCACGCAGCAGATTTCCACCGCGGTCGCGACGACGCTCTTCGGCCGCTTCCGCGACCTGTTCCCGCGCCGCCGCCCGACGCCCTCGCTCGTGCTGCACGTGATCGCCACGCGCGAGACCGAGGTGCTGCGCCACTGCGGCCTGTCGCGGCAGAAGGCGGCGTACCTGAGCGACCTCGCCGAGCACTTCGTCTCCGGGCAGATCCCCACCCGACGGCTCGCGCGGATGGGCGACGAGGCGGTGATCGACGCGCTCGTGCGCGTGAAGGGCATCGGGCGCTGGACGGCCGAAATGTTCCTGATCTTCGTGCTCAACCGCCCCGACGTCTTCCCGGTCGACGACCTCGGCCTGCGCGACGGCGTGCGCGCCGTCCGCGGCCTCCCGGAGCGCCCGAGCGTGCGCGACCTGCACGAGCACGGCGAGATCTGGCGGCCGTGGCGGTCGATCGCGACGTGGTACCTCTGGCGCCGCGACGCCGCTCCCGTCGCGGTCGCCCCTGCGGCAGCGGCGACATCGACGAGCGCATTGCCAGCGGTAGCAGCGGCAGGACGTCGCCGCACGGTGTCATCGGCCACGGTCACGCCGCGCCCGGCGGTCAAACCACGCGTCGCCCCACGGCCCGCGGCGGCCCCCCCGGCCGCCGCGGCCGCGGCACTGGCTGGCGCCGGCGCGGTCACTGCGCTCGCTGCGGCGCCCGCGGGCAGTCGTCGCTCCAGGGGCTGTACAACCCGGACCGCCTGCGCG
>JAUJNJ010000037.1 GCA_030448225.1 Phycisphaerae bacterium
GGGCCAGCCGGGCGACCGGCTTTCCGTCACCGAGCACGAGGTGAAGCTCGCCGGTGGGCAGTCGTTGAAGTACAAGGCGACCGCCGGCACGATGGCGATGAAGGACGAGGCGGGGAAGCTCAAGGCGGACCTGTTCTTCGTCGCATACGAGCGAGACCCCAAGGCAGAGAACCCGGCGACGCGGCCGGTCACGTTCGTCTTCAACGGCGGCCCCGGCGCCGCGGCCGTGTGGCTACACCTGGGGACGGCCGGGCCGAAGCGCGTGAACCTGACCGAGGTCGGCGACGCCCCGCCGCCGCCGTACGAGGCCGTCGACAACGAGTTCACGTGGCTCGACAGCACGGACCTCGTCTTCATCGACCCGGTCAACACCGGCTTCAGTCGCGCGGCGCAGGGCGAGGACCCGAAGCAGTTCTTCGGCCTCGACGAGGACGCGCGGTGGGTCGCGGAGTTCATCCGCCTCTACACGACGCGCTACGAGCGCTGGGCGAGCCCGAAGTTCCTCGCCGGCGAGAGCTACGGCACGACGCGGGCGGCGCGGCTGAGCGAGGTGCTGCTCGAGGGGCACGGCATCGCGCTCAACGGCATCGTCTTCATCTCGACCGTGTTGAACTTCCAGACAATCGCGTTCGGCAACGGCAACGACCTGCCGTTCGTCATCTACCTCCCGACCTACACCGCCAGCGCGTGGTACCACAAGAAGCTGGCGCCCGACCTGCAGGCCGACCTGCCCAAGGCGCTGAAGGAGGCCGAGGCGTTCGCGCTCGGCGACTACGCGGCCGCCCTCGCCAACGGCGAGGCGCTGGGCGCCGAGCGCCGGGCCGCGGCGGTGAAGCAACTCGCCCGACTCACGTCGCTCCCGGCCGAGACCATCGAGAAGGCGGACCTGCGGATCGATCCTGGCCTGTTCCGAAAGATGATCCTCGACGACAAGCGGCAGATCGTCGGCCGGTTCGACGCGCGCATCACCGGCCACGACGCCGACCCGCTCGACCGCGACCCGCAGTTCGACCCGAGCCTCTCGCAGTACCTCGCCGCCTACAGCGCCGCGTTCAACGACTACGTCCGCCGCGGGCTGAAATTCGAATCCGACCTCGACTACGAGGTGCTCTCCGGCCGCGTGCAACCGTGGAACTTCGGCGCCGGCGGCGGGTTCGGCGGGTACACGACCGTCGCCGGCAACCTCCGATCCGCCATGATCAAGAACCCGCACCTCAAGGTGCTGTTCGCCAACGGCTACTACGACCTGGCCACGCCGTACCTCGGCGCGGTCTACACGGTTGACCACCTGGGCGTTGGCGACGAACTGCGGAAGAACATCGCGCTGACCTACTACGAGGGCGGGCACATGATGTACCACTATCGCCCGGCACTTCAGAAGCTCGACGAGGACGTCGCCAAGTTCATCGACGGCGCGGCGCCGAAGCGATAGGGACTAAGACGTCCGAGGCGAAGAGCGTCCGGGATGCACCGCCGTTATTAAGCGTCATCCTGAGCGCAGCGAGTTAGTGCATCTCAACGCTCGAGTCACTTCTGCGGCTTCGGTCGCCGTCGTCGGATTCTCACGTCTTACCGAACGTGGCTAGAGCAGGCGCCTGATGCCCGCCCCCCCGCCGCCGAATCACGTCGTGATCCGCAGCTCCGGGCGACCGCCGCTCGCCTCGTCGGAGTTGAAGTAGGCGTAGGGGCTGGTCGGGACGCCACCTTTCAGCACGAGCGTGACCGTCCGCTTCCCGGCGGCCTTCTCGGCGCGCAGGAACGCGCTGAGGTCCCACTCGTACCACGTGTTGGACGTGCCGGTGACGCTGGCGGTCGCGAGGCGGTTGACCGACGAGGCCGGCCGGTTGTTCCACGTGAGCGACCCCTCGCTCCACGACGAGCTCTCGGCCGCGTGGACGCCGACGGGCACGCCGCCGGCGAGCGTCGCCGAGAGCCGGCCGTTGAGGCGCAGCTTCGCCGAGCCGATCGTCGGCACCGACGACAGGTCGAACTTCAGGTACGTTTCACGGGCGCTGTCGGCGCCCGATCCCTTCACGCCGAGGCGGGCGTCGGAGCCGTAGTTGACGTTCGCGGTGGTGCCGGCGCGGACGTAGGCGGCGGTCGGCGTCGTCAGGCGGATCTCCGTCGTCGTCGGGACGGTCGGCGGCAGCGGCGCGGCGGCAGGCTTCGAGATCCGCAGCCAGTTGACGCCCGCCGTCGCGCCGCCGGTCGCGACGGCGTCGAACGCCAGCCGCAGCACGTGCCGGCCCGCCGGCAGCGTGACGGTCTTGGCGACGGTCCGCAGCGGGTTGAAGCTGTCGGTGTCGGGCACGCTCATCGTGCCGGTGACGTTCGCGCCGCCGACCTCGGCGTGGAAGCGGCCGCCGGGCGCGGAGTTGGAGACGCGGAACTCCATCAGGTACTGCCCCGCCGCCGCGACGTCGATCGTGTACTCGACCCACTCGCCGGCGCGGGTGTCGCTGAGCCGGTAGCCGCCCGCGCCGCCGTCGGTCGTGGTCTTGAGGTCGACGCCCTCGCCGACGCGGTAGACGCCGCCGGTGTTGGCCGCGCCGGTGTCGTGGTAGGCGACGCCCTCGCCGCCGAGGTCGAACGCCTCGGCCTGGATCGTCGTGGTGCCGAGCGGCCGGACGAGGAACGGCGTGGCGCCGACCGGCGCCCGCGTCCGAGGCTGCACGCGCACCGTGTACTGACCGAGGTCCCCGGCGCGGCCGTGGCTCGACACGCCCAGGCGGTACGAGCCGGCCGTCAGCGACGCCGTGAACCGCTCGACCGGCGCGGCGGTGTCGACGACCTGCACGAGCGCGCCGGCGGCGTCGCGCAGCTCGGCCAGCTCGTCGAGGTCGCCCGCCGCCGCCGCGGGCTCGATCGTGACGTCGACCGCCCCGCCCGCGCCGAACGTGAAGAAGTCCTCGTCGGCGAGCGTGGCGATCACGCCGGCGCCCACGAGCGACCCGTCGGGCGCGGCGGTCAGCGTCGAGGCGGCCGCGTACGAGTCGCTGTGGTCGTCGGCGCGGAAGCCGAAGCCGTTGACGAACCCGGCGATGACCTGCGCGTCGTCCTGCACGTCGCCGGCGGCGCCGCTCTCCCCCTTCCACCAGACGGCCCGCCCGCCCGCGCCGCCCATGATCGGCTTGCTGCGGTCGTCGCCGTCGGCGTACGCGTCGAGGAGCACGCCGCCGCTGGTGAAGGTCTCCTGGTGCCCGAGGCCGAAGCCGTGGCCCGCCTCGTGGGAGATGATGTCGGCCATGTACGGCGCGTTGACGTTGACGAACACGAACGCGGTGTTCGGCTGGGCGTTGGCGAACGCGCCGACGTACCCGAGCCCCGAGACGCGCGGGCCGTACCACTCGCTGTCGCCGCCGACCACGACGCGGAACGCGGACCGGTTGTCGTAACGGCCCGGGTCGACGGTCGTGACGTTGAGGTCGAACGGCGCGAAGTCCTCGGCCACGCGGGCCCACGCCGCGCGGATCGTCGCCAGCTCGTCGTCGGTAAACGTGGACGGGTCGGCGTCGCTGTCGACGGCGGGCGTGACGCCGGGCCGGTAGGTGCCCCAGTCGAGCGTGGTGTCGCCGTCGAAGTCGAGGTAGAGCGTCGCCCGCGCCCCGGGCCGGCTGCTGAGCGCGGGGAGGCTGGACAGCGGGTACTTCGGGATCGACGCCGCCACCTGCGCCGACTCGACGGTGGCGACCGCGGCGACCGCGCGGCGGAGCAGCAGCGCGTTGCCGAACTCCGGCCCCGCCGCGGGCGACTCCTCGCCGTGCACGCCGCAGAACAGCCGCCGCCCCTCCAGCGTCTCGAAGGCCGCCGCCGCCACCCGGCCGTCACGGTGCGTCGTCGTCACACTGTGCTGATCCGTCTTCGCCTGCCCGCTCGTCGCCATGTACAACCCTCTCGCCCGGCTCGGCGCCGGCGGCCGTCGTGTTCCCGGCCGAAGCGCGCGTCGCTTCGTCGCCCGGACCGGCGTCGGCGTTCCGATCGGCCGGTCCGGAAGCAGGATCGACCGAAGCCGCGCGCGTGCTGAAGGCGATGCGCGGTGACAACGATCCAGAGCCGCGAACGAAGCGCAGCGAGTGGGAAAGGGTGGAATAGGCGGTACGTCCGAGAACGTTCGTCGGGATCACGGACGCGGACGGGTTATCGGGCGTGGCAGGAAGGGCCGCAAGTCGAGTCGGTCATCAGGCGCGCATCGCCGTGGCGGGCTCCCGCCGCTTCGGCGCGCCGCACGTCTCCATGTTGAAGAAGACTGGAGAAGCGAAGTGACTCGCGAGAGGCCGGCATTGATTTCGTCCGACCCCCGGCGAAACCTATGCGAGACGTCCGACGAAGCATCCCGATGCCGCCGTCGTCTCGTCCGCCCGCCCGGTGCTCAGGGCGGGGAGCAAGGACCGCGTTCGGACGACGAAGGATCCGACGCCAAGGCCGGCGCGATCAGGTGCAAGCAGTCCGGAGACGCCCGGCCGCGGATGACGTTCCGGCAATGGCGAGGGGGCGTAGTGGTGATGGGTGGCCGTCGCCGCCCCGCTCCTTCCGGTATGACCGGGGGGCCGGGCGGGCGGGCGGGCGATGCCTCACGCGGTCGAAGCGGGGGTCGCTGGTGGGGTCGACCGGGCCGGGATCCGCACCTTGCCGAACGTGCTGGCGGCGAAGCGGGAGGCGTTGTCGGCGCCCGCCCGGGCGACGATCGATCGGATGACGCTGCCGGGGGCGACGGTGTTGTCGTCGTCGTCGGCGTAGTCGCCGTCGGTAGGGTTCAGGCCGGCGGCGACGACCGATCCGGTGATCGCCGGCCACCTTCACGCGCCCGATCGAGCCGCCGGCGAACGTGTCGTCGCCGCCGCCGAGGCCGTTATCGGCGCCGAGGTTGGCGCCGCTCCAGCACGCGGGCCCCGGACAGGCTTGCCGCCGCGAGGCTGCCGATCGACCGCCCGCCGACGCGATCGTGCCCGAGACGTTGCCGATCAGCACCCTGCCGATCACGCCGCTGGCGTAGAGCCGCGCCGGCGAGGTCGGTCGTCCTGGCGTTGAGGTTCTTCAGCGACCCGGCGACGGTGACGTTGCCGAGCGTGAGGCGGCCGTCGGAGCCGCCGGTCGCCTTGATCGACAGCTTCGCCGCCGGGGCCGGCGTCGGTGATCGCCAGGCGGAAGTTGCCCTCGCCGTCCTGGAACGCGACGCCGGTGCCGCCGGCGAAGGATCAGCGTCGCGACCGTGCCGTCGGCGTCGGTGAGCGTGAACTTCGACCGCCGGCCGTTGACGATGCCGAACTGCCCGAGCTCCGTCTCCTGCGGCTGCGGACCGCGGCTACCTGGGGACGATCAGCCGGCTGAGCGTCGACGTCGTCGCCGCCGCCGGCGCCTGGTTGCCGGCCGACGAGGAGTCGGCCGTCGGCCTGGCGGGTGCCGAACGCGGCGGATCACGAGGTCGCCGACGTGCAGCTCGCGGTCGAGCGGCGTGGCGGCGACGTCGACGGTGATGCGGCCGCCCTCGCCGAAGCTCTCGATGAGGTCCCCGTTGGCGTCGAACGCGACGGTGCCGATCTGCGCGCGGCCGCCGTCGGCGAGCACGGTGCCGATCGCCAGGATCTGGCCGGTGCTCTGGAGCACGAAGCCGCGTCGACGTCGGCCTCGCCCTCGAAGCCGGCGACGGCCAGTCCGTTGTCGCCGAACGTGGAGTCGAGGTCGCCGGTCGGGCTGACGCGGGCGAGGCCGAAGTCGCCGTCCGGCGTGCGGTTGGAGACGACGATCTTCCCGTCGCCCTGGATCGCGACGGCCTGCGAGTGGTCGGGCGTGTCCTCGTCCTGCCGCGACGCGGTGAGCCCGCCGACGAGCAGGATGCCGTCGCCGGAGAACGTCGGGTCGGCCTCGCCGCTGGCGTCGAGGCGGATGACGGCCACGGCCGAGCCGCGGGCGCCGACGGCGACGATCTTGCCGTCGCCCTGCACGGCGACGCCGAGGCCGTCGCTGTCGGCGTCGACGCCGAAAAGTTGCTTGCCGCCGGGCGCGACCGACGCGGCGGGCGCGCCGCCGCCGGTGAAGCGGGCGACGGCGAAGTTGCCGTCGGACTCGCCGGCGGCGACGAGCGCGCCGTCCGGCGCGACGGCCAGCCCGTACGCCGCGTCGTACCCGCCGAAGTCGGCCAGCGCCGCCCCGCCCGCGCCGAACGTGGCGTCGGCGTTGCCCGAGGCGTCGAAGCGGCTCAGGACGAAGTTGTCCGCGCGCACGCCGGCGGCGACGATCTGGTTCGCGCCCTGCACGACGACGGAGAAGAACGCGTCGTCCGCGCCGGCCGGGCTGACGACCTGCCCGTCCTGGCCGAACGTGTCGTCGAGCGTGCCGTCGGCGTTGCGGCGCTCGAGCACCGCGCGGCTGTCGCCGGCGGCGGGGTCGCCGAGGTAGCCGGCGATGAGGATCTTGCCGTCCGGCAGCGTCGCGACCGACTGCGCGGTGAAGCGCACGGCCTCGTTGCTGAACGTCGGGTCGCGCGGGTCGCCGGCGGGCAGGTCCACCGCGAACGTGGCCGACGCCTCGGTCGCCGCGTTGCCGCTCGTGTCGCGGACCGACTCGGGCACGAGCGCGACGGCGTACTGTCCGTTGTCGGCGCCGGTGAAGCCGCCGGCCTGCGGGGCGGCGATCGTGTACGCCACGGTCACGGTCGATCCGGTGCCGGTGACGGCGGCGTCGGTAACGTCGAGTTCGCCCGCCGGCCCGGTGACGGTGATGTCGTCCTCGCCGAGCGACGCGGGATCGACCGCGACGTTGTCGGCGTAGGTGACGGTGATCGTCTGCGCGGCCGTGCCGGCCTCGGTCACGTCCTCGGCGGTAATGACCGCGCCCGGGCCGAAGCGGTCGGGGCCGACGGCGTCGACCGTGAACGTCGCCTCGGCGGCGCCGGCGGCGTTGCCGTTGGCGTCGAGCACCTCGCCCTCGCGAACCGAGACGGTGTACTGGCCATTGTCGGCGGCGTCCCACGCGCCGCCGGGGGCGGCGAAGGTGTAGATCACGCCGCGCGTGCTCGCGGTCGCGCCGTTGGCGAGCGAGAAGCCGGTCACGGGCAGGTCGGCCCCGCCGGGGCCGCTCACGCGCACGTCGGTGGCGCCGAGGCTGGTGAGGTCGATGCCGGCGTCGTCGGCGTAGTCGACGCGGGCCGTGTGGACGGTGCCGCCCGGCGACATCACGTCGGCGACGGTCACGTCGGCAGCGGGGCCGGCCGTGTCGCTCTGGCTGAGGTCGACGGTGAACGCGCGGTCGGTGCGCGGCGCGCCGTTGCCGGCGGTGTCACGCACCTGGTTCTCGCGGAGCGTGATCGTGTAGTCGCCGTCGTGGACGGACCGCCACACGCTGTTGCCCGGGCCGCCCGGCGCCTCGGTCGTGTAGGTGGCGACGACCGTGCGGGCGTTCTCGTCGGGCGTGACGGCGACTCTCGTGAAGCCGAGGCCGGTGCCGAGGCGGTTGTTGATCTCGAAGTTGTTGAGGTTGATCGTCGCGACGTCGATGGCGACGTCGTCGGTGTAGGTCGCGGTGAACGTGAACGTCGTCTCCCCGTCCCGCGGCGCGACCGGCTCGATCATGACCGACGGCGGCGCGTTGTCGCCGATCGCCACGCGGAACTCCGACAGCGCACCGGCCGACGCGCCGCCGGTGCCGGTGACGGCGCCGCGGGCGACGGTCACGCGGTAGACGCCGTTGTCGGCCGAATCGAAGCTGCCGCCGGGCGCGGCCACGTCGTAGGTGGCGGTGATCGCGTTGCCCTGCTGCGCGACGGTCGCGCCGGTCACCGGGACGGGGTCACCGTTGGGGTCGAGCACGACGATGTCGTCGACGCCGACCGATACGGCGGCGGCGCCGTCGCCGCTGTAGGTGACGGTGACCTGCGCGGCGTCGCCGCCGGCGCTGGTGACGTTCGGCGCGGCGATCGCGGCGCTGGGCGCGGGGTTGCCGGCGTCAGTCACGACGAGTTGCGGCCCGCCGCCGGGGAACTCGCGCGAGAGCACGCGGGTGAAGAACTCTCCTGGCTGGGGGTTCTTCAGCGCGAGGCTGATCTGGTCCTCGCCGGCGGCGCGGGCGGCGACGACGTAGCTCGTGACGTCCAGCGCGTAGGTCCGCATCAGGTCGGTGTCGACGGCGACGGTGTCGATCGCGACGTTGTCGCTCGCCGGCTGGTTGGCCCAGGTCATCTCGTCGTCCGGGGCGTTGTCGCGATCGTAGCCGTTGCCGTGGCCGGTGATGCGGCGGCTCGTGTCGAGCGGGGCGTCGGAGCGGTCGCGGTAGGCCCACTGGCCGTTGCCCTCGACCCAGTCGGTGTCCTCGACGCCGAACACGCCGAGCGTGCTCGGCCCGCCGGTCGGGTTCTGGAGCGAGGCGGTGACGTAGAGCGTGGCGCCGGTGACGTTCTCGCCGATCGCGCCGACGTCGAACGTCAGGAACCCGGTGCGCGCGTCGCCGCTCGAGGCGCTCTTCACGCCGAGGATCGGGGACGCGCCGTAGTTGGTCGTGCGGAACTCGTTGTTGCGCACGAACGTGTCGGCCGACGCGTCGAGCGTCGTCGACAGCAGCACGCGCGACTCGAGCATCTCCACCACGCCCGCCGACGCGGCGGCGGCGACCGCATCACGCGCCGCGCCGTGACGGCGCCCGGCGGGAACGGCGGGGGCGGCGAACGAAGGGGCCTTCGACGTTCGGTGTTGCTTCACGGGGGTCACTTCCTCTCCTGGGGGCGATGCCTTGCATTAGTCGGGCATCGAAAAGCGCGTGTCCGCCGCCGCGCGGTGGGCGGCGCGGTGCGGCGGTCGCGTTTGTTAGATGGAGCACGCGGCGTGCCGCGCAGCGGGCGCGGCGACCGCGGCTCGAACGCCGAGTACGTTCAACAGACAATCCCGCGTCGGCCACGTTGGGCGGAGGGTTGAGTAATACGTCGCGTACATATTTGTTGGCCGTGATCTATTGACAATGAAGGTTTGAGCCGCCGCAGCGGACGGTCGGGCTCGGTGAAAGTGGAGAAACGAATGAACGTGCGGAGAACGCTGAAGCGGGTCGTTCTGACAGTGGCGATGTTCATCCTGCCGCACTCAACCGTGCGGGCGGACGACTGGCCCCAATGGCTGGGGCCGCGGCGGGATGGGGTGTTGCGGGAAAACGGGCTGGTTGAGCGGTTTTCGGAGAAGGGCCTCGCGGTGCGATGGCGAGCGCCGATCGGCCCCGGCTACGCCGGCCCCGCCGTGGCCGGCGGTCGGGTGTACGTCACCGATCGCATCGTGAGGCCCGACGGCTTAAGCCCAAGGACCCGTTCGACCGCGCGAAGCGTCCCGGCGTCGAGCGCGTCCTCTGCCTCGACGAGGCGAGCGGTGCCGTGATCTGGAAGCACGAGTACGACTGCCCCTACACCGTCTCCTACGCCGCCGGCCCCCGCGCGCGCCGACCATCGACGGCGACCGCGTCTACACGCTCGGCGCGGAGGGCACCTGTTCTGCTTCGACGCGAAGGACGGGAAGGTGCTGTGGAGCAAGCGCCTCTCCGGCGAGAACGCCCCGACGCCCACCTGGGCTTCGCCGGCCATCCGCTCGTCGACGGCGACCGCCTCGTCTGCCTCACCGCCGCCGGTGCCGACGCGACGGTGACGGCGTTCGACAAGCTCAACGGCGACGTGGTGTGGAAGGCGCTCGCGCGGGAGCCCGGCTACGCGCGCCGATGATCTACGAGATCGCCGGCGAACGGCAACTCGTTTTGTGGAACGTGAAGAGCATCAACGGCCTCGACCCGCAGACCGGCGCCGTCCGCTGGACGCACCCGTTCGGCCCGGCGCGGTTCGGCGGGATCATCGTCACGCCGCAGCACTACCGCGACCCGAAGCTCGGCGACCTGTTGTTCGTGTCGGCGCAGTACGAGGGGTCGATGATGCTGAAGATCGCCGCCGGCGAGCCCGCGCGCGTCGCTCCTGTGGCACAAGACGGGGAAGAAGACGCTGCGGGCGGTGATCCCGACGCCGGTGATCCGCGGCGGCCACGTCTACGGCGTCGACTACGACGGGGCGATGTGCCTGGACGTCGCCACCGGCGAGAAGCTGTGGGAGACGACCGACGCCACGAGCTACTCGGACGAGCCCGTGCATTGGGCGACCGGCTTCATCACCCCGCTCGGCGAGGGCGGCGACCGCTACCTCGTCGCCAACGACCACGGCGACCTGATCCTCTGCACGCTGCGGCCCGAGGGATACAAGCAGATCAGCCGCACGCACGTGATCGACCCGACGAACAAGGACGCCCGCCGCGCCCGTCGTGTGTGGAGCCACCCGGCGTACGCGAACCGGAGCATCTACTGGCGCAACGACAAGGAACTCGTCTGCGCGTCGCTCGCCACGCCGAATCAATGACGGAATGCGTTCGGCCCGCTTCCGTTCGCTGTCCAACGCGCCGGAGGGATGAACGCTAAGACGCCAAGACTCCAAGGTAGGAAGAGAAGAGGTCGATTCGACGTCGGTAAAACGGGCCACCTCCGTCAAACCGGGCCGCCTTGGTCGCTTTCGCGGCTGCGACAAAGTCTTCTCCTCCTCTTTCCACCTTGGCGTCTTGGCGTCTTGGCGTTCATCCTGCACCTTGGTCGGTCGTAGCGGCCCGGACGAGCTTCAGTTTTTCCGCCGTAACCTTCGGCCGGCGTCTCGTATTGAAGGGACGATGCGAACGTCTGCCGGCCCCGGCCCGGCGGGCCCGCGGGGGCGGGCCCGTTCGGGCCGCCGGGCGCTGCGGGCGGGCAGGGCCGGGTCTACGTTGCCGTCAGCCGCCGCGGCTCGCGCGTGCGGCGCGGGCTGGCCCGCCGGTGCGGGCCGCCGCGCCGCACGCGCGCGCGGCTCCCGAAGGGCGGCGGCTCGTGCAGGAACAGCAGCGGCAGCAGCACCGGCGGCAGACGTTCGCCACGACGCACTGGAGCATGGTCTTGGCCGCCGTCGACCACGTCGCCCGCGTCGGCCGGGGCGCTGTCGACGCTCTGCGCGACGTACTGGTACCCGCTCTACGCCTTCGTCCGCCGGCAGGGCCACGACGCCGCCGGGCCGAGGACCTGACGCAGGCGTTCTTCGCGCGGGTGCTGGAGAAGGGTACCTCGACGCGGTCGGACCGGAGAAGGGCAAGTTCCGCACGTTCCTGCTCGTCTGCCTGAAGCGGTTCCTCGCCAACGAGTGGGACAAGACCCGCGCTCAAGCGGCGGCGGCAAGACGCACCTGCCGATCGACGTCGACTTCGGCGGCGGCCGAGGGGCGCTCGCTCGAGCCGGCGCGCGATGACCGCCGAGCCTCTACGAGCGGCGGTGGGGCGCGACGGTGCTCCGGCAGGCGCCGGGCGAAGCTCGAAGCGGACGCCCGCAAGGCGGGAAGTCGGCGCCGTTCGACGCCCTGAAGCAGTACCTCGTCGCCGAGCACAGCGCCCCGCCCACGCCGAGGTCGCGCGGAAGCTGGGCATGACCGAGGGCGCGGTGAAGGTGGCCGTACACCGCCTGCGCGGCAACACCGCAACCTCCTCCGCGAGGAGATCGCCGCCACGCTCGACGACCCGGCGAAGGTGGACGAGGAAGTGAGAGACCTGTTCGCCGGCAGATTGAGGCAAATCGAATCATTGGAAGATCGGGTGAGCGGGTGAGCGGGTGAGCCCCGGCGATCATCGGACGATTGAATAATTTGAGGAGCGACATCGGGCAGCGCGCTACTTTCGCCGAAACCACAGAATGAAATCGAGGTCGAAATCCGAAATCCGAAATCCGAAATCCCAAATCCGAAATCCGAAATCCGAAATCTTGGTGGCGAAATCAACGGACCGCTAACCCGACGATCCGATGATCCACGGCTCCGGTCCGCCGACGATCCGCCCCCCCGTGCACGCACACCACCCTTCATGTTCCGAATGCGGCCAGTCGGTCCCGCCCGACGCCGAGACGCTCGAGGCTCTGCCCGCCGTGCCTGATGGGGAAGGCGATCACCGGCCCCGGCGGCGGCGACGACCGCCCCGCCGGGTATGACCCCTCGGTGCCGGACGTGGCGGACCTCGTCGGCGAGTTCGCGGACCTGGAGGTCCTGGAACTGCTCGGCCGCGGCGGGATGGGCGCGTGTACAAGGGCGCGGCAGACGAGCCTCGACCGCGTCGTGGCCGTCAAGCTCTTCCCGCGCGACCTGGCGCGCGACCCGAGCTTCGAGCAGCGGTTCCACCACGAGGCCCGCGTGCTGGCGAGCCTCAACCACCCCAACGTCGTCGCGGCCCACGGCTTCGGCCAGTCGCCGCGGTTCTACTACCTCGTGATGGAGTACGTCCCCGGCCCGAGCCTGCGCGACGTCCTCCGCTGCGAGGCCGCTGCCGGGCGCGTGGCCGTGCGGATCGCGGCGCCAGGCGTGCGACGCTGGCCCACGCCCACGCGGCCGGCGTCGTGCACCGCGACATCAAGCCGGAGAACGTGCTGCTGCACCCCGGCGGCGGCGGCGCGATGCCGGACCTGCACGCGTTCTTCGAGACGGGCGGCCGCGTCCGCGTCGCCGACTTCGGCCTCTCGCGCTCGTCGGCCGCTCGGCGGCTGGACGTCACGCTCACGTCGCCCGACCAGCGCTCGGCACGCCGTTCTACATGGCCCCCGAGCAGCGCGACCGGCCGCGCGAGGTCGACGCGCGGGCCGACCTGTACGGCCTGGGCGTCGTGCTCTACGAGATGATCACCGGCGGGCTCCCGCTCGGCCGCTTCCCCGAGCCGTCCCTCGTGGCCGGCACCGACCCGCGGCTCGACCCGGTCATCTTCCGCTGCCTCGAGCCCGACCCCGCGCACCGCCCCGCAGGCGCGGCCGACCTGCGGCGGCAGTTGGAACAGTTCGCCACGCCTGGCGCCCCGCCGCCGCCGCCGATCGTGCGGTACGCGACGCCCGCCGCGCGACGGGGTCGAGGGTGGCGATCCTGGCGGTGGTGTTCGCACTTTCGGCGGGCGTGCTGCTCGTCGGGATGTTCGGCCTCGTCCGGCGCGCCCTCCCGTCGCCGGGCCGATGGGCGTGGCCACGCCGGTCACGCCGCTGCCGCGGCCGACGCCACGCCGCCGATGGTCGCGGCGCGCCGGGCACCGGTTTCGCCGGACGCCCCCCTACTTCGGCGGCCCGCCCCGCGACCCGGTCGCGGAGATGACCTCGCGCTACGGCCGCGAGCGCGCGTCGTGAAGGTGTTCATCGACGGCATGCCCGGCGACCTCGACACGTACGTGCAGGACCGGCTCAGGACGATGACCGGCGCGGCGGCGATGGCGTCGAGCGGGTCGGGCGGTTCGCTCGTCGTTCACCTCGCGCCGGTGGCGAACCTGAACGTCCTCTCCGACGCCGTCGACTTCGGGCGCGTGACGGCGATCGACCACGACCAGCGCGTGATCACGATCGTCGCCGACGCCGCCCGCCTGCCCGCGCCGCTGAGGCCCTGTCATCGCCGACCCGCGGCATCCCGCGTTTTACACGCAGAACGTGGAAGACCTTTCGGGCTGGAGCCTCCCGCGGCGCAGGCGGCCCTGCAGCGGCTGCAATCCGCCGCGCCCGGACGACGCGGCGCGGCCGCCGTCGTGGCGGCTGCGCGGGCACCTCGATACCGGAGAGTTGGACGGCCGCGAAGAGGCGATCGCCGCCCTCGCCGGTTGGGCCGGCCGCGAGGCGACGCCGCACCTGCTCCCGCTGCTGAGCGACGACGCCGACGAGGTCACCCGGCTGTCCGTGCTGCGCGCGCTGCGGGCGCTGCGCGACCCGCGCGGCGCACCGAAGGCCGCCGACGCCCTCGCCACCCGACCCCGACGCCGCCGGCGCTGCCTGCGCGCGATCGGCTCCGCCGCCGAGGACGCGGTGATCCCGAAGCTCAACGACCTCGACGACCTCGTCCGCGCCGCCGCCGTCGGCGTCCTGGCCGACATCGGCACCGCCAGGAGCCTCCCCGCCCTCCGCACCGCCACGAACGATCCGTCGGCGGACGTGAAGCAGGCCGCGCGAAAGGCTATCAGATTGGTTGAATCGCGCACTACGGGTGGTCGTTAGTTGACGAAGGACGCATCAGAGCATCCATGATGACAAGTGCAGCTTGCTTTTCATCCGTATGATGCTTCGGTCATGCAATGGATGCTGGTTAGCGGGGCGGAGACCTTCGTCATCGCCGGCCCGTGGTGGTCGGCGGCGATCTTCTTCGGCCTGCTGATCTTCGGCCTCCGCTGGTCGGTCGTGCAATGGGTCCGCTGGGCGCGGTCCGAGATGAGCGCGCAGCCAGCGACCCGGGCTGCGGGGGCGAGGGAGCCACAAGTTCAACGAACGAACCCGCGAGAAGCCAATCTCGGCCCGGCTACGGCGCTGATCGCGTTAACAGTGTTTGGTTTCTGCGTCGTCTTGAACGAAGGGCCGATGCGGGTTGACGTGAAGTCGGACGCGCTCGTGCTCCGCTACGCGCTCCCGTGGCGAGACGAGACGATCCCCGCCAGTTCGATCGAGGACGTGCAACTGCTGCGCCGCTCCAAAAGCCGTCGGACGCTCGCCTCCACTTGGCCTGTCCTGGTCATCACGCGGCACGGCGAGCGCCACGAGATCATGGCCAGTAACGCAGACCACTACCCAGCGGTCGAACACGCGTACGAGGCGGCACGTCGGATGATGGCGCGGAAGCGGGAAGCCGACCGAGCGAGTCGCTGAAAGTCGGACGTCCTGCGGCGCTCCGCGCGAGAACGCGCGGGGCGGACTTTCGCCCCCTCATCCGACCCGCGTGACCAGCTCGCGCACGCGGCCTACCTCCACCGGGTGCTCGATGCGCCCGTCGCGCTTGAACCAGGTGCCGACGATGAAGCCGTCGGCGTGGGGGAGGAAGCGGGCGATCGTGTCGAGCGTGACGCCGCTGCCGACGAAGACCGGCGCGGCGGCGCCGGCAGCGGCCTTGGCGCGGCGGACGTGCTCTGGGTCGGTGTCGCGGCCGGTGCCGCTGCCGCTGACGATCAGCGCGTCGGCCAGCCCGCGCCCCAGCGTGTCGGCCACCTCGTCCTCCAGCGCCGCCTCGCGGCCGGCCAGCGGTGCCGAGTGCTTCACGTCGACGTCGGCGAAGACGCGGATCGCGCCGGCGCCGAGGGCCGCCCGCTTGCGGAGCAGTTCGTGGGCGATGCCCTGGATCACACCCTGGTCGGCCACGCGGGCGCCGCAGAGCACGTTGACCCGGACGAACGACGCCCCCGCCGCCTGCGCCACGGCCAGCGCCGAGCACCCGTCGTTGCGCAGCACGTTCACGCCGAGCGGCATCTGCGCGCCGACCGTCTCGCGGAGCCGGGCGACCGTCACGCTCATGTGCGCGACGACCTCCGGCGGCACCGTGCCGGGGTAGAACGGGACGTCGCCGAAGTTCTCGATCATGATCCCCTGCACGCCCCCCTCGGCCAGCGCCGCGGCGTCGCGTAGGGCGGCGTCGGTGACGGCCTTGGCGTCGCCGCCGTAGCGCGGCGAGCCGGGCAGCGGCAGCAGGTGGACCATCCCGATCACCACCGGCCCGCTCGACCGCCGCCAGAGTTTCATCGTGCCGTCGCTCATGAAGGCGAATGTGCCAGAACCGCGGCCCGTGGCCAAGGGGCTAGAACAGGCGCTCGCCGTAGAGGAGGAACAGGATCCCACCGCCCACCAGCAGCAGCCAGGTCAGCCAGAAGATCGAGCGGCCGACGCAGCCGACGGCGGCGGGGTCGGGGATGGGGTCGGGGACGGGCGTCACCCGGAGCGGCGGGCGGCGCGGGTTCGCGTAATCGATGGGCGGCAGGCGGCTCACGGTGCCGCAGCATACGGCGCTGCCGCTTCGGCTGGTGACGTTCAAACGGTGTCGCGTGATAACGAGTGGCGTGGTGACGGCGCCTGCGAGGGTGCGGGATCTCCCTGGCAGGTCTTTTGTCATCAAGGTGGCTCGATCACTGTGGCTGCTCCGCAGTGCTGCGGATCGGGGCGACGCTGCGTTCTGCGCCGGCGTGGTCCAAGGCTTGCCGTTGCACGTGCGGTCGAGGGAACTCTTCGCGCCTCAAGCGCGTCGGCGCGTTGACATCGGGTTCTCCCACCGATCCTAAGCAAACGAGGGGAGGACGCGGGGTGGTCCCCGCGTCCTCCCCTCGTTCTGCTCCGGCGCGACGCACGTTCGCGCACGCCGATCAGTTGTCGACCTTGATCTTGACGTCCGCGTCGCGGTCCGCGGCGTCCGCGGGGCGGGCGCGGTCGGCGTCGTGGTCGTGGGCCGCGTGGGGGGCGGCGTCGACGCCGGTGACGGCCATCATCACGTGGTGGGCGACGTAGGCGGCGGCGTCCTTCTCGTCGGCCGGCCACTGCTCGACGCTCTCGCCGACGTGGGTCAGGTGCTTCAGCAGGTTGTCGTGGAGCTGCTGGGCGCCGATCGTGTTGGGCGCGTCGACGCGGTAGCCGTTGGCCTCGCGGATCATCGACACGTTCACCGGCGGCAGGCCGTGCGAGCCGGCGATCATGGCGACGGCGACCTCGTTGCCCTTCTCGATGTTCGAGTCGAGGTCCGCGTCGTCGTTGCTCGTCTTGGCCTCGCTCGCCGCGGTCTCGGCCGCGGCGGCGGCGGCGGTCACGGCGCGGTCGCCCTCGTCGGCGGTGCCGGCGGCGGTTGCGGCGTCACGGGCGACGGCGGCGATCGGCCAGTTGCTGGCGACCGTCTTCGGGTCGTCGATCACGCCGCGCGCGATCGTCAGCCCGTGGAACGAGTTCTCCTTCACGTCCGGCGTGTTGCCGTACTTCATCTTCCACGCGGTGCGGATCTGGTCGATTCGCCCGTCGAGCGTGGCGAGGCGGTCGCGGTCGAGGTCGCCGATGCGGTTGCGGTCCTGGTCGACGAGGCGCTCGACGACGTCGTCGAACCCGCCCTTGGTGAGGGCGGCGCCGGTGATCTCCTGGAACGTCGAGTGGATGTCGTCGTTCTTCGCCATCGCGCCCTTGGCCTCGATGCCGGCGGGGAAGACGAACTTCGCCTCGTCCTTCGACAGCTTCTCGCCACCGTCGGTCTTCACGTCGGCGCGGGCCTTGACGTCGACGTCGGAGTCGGCGTCGACCTTCACCTTGACCTCGGCGTCGTCGTCGGCCGCGTGTGACACGTTGTCGAAGCCGAACCCGCCGGCCGCGAGGGCGGCCGCGAGGATCAAACCGTACTGCTTACGCATGGTGCGCTCCTTTCCGCTGGTGAAGGCGCGACAGCCGTGCCGCGCCGGTTTCGAAGGTAAGGGTTTTGCAAAGGCCGGACCGGGCGATCCCCGATTACCGGTATTAAGTGCGAATTGTGTGAGATTGGCCACAGATTGCGTCAGAGGGCGAATGGCGGGGGGTCTCAGTTGTACAAATAGGTGCGGGCGGGCTCGGCTGGCCGCTGCGCCTGGTGGTGTGGACGACGCAAATGCCGCGTCAGACAATGTGGGTACCGTATCCCGCAGCCATCTAGCTGGGAACCGACGCATCTCAGCGAGCTCAACCGTTCGACGGCGGTGAACCCGCTGCCGGCGCCCGTCGTTTTAACTGTTCGACATGTTGCACGGCACCCGATGGCATCTTTCCCGGCTCGTCCTGCTGCCGTCGTCGGTGGTCACGCTGCTGATTGTCGTGTACGTCGGCGGGTCGTCCGCCAAGGCCGACGCCGTGTACGAGCAGGAGCCGATCCGGTACTCGACCGCGCCGGTCGATGACCCGGTGGCGCGCCTCCAGCGGCGTCTGGACGCCGGCGAGGTCACGCTCGACTACGACCCCCGGCGGGGGTACCTCGACGCGGTGCTGCGGGCGTTGAAGTTGCCGGCGTCGTCGCAGTCGCTGGTGTTCTCCAAGACGAGCCTTCAGCGCGACCTCATCTCCCCCGACCGGCCGCGCGCGCTCTACTTCGACGACGACACTTACCTCGGCTACGTCCGCGGCGGGGACGTGCTGGAAGTCGCGTCGACCGACCCGGTCAACGGCACGATCTTCTACACGCTCGACCAGCGCCGACAGGACCGCCCGCGCTTCGTCCGCCAGACCGACGGTTGCCTCACGTGCCACGGCTCGTCGATGACGCGTGACGTGCCCGGCCTGCTGCTGCGGTCCGTCACGCCCAACGCCGACGGCCAGCCGATCCTGACTGCGGGGACGACGTTCGTCGACCAGGAGACGCCGCTGTTCGAACGCTGGGGCGGGTGGTACGTCACCGGCCGCCACGGCGGCGACGCGCCCCACCGCGGGAACGTCGTCGCCCGGGATGACGATGACTCCGAGCAGTCGCGGCCCACGCCCGGTCGTGCGGCCGACGTCGGCGTCACGACGTCGCCTGCCGGCCCGTTCGACGCCACGGCGTACCCGGCGGGCGGCGAGAGCGACGTCGTGGGGCTGATGGTCCTCGCCCACCAGGTGCAGATGCACAACCTGATGACCCGCGCCGCCTACCAGACCCGCCGCGCCCTGCACGACGAGGCCGTGATTGACCGCGTCTCCGGCCGCACGCCCGCCGACGTCGGCGGCGATGCTGGCGATGGCGTCAACGCCGACCGTGGCGACGGCCACGCCGCCGCGCCGACCGTGGCGACAGTGACGGCGACGGGCGAGCGCCGACCGTGCGAACGGCCGCCGTGCAACGCCGACGGCGGCAGGGCCGGCGGCGACGACGCTGTCGACAGTGCGAACGTCGACGACGACGGCGGCCTCTCCGAGAGCACGCGGAGCCGCATCCGGAGTGCCGCCGCGGAGCCGCTGCTGAAGTACATGCTGTTCTGCAACGAGGCCCCGCTGTCGGGCCCCGTCGAAGGCTCCCCGTCCTTCGCCGCCGACTTCGCCGCCCGCGCCCGCCGCGACTCCCGGGGCCGCTCGCTGCGCGACCTCGACCTGAAGACGCGGCTGTTCAAGTACCCGTGCAGTTACCTCATCGAATCGGAACAGTTCGAAGCACTGCCGCGCGAGCTGAAGGATTACCTCTACGAGCGGCTCTGGACGATCTCGCACGAGAAGGAGAAGGGCCGCGACTTCGACCACCTCACCACCGACGACCGCGACGCGATCCGCGAGATCCTGTTGGAGACGAAGGAAGACCTCCCCGCCTACTGGCGCGGGCCGTGGAAGCGGCGAAAGTGAGCTTCAACGCGGGACCTCCCCCCCGGAGCACGGCGGAGAGGGGGATGATGCACGAGCGGTCGACTACGCTTCGTCCGACATGTAGTGGCGACCCCTGCGTTGCGGTTGTGGCGCAGCCACAGGTCTTGTCGCAAGACTCGCCGCTGCGCGTCGACCGCGACGCAGGCGTCGCAACTACACGAGGCACATCGAAGGGTGAAGGAGGAGCGGTACACGCTTAATCCTTGGCCGAAGCCGCGCCCCCTCTTTCCCGTTCGGCACGGGACCCGGTATCATCCGCGTCCACCCCAACCGAAAGGCGATGCCCATGACCGCGCCCGTCTCCCGCCGCCGCTTGATGAAGTCGTCCGCCGCGATCGCCGCGGCCGCGGCGTTGCCGCACTGGTTCGCGGCGGAGGTCCTCGCGCAGGCCCCGCCGGTCAAGCCGCGGAGCGCGAACGATCGGCCGGGGTACGCGCTGATCGGGTGCGGCGGGCGCGGGCGCGTGATCGCGAAGGAGGCGGCGGCGTTCGGGCAGTTGCTGGCCGTGTGCGACGTCGACGCCGAGCGGCGCGACGGCGCGGCGATCGAGCTCGGCGGCGACCGCGCCGACGACGTCCGTAAGTACTCTGACTTCCGCGAGCTGATCGACAAGGAGAAGGACGTCAGCGTCGTCCTCAACGGCACGCCGGACCACTGGCACACGCTGATCAATTTGCGGGCGATGCGCGCGGGCAAGGACGTCTACTCCGAGAAGCCGCTGACGCTCACGATCGACGAGGGCAAGCGCCTCGTAGCCGCCGTCCGCGAGACGAAGCGCGTGTTGCAGACCGGGTCGCAGCAGCGGAGCGACCCGCAGTTCCGCCTCGTGTGCGAACTCGTGCGCAACGGGCGGCTCGGCAAGCTCCAGCGCGTGACGACGATCCTGCCCGCCGGCCGGCGCGAGGGCCCGTTCCCCGAGCAGCCGGTCCCCGAGAAGCTCGACTACGACCTGTGGCTCGGCCAGGCGCCCAAGGCGCCGTACGTGAAGGAGCGGACGCACACCACGTTCCGCTTCTGGTACGACTACTCCGGCGGCACGATGACCGACTGGGGCGCGCACCACAACGACATCGCCCTGTGGGGCATGGGCCTCGACCGCGGCGGGCCGACGAGCGTCGAGGGGCGACGCCTCGCCGAGCCGATCCCCGGCGGCTACACCGCCGCCAGCGAGTACGAGGTGAAGTACGAGTACGCCAACGGCGTCTCCCATACCTGCCGGACGACGACCGCCGACACGATCTACGGCGCCGAGCAGCGCCCGACGAAGCCGGGCGAGCGGCGCAACGGCGTGGTCTTCGAGGGCCCCGACGGCTGGATCTACGTCCGCCGCGGGCACGTCGAGGCGAGCGACCCGGCGCTGCTGAAGGAACCGCTGGCCGCGTACGGCGAGCGCCTGTACGCCAGCAACGACCACATGGGCAACTTCTTCGACTGCGTCCGCACGCGCAACGCGCCGGTCGCCGACGTGGAGATCGGCCACCGCTCGGCGAGCGTCTGCCACCTCGGCGTGATCGCGACGCGCCTCGGCCGCAAGCTCGCGTGGGACCCGGAGCAGGAGCAGTTCGTCGGCGACGACGAGGCCAACCGGTACGTCGCCCGCGAGTTGCGTAAGCCGTGGTCGTACGACGCGGTTTAGGGTGAGGGTCAACACGGAAGCGCGGGGCACCGCCTTCCCCTCTCCCCTGTACTCCGGGGGGAGAGGGCTGGGGTGAGGGGATCGCGCACTTGACGTGCCGGCGCGAAGGAATCGCCGCCGCGCGAAGCCCCTGACCCGAGCCCTTCCCACGTGTTCGGAATGACGCGGTACGGGCGGGTAGGGAGAACTCGCAGCGCATCTGGGCGTCGCGCAGCGATGCCCGGGCTCATCGTCCCGCGGGAACCCGAAGGCTCTCCCGCGGTTTCAGCGGGCAAGAGTTCAGCGGGCAAGAATTGAGAGGTGTTACGCCGGGGTCGGGACGACGACGGCCGCAGGTTCGGTGCGCTGACGCGCGAGGCAGCCGATCATCCCGCGCCATGCGGCGACGGCGACGTCTGTCGCCGCGAGGGGCCGCCGAGGGCGTGCAGGAGTTGGGGCAGGTGGCACTGGCCGGCGAGGAAGCGGATCTCGGATGCGCCCGCCTCGTGGAACATCACGCCGCGCGTCGAGTCCACGTTCATGACGAAGACCTGTCCGCCGCACGCGCTGATGTAGATCGAGGGCGTGCGCGCGAGGTGCGTCTCGAACGCCGTCATGTCGGAGGTGTCGTAAGACTTCCCGTCGCAGTCGAATCGCATGCCCACTCCCGGACGAGTTGACGCCCGTCGCTTCCCCCCCCAATCGGTTTGCTTGCCCGGGCGGATGATAACGACCGAAGATGATCCCGCGATGAGCACAACCGATAATTCTTAGTGCGTGTGACGCGACGGGTGAACCCGGAGGCGTTCGCTTCGGAGGTGGCGCGCAGTGCGTCGTGCGTTAGAAGTGGCGAAGACGGCCCCGTCCTCGTCTTCTTACGCACTACGCACTACGTACTACGCATTCGAGCCCTCACGTCCGGCTCACCCCGGCCCGGGGCGTGTCGGCCCGCCCCCGCAGCCACGCCAGGACGTCCAGGACCTCGAAGGGTTTCACCAGGAACAGGTCGGGGTGCAGGGCCCGGGCGCGGCGGAGCAGGTCGTAGTCGCCGGCGCCGGTGGCGACGATGACGTCGACGTCGATCCGGCGGCGGCGGATGAACCGCAGGATGTCGGTGCCCTCGCCGTCGGGCAGCATCAGGTCGAGCAGCACCGCCCGCGGCCGCCACGCCGCCAGCAGGTCCGTCGCCTCGCGCACGCCGGTGGCGGCCCGCACGTCGAACCCGGCGTGCTCGAAGAGCATGATCATCGCGTGGCGCGCCGAGTCGTCGTCTTCCACCAGGAGCAGGCGCGTTCGGGGTTCGAGGGGGTCCGTCACGCACGGCCCGCTCGCGAAGCGCGTTCCAGCCGCGCGCGAACGGCCTGCGGTTTCCCGCCGACCGGTCCCCGCGCCGCCCGGGCGGGTTGACGCGCGGCGGCCGAGCGACGACGCTCGCCGCCATGCGCCCGCTCCGCGATTACGTCTACCTCGACGCCGAACGCACCCGCTCGCTCGCCGCCCAGCTCGACCTGCCGCCCGCCGCGCGCGACGACGCCGCCGCCGGCCCCCACCCCCGCACCGCCGCCGAGCGCCTGCTGGCCGAGGTCGAGCCGGCGCTGCTGGCCCGGCCGCGGGCGTTGCAGGTCGACGCGGGGTTCGACTTCGCCCGATGGACGCCCGACACGTTCGCCGACGGGCAGTTCGTGCGCGCAACCGGCGTGATCCGCATCATCGATTTCAACTGGCTCTCCGCCGCCCTCAGCGGCCTGCCGGCGGTGCTGCGCAAGATGAGCAAGCTGGAGATGGAGGCGCTGCGCAACAGCGAACAGGGCCGGCGGATGAGCAAGAGCCAGCTCCAGCAGCGCAGCCAGGAGAACCAACTGGCGATCTCGCGGGTCGAGGAGTTCAAGGCGGGCGAACTGTCGGACGTCGTGCAGGGGCTCTACACGGACCTCGTGCGCGTGAAGCTGCGCCCGAGCCCCGAGCACCCGCAAGCCGCGCTCATCGGCTCGGCCCACGGCGCCCACTTCTACGACGGCCCGGCCGCCCTGAGCCAGAAGTACGGCCTGGAGATCGACGCCGCCTGGACGGTGCTCGGGCAGCTCAACGTGCCCAACCCCACGCTCCCGGCCCAGCCGATCCCCACCGGCAACCAGATGGAGGACGCATTCGAGCAGATCGCGCTGCTGATGAACAACGCGTTCCGCCTCGCCAACGCCCCGGCGTTCCCCGCCCTGTCGATGACGCCGATCGCGATCTACCGGGAAGGGAAGTAGGGGGGGGGAAGCGTCAAGGGTCAAGGATCAAGATTCACAATCCGCGCAGCCTGTTGCGAAGGTAGTGGGACCTCGGCTGTTGACCCTTGACCCTTGACCCTTGAGTCTTCACCCCTGACCCCTCCGCCTCACCTGCCCGTCTCCAGCTCGCCCAGCACGTTCTGCGGGTTCGCCAGTTCCACGGCGCGGATCCGTCCGCGGCCGATGGCGTAGAGCGCGTCGTCGATGCGCAGGCTCCGGCGGACGCCGCCTGGCTGCTGGGTCTCGCCGAGGAGTTCGAACGCGGCCTCCCCGCGCGAGGGGTCGACGCGCAGCACGACGAGCTTCTGGGCGGCCGTCCCGCCGACCGGGTCGACCACGTCGGACACGTTCACCGGGACGGCGAGGATGCGCTCGTCGGCGAAGTAGCTGAACGCGTGGTGGTCGTGCTCGGCCTCGCTCCCCTGCCACCGGTCGTCGGAGAGCTTGTAGGTATCGACGAGCCTCGCGTCGCCGGCGCCGGAGACGTCGAAGAGCGACGCTTGCAGCCCGCGGTCCTCGCCCGTGTCGGGGTCGACGTCGCGGCCGAGGCCGATCAGCAGGTCGTCGCCGACCGGGTGGAGGTAGGACGAGAAGCCGGGGATCTTCAGCTCGCCGGCGACGCGCGGGTTGCGGGCGTCGCTGAGGTCGACGGTGAACAGCGGGTCGACCTGGAGGAACGTGACGAGGTACGCGCGCGGTCGCCGACGAAGCGGGCCGACCGCAGCCGCTCGCCCAGCGCCAGGTCGGTCACGCTGCCGACGGTCTCGAGGTCGTCGCCGACCTGTTCGAGCACGAACAGGTTGTTCGTGCTGTCCGGGCCGAAGTTGGTGGTGGTGGCGATGCGGAACGTGTCGGCCTCCTCGTCCATCGAGAACGGGTTGAGGACCGAGCCGGCGACGCCGCCGGTGGCCTCGAGCGGGACGGCGTCGGCGCCGAGGCCGAACTTGAACACGTTCGTCGTCTCGCCCGACGCGCCCCACTGCACGCTCGTGAGGTACAGCGCGTCGGCCGACGCGCAGACCGTGCCGCCCCACCCGGCGACCGTGCTGGTGGCGACCGGGCCGCCGGCGTCGTCGCCGACGTTCAGCAGCCGCGAGCGTGGTGAGGTTCTGGCCGACGTCCGGCGACGCGATCTCGCGCACGTAGGCGTCGCTGCCGCTGACGAGCAGCCCGGCCGTCTCGGCCCCGCCGGCCCCCGTGGAAGCGCGGTAGCCGGGCAGCAGCGCGTCGAGCGGCATCGCGTCGAGGCGCGGTAGGCGGCCTCGGACTCCGTACACCTCGCCCGACGTGCCCCCGCCGATCCCGCCGCCGCCGCGGGGGGACCATGCTCGAGGCGACGTTGATCGGCACGCGGCAGGCCGGTCGGCGGATCGCCGCCGTCGGGCGGGGGCGTGGGCTCGGTCGGCATCGGATCGGGTGGGCGGGCTCCGGCGTGGGCGTCGGTTGCGGCTCGGGCGTCGGGCCGGGGATCGGCACGGGCGACGGCATCCACGTGTTGTTGCCGAGCACGACGTAGAGGCGGTCGCCGATGAGCCGCGACCCGCCGTAGCTGCCTTCGGAGAGTCGTCTCCTCGACCTGGCGCGCGGGGCGGCGGGGTCGGCGACGTCGAGCGTGGTGACGACGACCTCCGGCCGCGGCGGCTCGCCCGGCGGCGGGAGGATGCCGCTGCTGCCGTCGTCGTCGAGGACCAGCCCGTCCGAGGCCGGGCTGCCGCCCACGGCGTCGCCCCCGATGATGCCGCCGCCGCCGCCCTCGACCGGCACGTCGTCGATCACGATCGGCGGGAGCGGGATCACGTCGTAGGGGAACGAGCCGGTCAGGCACCGTGACGCGTCCGCCGTGGAGGTAGATGCCCAGGCCCTCGTTGTCGAGCGCGGTGCGGGAGACGACGCATGGCGCGCCGGCGGGCACGGCCTCGGCGATCACGAGGTCGCCGCCCTGGAGGCTGTAGATGTAGCGGCCGTCGGTCTCGACGAGGTCGGCCTCGTCGACGCCCTGCTCCTGCGTGTTGGTGTCCGACGACCCGGCTGCCGCCCTCGGTGGGCGTCGGGGCCGGGGTGGGGGTGGGCGCGGAGCCGCCGCCGCCGCTGCTGTTGTCGGTCGACGGCCGCCCGGCGCGCCCGGCGTGCCGGTGCCCGAACCGCCGCGCGAGCCGGATCGCCGCCGGCGTCGGTGTCGCCGCCGCCGGCGCCCGCCTCGGCGCGCGCCGACGAAGACCTCCCCGCCGCGGCCGTAGTAGTAGCCCCAGGATTGCGTCGGCTGGTCGAACGCCCAGCCGCCACTGTTTGACGGCGGCGTCGGTCATCCACTGGCGGAGCTGCGCGTCGTCGCGCTGCCGCACGACGGGGGTGGCGACGTCGTCGTCGGCGACGTCGTCGTTGCGGTCGGACGCGCGGGCTCGGCGCCGGCCGAGAGCGAGTCGACGGCGGCTCGCGGAAGAGGCGGTCGGCGCCGCGGCCGCCACGCAGCGCGTCGGCCCCGCCGCCGCCGAGGAGCATGTCGGCGCCGGTGCCCTCGAGCGCGTCGACGTCGTCGCCGCCGTCGAGGCGGTCGGGCGCCGCGGTCGCCGGCCGGCGCGTCGGGCGCCCCACCCGCCGGCGAGCACGTCGTTGCCCGCGCCGCCGCGGAGGCGGTCGTCGCCGTCGCCGCCGGCCACGTCGTCGGTGCCCGCGTCGCCGGCGATCACGTCGTCGCCGCCGCCGCCCTCGATGCGGTCGTCGCCCGCGCCGCCGAGGAACTGCTCGGCCGCGGCCGAGCCGACGAGGTGGTCGTTGCCTCGCCCCGCCGACGACGCACGCCCGCGGCGGCGGCGGCGTCGCCGAGGCGGACGGTGACGCGGTCGTCGCCGCGGCGGCGGCGTCGACCTCGAGCCGGCCGAGCGACGCCGCGTCGCGCGTGCCGACCTCCACGCCGTTGACCGTCGCGCGGAGCATCGCCGGGTCCTGCCGACGGCTCGACGACGATCACGTCGTCCGCCGCCACCCGCCGCCGCCCCGGCCCCACGTCGCCCGCCACGAGCCACACGGCCGCGTCGGTCGCCGCGCTCATCAGGCGCGCCCCTCGAGCCGTTCGAGGACCGCGCGGGCGCGGCGACTCACCGCGTCCGACCCGGCCAGACCTCGCACCCATCCGCGCGTCAGCAGGAGTGTTCGCCATACGGTGCTCGTTCCGATTGGATCATGCCGATCGCGGGGCGCCGGCGCCCCCGCCGCCACCCCGCCGCCTTGTGGAGCCGGCATTGTACAACGGCGGCCCGTGCGGCCGACAAAATTCTGTCACGCCATGACTGCGGATGGAAGCTCGGCGTCGACCCACTATTGAGAGAGGGTGCGCGCGGCGTGGAGCGAGGGGCAACGTTCAGCCCACGCGGGGCCCCACCCGCGAAAAGCGTCGTGCTCCGACAAGCACGGAAGAGAAGTCCGCTGCGTCACTTGCTCGCGCGCGATGTGGTGTAGAGCGTGCTCAGTGTCCTGACCGTTTCCCCGAACCCGTAAGTTCGTCACGAGCGTCAGCGATAGTTCCCGCTCGTTCGGAAAATGCGGGCTTCCGCCCGCGGCTATCAGGTACTGACCGCGCCATTTCGCCGTCGCCAGCGTCGGCCCCGTGGTCACCACACCGGGCAGCAGCCCGACCAATCCCCCGCGGTCCCGGTCTCACACCCCACCACCCCTCCACCCCTCCCCCCCACCACCCTCCACCCTCCCCTCCTCTACGCCCCACTCCCCACTCCCCACCGTACACTCCCCCCCTGACCCCCTCCCGCCCCACGAAGATCGCGATCATCGGCGCCGGCAGCGTCGGCGCGACGATCGCCTACGCGTGCATGATCCGCGGCGTCGGCCAGCAGATCGTGCTGCACGACGTCAGCCGCGCCAAGGTCGAGGCCGAGGTGCTCGACCTCAACCACGGCCTGCAGTTCGTCCCGATGGCCACGATCGAGGGGTCGGACGACATCGGCGTCTGCGCCGACGCCGACGTGGTCGTCGTCACCGCCGGCGCCAAGCAGCGCCCCGGGCAGAGCCGCATGGACCTCGCCGCCGCCAACGTCGGGATCTGCCGGAAGATGATCCCGCCGCTCGTGCGCCTGGCGCCGGCGGCGGTGCTGCTGCTGGTGACCAACCCGGTCGACGTCGTCACCTACGCGACGCTGAAGATCAGCGGCCTGCCGCGGCAGCGCGTGCTCGGCAGCGGCACGGTGCTCGACAGCTCGCGCTTCCGCTACCTGATCGCCCAGCGGTGCCGCGTGGCGGTGCAGAACGTGCACGCGTACATCGCCGGCGAGCACGGCGACAGCGAGATCCCCTTGTGGAGCAGCGTGCGGATCGGCAACGTCCCGCTCCACGAGTGGGCCGTGCCCGGCCACGGCAAGCTGACCGTGCGCGACCGGACCGAGATCTTCCAGAACGTGAAGGACGCCGCCCAGCAGATCATCGCCGGCAAGGGCGCGACGAACTACGCGATCGGCCTGGCGACCGCCCGCGTGCTGGAGTCGATCCTGAAGGACGAGAACCGCATCCTGCCCGTGAGTTCCCTGCTGACGAACTACGCGGACGGCGTCGACGACGTCTGCCTGTCAATCCCCTGCATCGTCGACCGCACCGGCGTCGAGACCCCGCTCGACGGCCCGATGAACGACGCCGAGCGCGCCGGCCTGCGCAACAGCGCCGAGACGATCCGCGCCGCGCTGAAGTCACTCGGGTTCTGAGGGTTCGCGATCGCCCGTCGGAAGGGTGAAGGGCGGAGACGCCGAGAGCGCGGAGAAAGCAGCTAGACCTGGTTAGAAAGCTGGAGCCGCGGGACCAGGGTTACCCTACCCGGCGTGGCTGCTTCAGCGGGCAGGTCCGCCCTTGTCCGGTGTCTCGATGAATCGCTACGTGACGGGCGTTGCGCTCGGCGACGTCTGTCTCCTCCGACAGGGGCGGAAGATCATGAAGTGGATCCTGGTCGGAGTTGGGGTTGCCATCACGGTCGTGGCGACCGTGCTGCTGATCACGTGCATCGTCACCGAGGCCGCGGTTCCATCGGGCGGGCGCCACGTCTTGCTCGACCGGCAGGGCAGCCGGCGGATCGCCGTCACTTTCGACCACGCGGAACGGCATCATCGGCCACCCGGGGTTCGACTGAGCATCGGGTACGACTGGCGGAGCCCTCAACGCGGCGGCTATCCGTGGAGCGAGACCGACGACGCGCGGTCCTGGCTCGGCGGGCAGGTCTGGACGTATCGACTTCGAGAGTACAACCGCGGCGACAGCCCCGCGGACCCGTCGTCGCAGCAACGGACCGTTACCGTGGGGTACCGCCTGATCCAGGCGGCCTTCCTCGGCGTGGCGGTTCTGCCGCTGCTCTTTGCGGCCGTGCGACGTGCGTTCCTGTACCTCTTCCGCTTGCCGGCTCGCCTGCTCCGCCTGCGCGCGCCCCGGCGCGTCGGCTTTCCAGTGATCGAAACGGGTGCGGCCGCTCAGGAGCCGAAGGACGCTGGCGGCCCTTGATGTGACGCCGGTTGTCCTAACTCCGGTCGCACGGCACGAGTGCAAGGTCGCAGGCTACGCGACCATGCGCAGGGCGTGGGCGTGGGCGTGGGCGATCTCGACGTCGACGCGGCAGTCGAGCAGTTCTTCCAGCAGGCGGAACTTCTTGCGGCGGCGGTAGACCTGGCGGGCCTTGAGGCTGTCCGACCGCAGGTAGCAGTGGACCCGCAGCGCCAGCGGCGCCATGCGGCCGCCGCCGGCGGGGCTGGCGAGCGCGAAGACGAGGCTCTCGAGCGAGCGGCTGTCGAGCCGCGTCGGCGGCACGGAGGAACGCGAGCAGGAGCCGCGTCCGCCCCGGGGGCGCCGCCCCGCGGTCCAGCGCCGCGTCGCCGGCCGCCGCCGCCGCGGGCACGCGGCCGCGGTGGTACGTGGTGAGGTGCACCAGCAGGGCGCCGCTCGGCGGCCGTCAGCGGCAGCGCCGCGTCGGCCAGGATCAGCCAGCGCCCTCGGCGGGATGGTCGGCCTTGCTCACGCAGCGGCCGACGTCGTGGACGAGGCACGCGAGGCGGAGCAGGCGGCGGTCGGCGGCGCCGAGGCCGTGGCGGTCGCGGGTCAGGTCGAACAGGTGCGACGCGATGCGCGCCACCCGCCGCTCATGGTCGACCCGCTCCAGCTGCCGCGCGACCCACCGGGCCACCGCGGCCTCCTTCGGACCCACCGGCCCGACGTCGTCCTGATCGGCGGAGTCGGCGGCGGCGGCGGCACCGACGCCGCCGCGTTTGTCGTGATCTCGTAGGGCGAGCGCAGCATCGGCGGGCTCCGTGGCGGGACGTGTGCAGGCGTCCGGTCCCTCCTAAGGTCGGACCCCGGCCTCAATCGCATTATTAAATCGGCGGCTCCCGCGCCGCCCGCCCGCGCGCGCGGTCGGTCCGGGAAGAAGCCGCGCCGAGCACGCGCGGCGGCCCCTGCCCGGATTTTCGTCGCGGCGGAAGCGGCGGGACGGCGGCTATGGTGGGACCAGCCACATTTCACAGAGTGAGGAGCTTGCCATGAAAATACCGTCGCCGCCGCCCTCGTCCTGACGATCGCCTCGCCGCCATCGGTGCCGGCTGTTCGAACGACCGCGGCGGCGGCGGCGGCGACGCGAGCGACGACGCGCCGAAGGTGCTCGTCGACCGCGGCGTGCCCGGCGGCAAGGCCGTGCCGGCCCCGCCGGCGGCGAGCCCCCGTCGACGCGGCCGCAGGAGTTCACCGGCACGCTCGAGGAGCGTGGCGGCGGTCGGCGGCGAGACGACCGGCTGAAGCGCGTCGTGGGCGACGGGCAGGCGGGCGCGATCGACGTCGACGTGTCGAAGGTCCGCGCCGACGCCGACCGCCTCGCCGGCCGCCGCGTGAAGGTGTCGGGCCGGATGACCCGCCGCGACTGGCCCGAGCGCGGCGAGACCAACGTGCTGGTCGTCGAGCGCATCGAGGCGGCGGCGCGCGGCGCGGTGAGATGGATCGCGCGCGTTCGCGTTCGCGGAGCGTCGTCATCGGCATCGGCCCGGCCCGCCGCACGGCGGGTGGTCGGGCGCTCGCATCCCAGTTCAACGACATGCGCGCGCCGGGCCGCTGACTTCCGCCCGCCGCGCGCTACAACTCGGGGCGATGTCGCCGCTCGCCCACGTCCCCGCCGCCGAGGCCCGCGCCGCCGGGCTGTCGCTCGGCGTGGGCGCGGCGCTGATGGCGGTGAAGTTCGCCGCCTACTTCGTCACCGGGTCGGCCGCGATCTTCTCCGACGCGCTGGAGAGCATCGTGAACGTGCTGGCGGCGGCGTTCGCGTTGTCGGGGCGCTGTACTACGCGCACCGACCGGCCGACGAGAGCCACCCGTACGGGCACGGCAAGGTCGAGTTCCTCGCCGCCGGGTTCGAGGGCGGATGATCCTGCTCGCCGCGGCTGGCCGGGGCGGCCAAGGCGGTCGACTCGCTCGTCCGCCGGGCGACGCTGCCGACGGCGGGGCTGAACCTCGGCCTCGTGCTCGTCGCCGCCGCGCTCGTGGTGAACGGCCTGCTCGGGCTGCACCTGATCCGCACCGGCCGGCGGTACGGGTCGATCACGCTCGTCGCCGACGGGCGGCACCTCATGAGCGACGCGGTCACCAGCGTCGCGGCGGCTGGCCGGGCTGATCGTCGTCCGCCTCACCGGCTGGGGGTGGGCGGACCCGGTCGCGGCGTTGGTGGTATCTGCTTACATCGCGTGGGTCGGGCTGGGGCTCGTGCGCCACGCGCTGGGCGGCCTGCTCGACCGGCAGGACGAGGCCGACGAGACGCTGCTCCGCTCGATCCTCGACGGCCACCTCGGCCCCGGCGGGCGCCCGCCGCGCATCTGCGGCTACCACAAGCTCCGCCACCGCCACAGCGGGCGGTACCACTGGGTCGACTTCCACCTGCACCTCCCCGCCGCGTGGAACGTCGAGCGCGGGCACCGCGTCGCCACGTCGATCGAGCGGGAGATCCAGGAGGCGCTGGGCGAGGGGACGGCGACGGCCCACGTCGAGCCGTGCAACCACGCCGACTGCGACCGCTGCGACCCGCCCGCCCCGCCGCCGCCGTCCTCGGAACCGACGTCGGTCCGGGCGTAGGTCACCCGGCGGTCTGACGCAACGATCGGCGCTCCACGGGGAACCGTGGGAGCAAGATCCCGCGGCGTTCGAACACGTCGCGCGGTTACACGCCCTGCTGCTCGGAACGCCGGCGCGGCGCGCCTCGGTCCAACTTGACGCCGCGCACGTGCCGCCGGGTTTCTCGGTCAAAATGTAAAGATGTCCCCCGGAAAACAGGGATAACCAGTGAGTGCCGCGGCCGCCCTTCCCCGGCGCCGGGCGGCGAAAACCCCGGGCGGAGCGGGCACTTCGGCCGGTTTTCCAACTGGAATTCGCGATATCTTTGCGCCGGACGTTGAAAACCCCGGCGTTTCGCGTAGTTTTACGCGTCCGCCCCCCGGCCGAGGCGGGACTCGGGCCGGCGGGCGGCGCACCTCGTGCTCGTATTCCGACGGGGCCGGGCACCGGCGGCGGGCGGACCGCGGCCGGCAACCATCGGGGCAACGACCGACCACGCATCTCTCGAAAGGAGATCCATCCCATGGCCAAGACAGCGACCGCCACCAAGACGATGACGAAGTCCGAGATCGCCGCCCACCTCGCCGAGAAGGTCGAGGGCGTGAGCAAGAAGCAGGTCTCGCAGATCATGCAGGTGATGAGCGAACTGGCGTACAAGCAGGCGAAGAACCAGTTCACGATCCCGGGCATCGGCAAGCTCGTCCTCGTCGAGCGCCCGGCGCGCGACATGGTCATGCGGTTCGGCCCCAAGCAGGGCCAGACCGTGAAGATCCCCAAGAAGAAGGTCCTGAAGTTCCGCGTCGCCAAGGCCGCCAAGGACGCGATCCTCGGCACGAAGTAACCCGCCGCGGCCGCCGACGATGACGCGGCCGACGCGTGCCGTCGTCCCGGCGGGCGGTCGGACGGACTCGATCAACCGAAGCCCCGTGCGCGCCGACACGCGCACGGGGCTTCGTTCGTGCGCGGCGAAACCATCTCGCCCGCGCGAGGCGTCCGGGACAAGCCAGGCGCGAAAATGGCCACCGAAGCGCCGAGGCACGGAGACGTGCTCTCAATGATTCACACCGCTCGCGCGAGGGGTCGTACCGGACGCGCTCGCGCAACCGCCGGCGTGATCGGTCGTTGGTTCCGCCGGACGCGCCACCTTCGCCACATTGGCCGGCCCGACCCGGACACAACGGCCGCGCCCGTCGGCCGGGCGAGGGGGAACCGGCGCCGCACGGCCCGCGGTACGCCCGTTGCTAAATGAGAATCGTCTGAGATAAGGAGACCGATGACGACCAGCAACGCGAACACCGAGACCGGCGACCGCGGCGAGGCGGTGCGGCAGCTCAACAGCCTGCTGCGCGGCGAGATCTCGGCCGCCGAGACGTACCGCATGGCGATCGACAAAATCGTCGACAGCCCCGCGTCGGCCACGAACGCCGGCCTGCTCCGCGAGATCCAGGAAGAGCACGGCCGGGCCGCCCAGGGCCTGCGCGACCGCATCCGGGAACTCGGCGGCGAGGCGTCCGACTCCTCCGGCGCGTGGGGCGCGTGGGCCAAGACCGTTCAGGGCACGATGAACCTCTTCGGCGACGCCTCGGCCCTGAAGAGCCTCAAGGAGGGCGAGGAGCACGGCATGAAGGACTACCAGGAAGCCGTCGACGACGTCGACGCCTCCACCGCCCAGCTCATCCGCAACCAACTCATCCCCGCCCAGCAGCGGCACATCAACATGCTCGACCAGATGATGGGATCGCTGACCAAGGCGTGAGGAAACGCGAGGACGAAATACCGGGGGACCAACCCCAGGCTCACCCATTTAGCCGGCTCGCTTGGGAGCCGCGTCAAACGATGTGCGTCGAGCAAGGCACCGCGGAAGTGACGAGGGCCCTAAGAGCTTCTAAAAGAAGAGCTTCTAAAAGTACCGGTCCGCGAGAAATGTCATCCTGAGCGCAGCGAAGGATCTCCCGTGGTTCCTGCGACACCCGCGTGGGATCCTTCGCTACGCTCAGGATGACAGCTTGCCCACCGCGGTTCTTTTAGACGCTCTATGTCGAGTCTTGCTCGTCGTCAAACGACCGTTCAACTGCGGGCAGGATGCCGTAGCCCCGAACGCTCACGCTGAAATGGGGACGCCACGCCGGGCGAACGACAAGTACCCGATCCCGAGACGTCAAAAAGCACAGCGCCCGACCCATGCAGGGTCGGGCGCTGTGCTTTATACGTCGTGCTTACCGTCCGGACGGTCGGTTACCCGATCGTCGCGGTGTACGGCAGCAGGGCCATGTAGCGGGCGCGCTTCACGGCCTTGGCGATCATCCGCTGCTCCATGGCGTTGGCGCCGGTGCGCTTGCGGCTGTTGATCTTGCCGTTGCCGCTCATGAGCTTCTTGAGCGTCTCGGTGTCCTTGTAGTCGATGTACACGTCGCCCGAAGCGGCGGTGCGGGCCACCTTGATCTTCGGCCGGTTCATCTGCTGGAACTTCTCGTTCCGCTCGCGACGCTCGCGGTTGCTTTCGGGCTTGGCCATAACAGGTTCAACTCCAACTTCAATTCAAAGGAGACTTACCGAGCAAAGGGGGAGGATTTTAGCAGACGCCTGCCCCGATGCAAGAGCGGCCGCTCCCGACGGGTGCGCCCCAGCGAGCAACATGCTGCCTTACCAGCAGTTATTGTCAGCCCGAGCATCCGAAGGCTAGACGGTTAACCGCGGAGACGCGGAGACCGCGGAGAAATCGGAAACTAGAAGTGTTAGCCACCGATGGGGCACCGATTCACACCGATAAGACCAAGGAGCTGCTGCCCCCGCCGATCTTGCTCCACAATTGCATTTCATCGGTGTCCATCGGTGCCCCATCGGTGGCTCAACCTCGTCGCCTTTCTCTTCTCCTCGAGTTCCGCGTCTCCGCGTCTCGCACTCTTGCAGCCGAGTCACGCCAGCCCGAGCCGGCTTTACTTGCGGCGGGCGCGTCGGTACCACGAGCGGCATGCGAACCCCCCGCCTGCCGCTCGCGATCGTGCTCGCGCTGCCGTTCCTCGTCGCCGCCGCGCCGGACGCGGGGCGCGACGCGCGGCCGCTGGCGCGGATCGGCCTGGGGTCGTGTGCGAAGCAGGACCGGCCGCAGCCGATCTGGGACGCGGTGCTGGCGGCCAAGCCGGAGATCTTCGTCCTGCTCGGCGACAACATCTACGGCGACACGCAGGACATGGCCGTCATGAAGCGGAAGTACGACCAGTTCGCCGCCGTGCCCGGGTTCGCCAAGCTCCGCGAGACGTGCCCGATCCTCGCGACGTGGGACGACCACGACTACGGCGTCAACGACGGCGGCAAGGAGTACCCGAAGCGCAGGGAGTCGCAGCAGGTCTTCCTCGACTTCTTCGCCGAGCCCGCCGACTCCCCCCGCCGCGGGCGCGACGGCGTCTACGACGTGCAAACCTTCGGCCCGCCCGGCAAGCGCGTGCAGTTCATCCTGCTCGACACGCGCAGCGGCCGCGATTTGCTGAAGGACAACACCAACAAGACGAAGGGCGCCGGCCCCTACATGCCCGACCCCGACCCGGCCAAGCGCATCCTGAGCGACGAGCAATGGGCCTGGCTCGAGGCGCGCCTGCGCGAACCGGCCGAGCTGCGGATCATCTGCTCGAGCATTCAGTTCGTCGTCGACGAGCACGGCTGGGAGAAGTGGGGCAACTTCCCCGCCGAGCGCCAGCGCATGGTGAACCTCATCCGCGACACGAAGGCCAACGGCGTCGTCTTCGTCAGCGGCGACCGCCACCTCGCCGAACTGTCGAAGATGGCCGACGCCGGCGTGCCGTATCCCCTCTACGACCTCACCGCCAGCAGCCTGAATCAACCGCACGGCCGCCCCGGCGAGCAGGACCCGAGCCGCTACCGCATCGGCCGGATGTATCAGCAGGCGAACTTCGGCCTGATCAACATCGACTGGTCGGCGAACGACCCCGCGATCAACTTCCAGATCCTGGACGTGGCCGGCAAGGTCGTGATCGACCACACGGCGCGCCTGTCGGAGTTACGCGCGAAGTGACGATCGACGTCGCGTAGAATTGAACCACGGAGACACGGAGACACGGAGGAATGACAGAGAAGGCGAGGATGGAACATTGGACGATATCAGCTGGAGGAAGACGAAGAACTCCGCGGAACCTCGTCTTCCCCAATCTCCATCATCCGTCTTCGTCTTCTCTTCCTGCCTCCGTGTCTCCGCTGAATCCTTGGTTATGCCGACACCGCCCCTCGACAAGCTGATCGCGTCCGCGCCCGGCGCGAAGACCGTCTACCTCGACGCGACCGGCTGGCTGGAGGGGAAGTCGCCGGCAGACATCAAAGCCATCTATCGCGACTTCAAAGGCAAGTTTCAGCCACAGGAGGCGGCGATGATCAAGGTGCTCGGCAAGCCCACGTGGAGTCTTCCCGCCGACCGGGAATGGTTCGACACTTGGTACCCGGAGTGTCTGCACGCGGCCGCGTGGGAGCGTGAGGACAAGGTCGTATGCTTGGCGGTCGAGCACCACGACCGGGAGACGCCCGTCGGCCTAGTCCTCCGGTGCCTGACCCGCGAGGAGATCGACGAACTGTCGGCGTAACGCGCGGCTGGAGCGGACCGTGCCGGCGGGTACAGTGCTTGTCGATCGAGCGTCGCGCGTGGGCCGCCGCGGCCGCTCAACGGCTTCACGTTATCCCGCAGCAGCCGATGACGCTTTTCTGGGAGGCCTGATGCGAGTTGCGTTTCTCACGGCGGTGGCTTTCCTCGTCTCGATTTCAGCCGTCGGGCGAATCTCCCGCGCCGACGACGGGGACGACGAGTGGGCGAAGCTCGACGGGACGTGGGAGGTGGTCGACGAGAACGTGAACGGCCAATCCCAGGAGGACGCCGGGTACGGGCAGGCCGCTCAGGTGATGATCTTCGGGCGTTCGATGATCGTGTTGAACAAGTTCGACTCGCTCAAGTACCAGGCCAGGCTGCGCAAGCTCGATCCGTCCGCCTCGCCCGCTGCGGTCGACCTGTCGGTGCAGGAGGCCGGGAAACAAGTGCGCAAGTTTCCGGCCGTTTACAAGCTCGACGGCGACGACCTGCAAATCTGCTGGTGGTTCAACGACGAAAAGAACCCGCGTCCGACGAAGCTCGAAAAGGGCGAAGGGCTCCGCCTGCTCGTCTTAAAGCGGGTGAGGGGGACGGAGTAGGGCTGATGCCATGGGGTCAGCGAACCGGCCGCGGGATAATCTCGCACTGCAACGGAGCGGCCGGGCGGAACGGTCCTGTGATTCGGAACGCGGCTCGGCGCCCGGCCGGCCGTTGAATGCTGGTCCGTTCAATCGCGTTTCATTTCGCGCCGAAGACCGCCGACCCTCGACGAGTTCAACGTCGGGCAAATGTCGGCGGCGCCCTCGTTCACGTCTGAACAAACTCCCGCGCCGTCCTCGCGGGGATTCGCCACGTTTAGCCGCCGCTCGCAGAGCGGCGCGTCGTCCCGCCCCGTCGCGTGCGGCACGCATTCGCGCGACACCGACTCACACGACATCCGACGCCACAACGCGTTGCGCGCGGCGCGAAAATGGGGAGGCGCCGCAACCCGAACATCTACCGAACTTTCTTCTTGACAAGTTAAAACCCGGCGGTAGAGTCGCCGTCGTCGTCTTACCGGCCGGCCGCGGACTTGGGAACCGCGGACCAAGGGAGTCCGGCCGATCCGCTTTCCATCCCGTTGCACCACACGGCCCGCCGCGCGGCATCCTACGCCGGGGCGCGGGTCCGGGGGACGGTCCGCGCGTCTCGCCGCGCGGCGCGCGTCCGCGGGTCGGTCCGCCGACCCAAGCGGGGCTGGCCGGCTGTGCGCGCGCGTGCGCCGTGCGAGGGCGCCCGCGACCCGCCCCCGGCCCGCCCCGGCACAGCGCGCGGCGTGCAACACGGCGGCGGGCGTGCGAGCGGACCGGCGGGCCCCACCCCGGCGACGGGGCGCGACCCCCCACCGGCCCGCGAGCGGGCCCCCGCGCGGCGACGCGCGGGGGCCGGGGCCGGGGACGCGGCGGCGGCCCACGGCGCCGACGCGCACCCGCCCCCGCCCCGCGCCGCCGGTGTGCGGCGCGGGAGCGACCCGGCGCCGACGCGGGTGCGGGTCCCCGGTTCCGATCACTATTCGATTCGCCGGACGCCGAGAGTTTCGAACGACCGGCGCGATGACGCGCGCGGCGTTGCTGATTCCCATTCAGCCGGCTCGCCTTCGAGCCGGCAAGAGCGGTTCCGACCACCTCGTCGCGTCGCCCGGGGCATGCATGTCATCCTGAGCAGCGGTGAAGGATCTCTCGAATGCCTCGCGAGACCTGCGGGAAAGATCCTTCGCACCGGATGACAGGGACGCGCCACTACGACGGTGCAACGAGTTGCAGCGACGCCCGTTCACGTCGCGCTGACGTGCGCAGGCGACGAGGGGCATCTGCGCCGGTCGCCGCGGTGCGGCGGCCGCGGGCGCGCGCCCACGACGCGGCTCGCAAGCGAGCCGGCTAAATGGGAAGCAACCCCTCTCGCGGCCGAGGGGTTCCGGTCACGACGACTTTGCTCCCGCGCCGACTCCCTCTAACGCTCCCCCACACGAGGCGCGTCTTCGGAAACGTCGTGAAGGTTTCAACCCTCAACCCACGCCGGCCCAGAGCGTACCCGCGCGGGCCGGATCGCTCCTTGCGCATCCGCCCGGCCGGGTACGCTCTGGGCCGGCGTGGAGGGACGGGTTGGGCGAGAGGGGAGAGACCCTTGCGCTGTTTTGGTTATCTATGATCAATCGGTTTACATTCCGGAGCAGCGACGCCGGCGGTCGCCGGGAGCGGTCGCCGGGGTCATGGGTTTTTGCGGAGGTCCCGCGTGTCCACGTCGCTCTTTCTTGTCGTCGTTGTCGACCCGCGTGAGCGCGCCTTGGCGCCCGCGGTCGTCATCCGTCCGGCGCGCCGGCGGACCTGCCGTTCGTCGTGGCGATGCAGAAGCGGCACCACGCGGGCGTTGGGGTTCCTGCCGCGGGCGGCGCTGGGCGGAGAAGATCGAGCAGGGGCGGGTGCGGATCGCCGCCGCGGCCGCGGCCGATGGGCATGACGGCGACGGCGACGGCGACGGTGATTACGGCGGCGGCGGCGGCGGCCGGTCGGGTTCCTGCACCACGGGTCGCTGGCGGTCGCGGAGGTGCGGGTGTTCCAGGCCGCCGTCGCGCCGGCCGCGCGGCGGCGGCTCGCCGGGCAGCTGGTGGCCGACCTGCTCGGCGCGCGCCGCGGCCCGCCGGCGGCGGCGGTGTCGCTCCGCTGCCTCGACGCGCGTGCGACGCCAACGCGTTCTGGTCCGCCGCCGGCTTCCGCCCTCGTCGGCCGCGAGCCCGGCGCCCGCGGCACGCTCAACGTGTGGGGGCGGGGTGCTGCAAGACGTGGGGGCGCGGAGCGCGGGGGTGGGGAGGAAGCGGCGGCCGGCTCGGGGACGTCCCGGCCGCGGCGCGCGGCGGCGGCGTTCAACTTTCACCGCGCGTCCACCCGTGCCCGACCTGTGGCCGGCCCACCACCGGCGCGCGGACCCGCGCGCGCGGCGGCACGGAAAGCGCGCGGCGTGCGTCGGTCGTCCGTCGTAAACGGGGTTGAACCACGGAGCACACGGAAGGCACGGAGGGGAAAGAGGAGGCGAGGACGGAGGACGGAAGGTGGAGCGAAAGATCGACGGATCAGAGACGTCGCGGGCAACTACCAAAGCTGATGCGCGTCGCGCCCGCGCTTCCCCATCCCCATCCCCCTACCTCTACCCTCTACCCTCTACCCTCTACCCTCTACCCTCTTCCCCCTCCGTGCTCTCCGCGTCCTCCGCGGCGGACCCCCAGCCTTATTTCTTCTTCCCCGCCATCGCCTTGGCGACGGCCTGGAGGATCGGGCCGACGTTGCTCCCCTTGCTGCGCGCTTGCCGCTGTTGCCGCGGCCCTTGTCGTCCATCTGCTTCAGGACGTAGTCGAGCACGAGGCCGGCCACGCCGACGTCGTCGAGCCAGCCGGCGATCGGGATCACGTCCGGCACCATGTCCACCGGCGAGATCAGGTAGAGCAGCCGCCGCGACGATCAGCACCTTCTCGGCGGCCGAGATCTGCCCGGAGTTGAAGTAGTCCCACAGCTGCGTCGCCCGCTTCACCAACTCGCTGTTCTTCCCCTTCTTCACCCACTTGTGGAACTCCTTGCGCACCTTCTTCTCGGCGTCGTTCTGCTTGGCCAGTTCCACCCAGCCGCGAGTTGAGGAAGTCGCTGATCTTCATGCCGGCAGTGTAACGGACGGCCGGACGCGCGAAAGCGGGAGAAAGCGTTCACGCCACGAGGACGCGCGCGGAGATGCGGGCGAGTTCAGCCACCGATGAGGCACCGATGAACACCGATTGAGGAAAGCAAACAGCCACCATTGTTCTTTGATCGGTGCTCATCGGTGCCCCATCGGCAGCTAGTTTGCCTTCCTGTTACAGCATGCGAAGTGGTTGCTGACGGCGGCGAGCAGGTAGAGGAGGCCGCAGACGACGAGCAGCCCCCGCACCACGGGGCGCTGCCTGTGGCGGCGGACGAACAGGACGAACCCGAGTTGCAGCGCCTTCCCCAGCGCGCCGACGAGCGGGCCGAAGACCTCAAAGACCACGCGGCGCGCGGGTGCACCTCGACCTCCGGCCCGTAGGCGCGCGGAGGTTGTTGTACGTCGTGACGGCGTCGGCGACCGACGCGAGCAGGAGCCACGCGAGGGGGAAGCGGTACTTCTTCGCGAACGCCCGGGGCGCCCCGACGAGGAGGGGCAGTTCGGAGCGCTCCGGGAGGAGTGCGGCCACGCGAGGCGCGCGTCGGATAACGCCCGGCGGGTGCGGATCGGCGGGGCCTGCGGGCGTGGGGTCGCTCAAATAAGTCTCGTGGGTGTTGTCAGATCCGCGCAGGCCGTCGGGCTCCCGCGCGAGAGTCCGCACGTTGGCACTCCGCGCGTCTCCGCCCCGTGCGTTCGCGCGTCTCCGGGACGGCGCGCGTTCGCTCGCGCGAGTCGATGCGTCCTTTTTCCCTCGCGCCGCCTGCGCCATCTCTCACCCGCGCAGGTTCGCCGGGAGCGTTTCCCGCACCCACGCGGGGGCGATGGGTTTGCCCTTCACGCCCTGGGCCTTGCCCTCGCTGACGAGTTGGAGGATCGCGTTGCTGAAGCTCGGCAGGTCGTCGGGCGTGCGGGCGGTGATGATCGGGCCGTCCACGACGCACTCCTCGTCGACCCAGACGCCCCCGGCGTTGACCACGTCGTGGACGATCGACATGTAGCTCGTGCACCGCCGGCCGCGCAGCGCGTCGGTCGAGCAGAGCATCCACGGGCCGTGGCAGATCGCGGCCATCGGGATCTGCCGCGCCGCGGCCTCGCGGACGAGCTTCACCATGTCGCCGCTGCGGCGCATGTGGTCGGGCGAGGTGCCGCCGGGGATGACGATCAGGTCGTAGTCGCTCGCCTTCACGTCCGCCGCCGCCTTCTCGGCCTTCTGCGGGTACCCGTGCTTGCCGACGTACGTCTCGCCGGCCTTGGGGCCGACGATCTCCACCGTGTGCCCGGCCTCCTTCAGCCGCAGGCGCGGGTACTGGAGTTCGAGGTCTTCGTAGATCTTCTCGACGAGGATTGCGATCTTGGCCATCGGCGTATTGTTCGAGCGGACGCGGTCGTACGCAACCCGCGGCGCCTCTGACGGTCCGAAACGCACCGCCGACGGACGCCGATTCACGGAGGTGTTGACGACCAGCCTTGGGCACGCCCGCGCCGGCCGCCGCCGCGTCTGCGACGAGCGCCTGCGTCGGTCGCGGTTTATCCTTCTAAGAAATTGCTGGCCCGCCCGTCATACCTGCAGAGAGGCCGCAAAGACGACCGGCGTCGCCGCGGATTGCGGGGCACGAACGGGCCGGACGGTCCCGGAACCTGAAGGCGATCCGGGTGTCGGAGGCGACGCATCCCCAGCGCGGAATCGACATCCGGGCGAATGGCGCCGTCCTCGGGGGGGAGGACGAGGCCGGCCCGCGAGGTTCTGATCAGGCGCGGGATAGATCGCGTCGGGACACCCGTCGCGTTGCGATCCTCGCCAAGCGAGAACGTCGTGGATGGCGCGTGAGGCGCACGGGTCGCCATTTTAGCGCTCGCCCGCAGGGCGAGAATGCCTCCCGCGCCGTCGAGGAAATCCCGCGCTTCGGAGGGATACGATAAACCGGACGGCGCCGACCCCGGCGGCGCGACATCCGACGATCTCGCGACGATCGCTTCCGGGCGCGGGCAACGCGCCGGTCGATCGTCTCAGAGGGTTGGTTGCTACTGCGGTGCCGCCTTTTTGTTTGACTGGAAATTTGCCCGCGTTATATTCGGTAAGGCGAAGCCGCCTCGTCCTCCTTAATCGTCGTGCGTTGCCTCCGACGATCCGGCTTCTCCTTTTCGCGTGCGATCAGCGGCGCGGAGGCCGGCGACGCGACGGTGACGGCGGCATCCAGTGCGGCGGGTCCGGAGCGCGTCCGCGGTTTCAGCACCCAACCCCCTTGTCGAACTCGGCCTGAACGTTGAGAGGGACGTGCCGCCCCGCCGTCCGACGGCGCGGCGCACGTCAGATCCTCTCCGGTTCCTGGGTGTGACGTTTCGCGTATGCCGGCCGGTTCGCTTAGCGCGATCCGAGTTGCCGGCGGCGGGCCCTTCGGGCCTGCGGCGAAACGGGGTGTGACCGGACGCCCGCATAGGATCGATTCGGGCAGTTGGCCGCGCACCGGCGTGGCCGCCGCCGCCCGCACGCAATAGAGGAGTAGACCATGGCTTTACCGCCCGTCCCCCGGCCCGACGTGACACCGCCGAGGCCGCGAAACACGCCGCCGGCACCGCCGACGGCCGGCGGCGCGCCGGCGCTTCCCCCGCCCCAGCCGGGCGTGCCCGCCGCCGCGACCGCGCCACGGGTCGCCATGGCGACCCCGATCGCCCCCCCGCCCGGCGCGCAGCCCCCCGCCGCACAAGAGGGCGATCAGGTTATCGAATACGCGCCGAAGCTCGGCTTCTTCCAGCAACCCTGGGTGCAGAACGGCCTGCCGTTCGTCAGCTCGCTCCTGCTGCACGCGGGCATCGTGGTGCTGGGCCTGCTGGCGGCCAAGGCGGTCGACGTCGTCGTGAACAACGCGCCGGTCGAAGAGCAGATCATCGTCCCCGACTCCGAGCTCGTCGAAGAGGGCGCGCCCGGCGGCGTGCAGACCGTCGGCCTCGGCTCCGACCAGACCCGCGCCGCGGCGCCGGACGAGTTCCCCGAGGGCGCCGCGCCCGACGGGTGGGCCCCCAAGCCCGGCGAGAACTCCGCCCCGTCGCTCGAGGGCGGCGGCGCGGGCGACGCGTCGACCGACCCGGTCATCGGCCTCGGGCCCGGCGGCGGGTTCGGCAAGGGCTCCGGCGTCGGCGGCGGCAAGGGCGCCGGCCAGGGCTCCGGCTCCGGCGAAGGGTCCGGGCCGCTCGCGCCGTTCGGCACGCCCGGCGGCGGTGGCATCGGGCCCAAGAGCCGCTTCATGGGCGTCGGCGGCAACGCGCGCAAGGTCATCTTCCTCTGCGACGCGACCGGCACGATGCTCCCGGTCTTCGACGACCTCCGCCGCGAGCTCGTCAAGGCCGTGACCGGCCTCAAGAGCATCCAGGGGTTCAACATCTGCTTCTTCCAGGAGGACGCCTACAGCATCCTCAGCAAGGACGGGCTCCTGCTCGCCACGCCGGAGAACAAGGCGAAGTCCTTCAAGTTCCTCGAGGACAACTTCGCCCAGGGCCGGACCAACCCGATCCCCGCGATCCGCGCGTCGTTCGCCCAGAAGCCCGAGCTGATCTACGTCCTGACCGACGGCTTCGACGCCGTCGGATCGTTCCAGGAGGTCGTCGACGAGTTCCGCAAGCTCAACGCGACGAAGCAGACCCGCGTCAACACGCTCTGGATCCAGAGCAACAGCGGCGGGCTCGAGCCGGAACTGGAAGCGGTGCTGAAGCAGATCGCCCAGGAGAACGGCGGCAAGTTCAAGAAGGTCGAGGAGAAGGACCTTCAGTAACCGCCGCCGCCGCGAGGCGTTCGTCTGCGCGTCCGATACGCGCTACGTGCCGCTCGCGTTTCGAGCCTTTCCGATGAACCGGCAGTAGGCCCTTCGGACTTACGGCGAAACGGGGGACGTCGGGTCATTCGGATCGGCTCATAGCGAAACCACCGCCCGCCGCCGGGGAAAGCCCGGCGGCGGACGATACGCCGCCCCGGGACGGGCGGGCCCCGCACGGGGCCAGAAGCCCTCCCCGGACGCGGCGCACGACTCGATGCAGTCCCCGCGCCCCGAGGCCCGTCCGCCGGTGACAGAGACAATGTTCCCGTCGGCGGCGGCTCGCGGCGACGAGCCCCGCGGCGCGCGTGCCCCCTCGCGAGGGGGCACGCCGGCCGCGGACCCGTCACACCCGTCTGCGCGTCGAACCCTCGGACCTCACCGGTCGTGCAGCGAGATCGGCTCCAGCCGCCGCGTGAAGCGAGGGATTGGATTTCGGCCTTCGTAGGGGTTTCGTTTCGGCAGTTGCGACCCGAGATCGAGCGCGCCGCGGCGCGCAGGGGAACCGGACCGGACAACGAGATCTAGAGCCAACGGGCATCGTGGTATTAGTGGGCGTCGTGGCGACCGGGGGGTCGCCGGACGCGGCCTCGCGAACGAGCGGGTCGCGTCAACGCGTCGCGGTTCACATCGAACGTGCCCCTTGCTGTCGAGAACGTTCGCCGGGCGCCGCCCCCCGCGCCCCTTCCACGCCTCGTCCCCCGGTGTTCACGCCCGCCGCCGACGCACGCCCCCGCGCGAGCCACTGCTTCTCCCCGCCGCGGGAGGAAAAGGATCGCCCCATGCGTCGCGGGTGGTCCTTTCGAAGTTCCGGCTGCTGCTGATCGTCGCGCTGGCCGGGTTCGCGCTGGCCGGCACCGGCTCGCTGCAGGACGCCGCCGCCCTGCCGCCCCTGCCGCCGGTGGCGATGCCGCCGCAGCCGCCGACGGCGAGGCGCCGAAGAAGCAGCCGATCGGGTTGATGACGATCATCCTGGACGCACATCGACTTCGTGTTCATCATCATCATGATCCTGTCGGTGATCGGCCTGACGCTGATCCTGCAGGGGTTCATCAAGGAACTGGGCGAGTGTGTTCATGCCCGAGTCGAGCACGAACACGATCCGGGAGATGATCACCGCGCAAGTTCAAGGACCTGATCGAGTTCACCGAGACCGACCGAGCTTCGTCGGCCGCGCGCCCAACCCTGCCCTGAAGCGGGGCGCCGTCGTTCAGCAGCATGAAGGAGGCGATGGAGACCGCGATCGGCGAGCAGACGGCCGAGCAGTTCGCAAGATCGAGTACCTGAACATCATCGGCAACCTCGGACCCCTGCTGGGCCTGCCCGCACGGTGCTGGGGATGATCGAGGCGTTCGCCGCCATGTGCAGGCCGCCGAGGCTCGGCCAGCCCCGCCGACCTCGCCGGCGGCATCAGCCGCGCCCTGGCCCACACGTTCCTCGGCCTGTTCCTCGCGGTGCCCTGCCTGCATGCTTCGGCATCCTGCGGACGATCGTGGACCGCCTCGACGGTCCGCGGCGCGTCGTGGCCGAAGAACTGCTGATGGTGAAGCCCGCCGACGCGGCCAAGCCCGGCGGCGGCGCGCGGCCTGCCCCGCCCCGGCGCGCCACCCCGCAGCCCACGGCCCCCGCAAGGCCCCGGTGCCGGTGCCCCCGCCGTCGCCGGTTCGATGCGAGTGATGGGAGGTAGGGGTCAGAGTCAGGAGTCAGAGTCGGTCAAGAGCCAAGATTCAAGGGTTATTCGCCGCGCGGACACAAGTGCCCGAGCGGCCGGTAACTCCCGATCCCTGGCTGCTGACTCCTGATCCCCTGGACTCCCGCCCTACCCCCGCCCCCGGCCCACGGCCCTCCCCCGCCTCCGCCCCCCACCCGAGGAGCCTCCCCATGAGCAAGCACAGCATGCCCGAGATGAAGGAGGGTGGCTGCAACGTCACCCCGCTGATCGACATCATCATGTGTCTGATCATCTTCTTCATGCTCGTGGCCAAGATCGGCGTCTCCAGCGGGCGTCGCCAAGGACATCATCCCGCCCGAGACGTTGCTCGGCGTGCAGATCAAGGACATCGGCAACACGCTGATCCTCAACGTCCGCGAGGTGCGGCGGCGACGAGCCGCTCGTCACCGCCCTGGTCGACCAGAAGGACTTCAGGGCCAAGGAGATCAAGATCTCCGACGGCGGCGACAAACCGCTGGAGCCGCACTCCAAGCGCTGAAGAAGGCCAACAAGGAGTTCAAGATCATCATCCTCGCCGGCTGCGCGCTGCCCTACTCGCAGCTCGAACAGGTGCGCTGATCACCTGCCAGCGCTGTCCGGCGTGACCGAGATCAACTTCCAGACGAAACAGGCCCAGATCAACGACGTCGCCGCCCCCGCCCCGGCGGCCGCCGCCGCCGCGAGTTAAGCAGGCGCTAGTTGATAGTTGTCAGTTGCTGGTAACGAACCATAGCTCCTGACTCCGACTCCTGACTACTGCCCCCAAGGACTTCCCATGAAAATCAAAGGTGCCAAGAAGGTTCACTACGACTCGGGGCCCAACATGACGCCGCTGGTCGACGTCGTGATGGTGATCCTGATCTTCCTGATGCTCGCCGGCAGCTTCGAGCAGGGGCGGGTGGTTCCTGCAGAGCAGCATGCCGATCAAGAAGGAGGGCGGCGCCGGCGCGACGCCCCCAAGCCGGGCACGATCCCCGACGAGCCGCTCGACATCCGCGTCGACAACTCGCCCGACGGGTTCCGCGTCGTCGCCGGCGACATCCGCTCGACCGGCGACCGCGACTCGCTCAAGGCCGCCCTCGAGCAGAAGCTGCAAGCAATTCGAGGCCACCGGCACCCCCGCCGCCCGCGTGCAGGTCGTGCTGATGCCCGGCCGCAACGTGAAGTACGTCAACCTGATCACGGTGTACGAGGCCGCGCTTCGGGCCGGGTTCACCAAGGTCGGGTTCGCGACGTCACATTGAGAGCGGAAGGCGTAAATGACCAAGCCTCGATGATCAACAAATGCCCAATGACCAAGCACAAAACGATGAAACGCAAGGGCTGCGCCCTCGCTGGTCATTAGAGCATTGGTCATTTGTTGGCCATTGGGGCTTTGTCATTACGTCTTCCTGACCCCGCTGCCCACACGCTCCACCCGCCCTGCCGGTTGGAATCGCGACACCACCACGTCCTGTACCCGGGACAGCTGGCGCGCGGCGGGAAATCGATAACCGGCGGCCCGAACCGTAGAATGAGGAGTGGGGTGACGATCCGTCCGCCCGGCGCGCCAGAACGCCGGGGCGTGCGGCCCGCGACTCCACCCGATCCCGGTCAGTGCCGCGGCACCGGCGCGCACGGCCGTTAGCGAGAGGACGAACGAGATGAACCAGACCTGGCGCACAACGTCGATCCTGATGACCGTCGCCGCCGGCTTCATCGCTCAGCCCGCTCGGCGTCGAGTCGACCCTCGCGCAGACGAAGGTGGCGCAGGCGCAGCACCGACGCGCACCGCCGCCCGCGCCCGCCGCCCCCGCCGCGAACGCCGCCGCAGCGCCCGCCGCGCCGGCCGGTCGCGGGCTGGCCGCGATCGACGATCAGGAACTGCTCGGCGAACTCTCCAGCCGCGGCATGGACACGCTGCTGCGCAAGGCGTTCGCGGTCGGCAAGCGTCGGCCGGCCGAGCAGGCGGGTTCCTCGCGATGCAGGGCCTGCGCGAGCTGACCGACACGTCCAGTTGCCGCCCCCCCTCCCAGCGGCAGCGGCTGCTGACGAGCGTCGTCTCCGGGCCTCAACACGATCCTGCCGCAGCTGACCAACCCCACGCAGCTCCAGGAGTACGCCGCCCTGCTGATCCGCGAAGGGGCGATGCGCGAGGTCAACACGATGGAGTACTGGGGCGAGACGCCGGCCAGCTGTGCTCGCCTCCGCCCGGTCGCCGAGGCGGTCGACGGCATGCTCGGCAAGGCGGTCGCCGAGTCGCTCAACGCCAAGGCGGTCATCGAGAAGCAGATGGACGACGTCAACGACGTCGCGCTGGCGTCGAAGTGGGAGGCGCTGGACGAGCTGGAGACCAAGGCCAAGTTCACCCGATGGCCGACGACTACCGAAGGATCGCGATCGACCCCGCCAAGGCCGACGGCAGCGCGGCGGACGAAGATCGCCGACGAGGCGATCAAGGTCCTCGCGGAGTTCGACAACGACGAGAGCGGCATCCAGGCGGTGGTGAAGAATCGCATCGCCAAGCTCCAGCTCGCCAAGGGCGACCACGCCGCGGCGCGAGACGTTCCAGGCCGTCGTCAGCGGCGAGGGGATCAAGCCGCCGCCGGACGCGAACCAGGTGTACGAGGCGAAGTACTTCTCGGCCGTCTGCGACCTGGACGCAACGACGTGCAGCGCCTGCGCGCGCCGGCCGACCTCGACGCGTGGCAGAAGCAGAACATCCAGGGCGAGGCCGCCCTCAAGGGCGTCGAGGCCGCGGCCGACATGCTGCTACCGCATCCACTCGACCGAGGCCAAGATGAAGCGCGCCGGCGAGCCGCAGAAGAAGGCCGAGGACGAGGCGATCAACGTCCTGATGGCGCTGAACGAGAAGCAGCCGGACCTGCGGTCGATCATCTTCGGCCAGCTCGTCGAGCGGATCGGCAACAGCCGCCCGGTCGCCGACATGGACCCGCTCATGCTCCAGGCGATGCTCCAGAAGGGCCAGGAGGAGGCCGAGGCGGACAAGCCGATCGCGAAGGTGCTCGCCCGCTCGATCGAGGCCGGCCGCGAGCTGCTCAAGCGGCACAAGGCGGGCGACAAGAAGGCCAACCCGCAGCTCGTCGAATCGGCGCGCTGCTGATCCCCTACTTCCAGGAGAAGTCGGGCCAGAAGGTCGAGGCGGCCAACGCGTACCTCGACTTCCTCGGCGCGTTCCCTGCGCGCAGGCCGAGACCGCGTTCAGCTCCGCCGGCCGCCTGATCGTGCTCGACCTGCGCAATGCGGGCAACCCCGACCGCGGCAAGAAGGAGATCGTCGCGGTGTGGGAGCGGTTCCTGCCGATCGCGATCGCAAGCCGTTCAACCGCGTCGTCCTCGCCTTCGACCACGCCGAGCGACTTCGTGCGAAGAAGAAGTTCAAGGAGGCCGCCGACTTCTACGCGATGGTGCCGGCGGCCGACCCGCGGCACGTCGCGGCGCGGTTCCTGCAGATGATCAACCTCACCGGGCGGCTCGACGAGCGGCGGCCGGACAAGAAGCCGCTCGTGCAGGGCAACGAGCGCGCAGCTCGTCACGCAGATCCTCTCGCTCGCCGAGCAGGTGAAGCAGCTCTCGCCGCAGGCCGCCGCCAAGGCGACCGACCCGGCCAAGAAGCAGCGCGAACTCACCCGCGCCGCCCTTGCACCCTCACGGCCGCCCAGATCGCCGCGGCCGAGCAGAAGGACCTGAGCTGCACGCTGACGATCCTGGCCAACTTCGAGCGGGAGACGTGGGCGCCGGCGGCCGCGCAGGACCTGATCCCCGACGTGCTCCAGCTGCGCGTCGGCTCGTACATGCAGTCCGGCCAGTACGAGCAGGCGACGCAGACGCTGAAGCTGAACCTCCTGAACAAGTCCAGCGGCGAACAGGGACAGATGTTCGTGCTCGGCCTGCTCCAGAAGATCGACGAGGACTTCCGCAAGGCCATCGCCGGTGACGACACGGAGCGTGCCAAGCAGCTCGCCGGCAGCCGGGCGCGCTCCGACGTTCCTCGTCGACTGGGCGCAAGAGCCCCAACGCCGACATCAACAAGCGCGCCTACGGCTACGCCGTCTTCGACGCCGAGTCGAAGCTCGTGGCCGGCGAGTTGAACCAGGACAAGCAGCTCCTGGCCGAGGCCCGCAAGGCGTTCGAGCGGCTGCTCGTCGCGCCGGCCATGAACGCGATGTACCTGCAGGAGATCGCGAACAACCCCAAGGCCGACAAAAACTTCCCCCACCCCAACGTCGTGCTCGGCCTAGGCAAGGCCGCGTTCGCGACCGGCGACTACACGAACGCGCGGCCAACCTCGGCCGGCTCATCGCCGCCCGCAAGCTCGGCGCGAGCAAGATCCAGAAGGTCGACAGCAAGACGCGCGAGGTGACCTACGTCGACAACGAGCCGTACTGGGAGGCGTGGTACAAGCTGCTGAAGTCGAACCTGGAGTTGTTCAAGGCGAACCGGTCGGACCCGGACGCCGTCGCCAATTACGAGCGCGCGCAGCAGGGCCTGAAGAAGCTCTACATCGTCGACCGCCGACCCGGCGGCGAGCGCCGGGGCGACGAGTTCGAACAGCTCCGCAAGGACCTGATCCCCGACTTCGACCCCGCCAGCATCCCGGTCGCCGACGACCCGGAGCCGAGCACCCAACCCGTCGAACCCGAAGCCGCCACCCAGCCCGTCGCCGCAGGCGTGGCGAAGTAGGCGGCGCTCGAGGCGAGATCAAACCCAGGCGGACGACCCGGAACCGGTCGTCCGCCTCGCTTCGCGCCGCGTGGTCGGCTACCGTATCCCGCGCGTTCCCCGGCAACCTCGCCCCTACCGCCGGCTGAGGTGGATCGCCAGCACCGTCACGTCGGCCGGCGTGATGCCGCTGATGCGCAAGCGCCTGGCCGAGGCTGCGGGCGTGTAGGTGGCGAACTTCTGCTTCGCCTCGTGGCAGGCCGACGACACGCGCGTAGTCGATGCCGGCGGGGATCAGCTTCTCCTCCATCCGCGCGAACCGCTCGATCTGGCGGTCCTGGCGGGCGATGTAACCGGCGTACTTCACCCGCACCTCGACCGCCCGCCCCACGTCATCACCGAGGGCGGCCGCCTCCGGCATGCGGGCAGAGGTCGGCCCACGTCACGTCCGACCGCCGCAGCCAGTCGGCCGCCGAATCGCCCCACCCGAAGTTGCGCAGCAGCAAAGCCATCCCCGCCGCGGTCGCGTCGCGCGCGGCGGTGAAGCCGGCCCACCGCGCGTCGTCGACGAGGCCGACCTCCCGCCCGACCGGCGTGAGGCGCTCGTCGGCGTTGTCGTTGTGCAGGTGCAGGCGGTGCTCGGCCCGGCTCGTGAACATGCGGTACGGCTCGATCGGCGGCTTCGTGACGAGGTCGTCGATCAGCACGCCGACGTACGCCGCCTGGTCGCGCCGCAGCACGAAGCCCCGCTCGCGCCCGGCAGCGTAGCGCGTCGCGTTCACGCCGGCCACGAGGCCCTGGGCGGCGGCCTCCTCGTAGCCGCTGGTGCCGTTGATCTGCCCGGCGAGGAACAGCCCGCGGACCCGCTTCGTCTCGAGCGTCGAGCGGATCTGGCTCGGCCAGACCATGTCGTACTCCACCGCGTACCCGTGGCGAAGGATCACGGCCCGCTCCAGCCCCGGGATCAGCCGGATCATCTGTTCCTGCACGTCGGCGGGCAGGCTCGTGCTGATGCCGTTGCAGTAGATTTCATCCGTGTCGATGCCTTCCGGCTCGAGGAAGATCTGGTGGCGGTCCTTGTCGGCGAACCGCACGACCTTGTCCTCGATGCTCGGGCAGTACCGCGGCCCCGTCGACTGGATCTGCCCGCTGTACATCGGCGCGCGGTGCAGGTTCGCCCGGATGATGTCGTGGATCGCCGGACTCGTGTACCCGATCCAGCAGTTCACCTGCGGCAAGGGAGGGGTCCACCGCGGATTGCGGATTTCCGATTGCGGATTGCGGATTGGGGATTGCGGGTTTGGAAAGGACGCGTCTCCCGCCTCTTCAATCCGCAATCCATAATCCGCATTCCGCAATCCCCCGTACTCGTTCAGGTAAGAAAACGGAAACGGTTCCGCGTCCCCAGGTTGCTCCTCGAACGCGGTGAAATCGATCGTCTCCCGCTTCAACCGCGGTGGCGTCCCCGTCTTCAGACGCCCCAGCTCAAACCCGAGCCGCGCGAGGCACCCGGACAACCCCCGAGCCGCCGCCTCCCCCACGCGACCGCCCTCGGTCTGGCACTCGCCCGTGTGCATGAGCGCGCGGAGGAACGTGCCTGTGGTGATGATCACGGCGCGACAGGAAAGGCGCGTTCCGTCGGCAAGGATGACGCCCGTGACGCGGGGGAGTGAGTTGGTTGGGTCTACTGACCCCGCGCGAGGAATACCCGCGGCGGAGCCGCTGGGCTCTCGTTGGCTGAGGGAGGTGCTCGGTCCTCCCCCTTCGTCGCTCCGTCGCTCCGTCGCTCCGTCGCTTTCCGCCTCCGCGCCTTCCTCCGTGAGTATCTCCCCCACCTCGCCCGCGACGACGTCGAGGTTCGGGCACGTCGCCAGGAGGCGCTGCACCTCGGCGGCGTAGCGGTACTTGTCCGCCTGCGCGCGGGGGCCCCAGACGGCCGGGCCCTTGCTGCGGTTGAGCATGCGGAACTGGATGCCGGTGGCGTCGGTCGCGAGGCCCATCAGGCCGCCGAGCGCGTCGATCTCGCGGACCATCTGCCCCTTGGCGAGGCCGCCGATGGCGGGGTTGCAGCTCATCTGCCCGACGCGGGCGGGGTCGAGCGTGACGAGCGCCGTCCGCGCCCCGAGGCGCGACGCCGCCCACGCCGCCTCCGCCCCCGCGTGGCCGCCGCCGATGACGAGGATGTCGTAGGAGGAGTTCATGCGTAGTGCGTAGTGCGTAAGAGAAAAGCGTGACGCGTGACGCGTGCGCGCGGGGAGGAACCGTCATCCCGAGGAGGCTTTGCCGACGAGGGATCTCGGGACGGGGAGAGTTCCTGCCATCCCGAGATCCCTCAGGTCGCTACCGCTCCCTTCGGGATGACGACTCTTCCTACGCGTTTACGCACTACGCACTACGCAATACGCACTACTTCCTTCCCCACCCCGCAATCGTACGGGAAGCCCGTTCCATTTTCCCCCGCCCCGCGTATCGTGGTCCGCGCCATGTCGACCACCGCCGCCGAGGAACACGCGCTCCCCCGCACGCTCGCGATCGTCCGCCGGGGGATGGAGGAACGGCTCCACGTCGGGGCGCAGCTCTACGTGTCGCGCGGCGGCGAGCCGGTGGCGAACGTGGCGATCGGGGAGGCGCGGCCGGGCGTGGCGATGCGGCCGTTCACGCTCATGCTCTGGCTGTCCTCGGGGAAGCCGGTGGCCGCCGTCGCGGTCGCGCAGCTTTGGGAGCAGGGGAAACTCGCGCTCGACGACCGCGTCGCGCAGCACATCCCCGAGTTCGCCCGGGCCGGGAAGGACGCGATCACGGTCCGCCACCTGCTGACGCACACCGGCGGGTTCCGCGGCCTCATCGGCCAGTGGGAGGACGAGCCGTGGGAGCGGCTCGTCGAGACGATCTGCCGCGCGAAGCTCGAGGCGGGGTGGGTGCCGGGGCGCAAGGCGGGGTATCACGTCCACACGAGCTGGTACGTCCTGGCCGAACTCGTCCGCCGCCTCGACGGCCGGCCGTTCGAGCAGTACGTCCGCGAGCAGATCTTCCTGCCGCTGGGCATGGGCAACTGCTGGGTCGGCGGGATGTCCGAAGCCCACTACCACGCGTACGGCGACCGCATCGGCCTGATGCACGACACGACCGGCCCCGCCGCCAAGGCCGGCCACGCGCTCGACACGCCCGCCGGGTGCCTCCAGTGCCGCCCCGGCAGCAACGGCCGCGGGCCGGTCGCCGAACTCGCCCGGCTCTACGAGGCGATGCTCGGCGGCGGGCAACTCGACAAGCGGCGGATCCTCCAGCCGCAGACCGTCGCGGCCATGACCGCCGCCCACCGCGTGGGGATGTACGATCACACCTTCCGCCACGTGATCGACTGGGGCCTGGGCCTGATCCGCAACTCCGCCCGCTACGGCGCCGACACCGTCCCCTACGGCTACGGCCCGCACGCGTCCGACCGCACGTTCGGCCACAGCGGGTCGCAGTCGTCGACCGGCTTCTGCGACCCGGAGCACGGGCTGGTCGTCACGATCGTCTTCAACGGCATGCCCGGCGAACTACGCCACGACCGCCGGATGAAGGCGGTGCTGACCGCGCTCTACGAAGACTTAGGGCTTGCCGCCACGGTGCCGGGCGGCACAACCGCGGGCGGCGGGACGGCGGGCGGCGCGTCGACCGTGAGCGACGAACCAAATGACGCAGTCGCGGGCGGCGCTGGATCGGGCGGCGCGGCGACCGGTACCACCACGGCGGGCGGCAACGCATCGGCTGGTGACGCCGGGACAAGCGGTGCGGCGACCGGTGGGATCGGGGCGGGCAACGTATCGGCCGGCGCGGCCGGCGTGAGCGGCGCAGCGGCCGGTGGCGCCGCAGCGCCTCATGCACCGGCCGGGGGTGCGGGGGCGAGCGACCCGACGGCCGGCGGCGCGGGGGCGGCGTCGTGAGCGAGGCGCAACTTCTCAGCTACGCGCCGGCCGACCCGCGCGCCACCGGCCGGGGCAGGCTGCTGGCCCTCCTCGCGTTCGTGGCGTTCGTCAGCCTCGGCCTCCCGGACGCCGTGCTCGGCGTGGCGTGGCCGTCGGTGCGGCGGGAGTTCGACGTCCCCGTCAGCCGCCTCGGCGCGCTGATCGCCGCCGGCGCGTGCGGGTACCTCGTCTCGAGCTTCTTCAGCGGGCAAGTCGTCGCGGCGATCGGCATCGGCCGGCTGCTGCGGCTGAGCAGCGTGGTCGTCGCGGTCGCGCTGGCCGGCACCGCGCTCTCCGTCCACTGGGGGATGCTCGTCGCCTGCGCGCTGGCCGGCGGGCTGGGGGCGGGCGCGATCGACGCGGGCATCAACGCCTTCGCCGCCGATCAGTTCTCGCCGCGGGCGGTGACGTGGCTGCACGCCTGCTACGGCGTCGGCGCGACGCTCGGCCCGCTGCTGATGACGTTCTGCTTCACGGTCGGCCTCGGTTGGCGCAACGGCTACCTCGTCCTGGCCGCCGCGCTCGGCGTGATGACCGTCCTCTTCTTCTGCACGATCGGCCTGTGGGACGCGCTGCCCGTCGCCCGCCGCGCGGCGGACGCCGGGGACGAAGCCGCCGCCGAGCCGGTGCGGATCGCTCACGTCCTGCGCCGCCCGATCGTCTGGGCGCAGGTCGCGCTCTTCTTCCTCTACGCCGGCATCGAGGTGACGGCCGGCCAGTGGCTCTTCACCCTCCTGACCGAGTCGCGGCACTTCTCCACCGCCGTCGCCGGCACGGTCGTGGGCGGTTATTGGGCGGCCCTCACGATCGGGCGGATCGTCTTCGGCCAACTCGCGACGCGGGTGAGCCGGCTGGCGATCCTGCGCTGCGGCACGCTGCTGGCACCGCTCGCCGCCGCGATGATCGCGTGGTCGCCGCTGCCCGGCGCGGACGTGCCGGGCGCGGCGATGCTGGGGTTCGCGCTGGCGCCGATCTTCCCGATGCTGATCTCTGCGACCCCCGACCGCGTCGGCCGCCGCCACGCCGCCCACGCGATCGGCTTCCAGGTCTCGGCCGCCACCGTCGGCGTCGCCGCCCTGCCGGGCCTCGCCGGCGTGCTGGCGCGGCAGGTGGGCCTGGAGGTGATCGGCGTGGTGTTGCTCGTCGAGACCATCGCCCTGCTCGCCCTCCACGAAGCCGCCACGCGCATGGCGTTCGCAGGTCCGCCGGCGACCGGATCGGACCACTCGCCCGTTGCCACGGACCCCGCCGTCAGCTGATGCGCTGACCTGCGTTACGCCGTCGCGGTTCAGAGTGATCGCACGGCTTGCCGTGCGCGGCGATCAGAGAAAGAGGCGAGCGGCGTCACTCCCGCCGCCGGAGGCGCCCCTGTCGCCCGCGCACCCGCCCTCCGTCTTGCATCGCCAGCGGGGGCGTTTACAACCGATGGAATGGAGCACGTCCCACCCCCTCCCGCGCCCGTGGTGTTCGCCGCCGCCGCCGATGCGCCGCGGCCAACCCGGCGAGCGGCGTACAGCTTCAGCCGAAGCGGTTGCTCGGGTCGCCGCGCGCCGCGAGGACGGGAAGGCCCCGGTCGCGGCCGCGACGTGGCACGCCGCCCCGGCGATCGGCGACGGGCTGGCACACACGTTCCCGCCCGGCACGCTGAAGCAGGCCGACTGGCTGTGGGCCGACGCGCTGCTCGACGGCGACGACCTCGCCGTGTTCGAACTCCAACTCCGCGAGGGCGCTGACGGGCCCGCGTTCTCGATGACGTTCGGCCTGGTGAACCAGGCGCAGCGCGGATCGCCGTGCCGATGGAGGCGACGCTCCAAACCGCTGGCGGTACCCGCGGTCGGGCCGTTCCTCAAGCCGCTGTGCGGCGGCGACCGCGTCGACCTCGCCCGCGTTGACCGGATGGTGCTGAGGGTGCACCTCAAGGGCCCCGAGCCGCGCGGTGGTGCGTGACGCCGTTCCGCGTCTCGCCCGCAGCCGCCGCTGCTCGACGCCCGCCCTGCCGAAGGGGAAACTGATCGACGCGCTCGGCCAGAGCACGCTGCGCGCCGGCCGGGCCGCAGCGGGTCCGAGGAGGTGACGGACCGCCTCAAGAAGCAACTCGCCGGCGCGCCGGCCGCGGCGTGGCCCGACCCGTACTCGAAATGGGGCGGCGGGGCGGACCAGAAATTCGACGCGACCGGCTTCGTCCGCACGCACCACGACGGGCGGCGGTGGTGGCTCGTAGACCCGGACGGCCACGCGTTCTGGTCGGCCGGCCCGAACTGCGTGACCCCCACCGTCCAGACGAACTACCACGGCCTCGCCGGCGCCCTCGAGTGGCTCCCCGACGCCGCCGGCCCCTACCGCCCCGCCCACTACCGCAACGAGGGGGACGGCTTCGACTACCTCCGCGCGAACCTCATCCGCGCGTTCGGCGCCGGCCGGTGGCGCGACGACTGGGCGACGTCCACGCTCGGGCGGATGAAGCAACTCGGCTTCAACACCGTCGGCAACTGGTCCGACTGGCGCCATGCCCGCGACGCGCGCTTCCCGTACGTCCGCCCGCTCCGCTCCGACCTCCGCGGCGTGCCGAACGTCTACCGCGACTTCCCCGACGTCTTCGACCCGGCGTTCGACGCCGCCGCCGCCGGCTTCGCGCGGCAGTTGCTCGACACGAAGGACGACCCGGCCCTCATCGGTTACTTCCTCACGAACGAGCCCACGTGGGGCTTCGCCGGCGAGAGCCCCGCCGCCGGCATGATCTTCACGACCGACGGCGGCGCGACCCGCCGCGCGCTGGCCGAGCACCTGCGCGGGAAGTACGCCGACGAGGCGGCGCTGCGCGCGGCGTGGGACACGCCCGTCACGTTCGACCGGTTGGCCGCCGGCCGGTGGTCGCCCGGTGACGCCGACGCGCGCCTCAACGGCGTCGCGCGGGACGACCTGCGCGCCTTCAGCACGGTCATGGTCGACAAGCTCTTTCGCACGCTCGGCGCGGCGTGCAAGAAGGTCGACCCGAACCACCTCAACCTCGGCGCGCGCTACCACACGGTGCCGCCGCAGTGGGTGCTGGAGGGGATGAAGAGCTTCGACGTCTTCGGCGTCAACGGCTACGGCGAACGGGTCGACGCGGAGCGTCTGGCGGCCGCGAGCGAGACGGTCGGCAAGCCGGTGATGATCGGCGAGTTCCACTTCGGCGCGCTCGACGCCGGCCTGCCGGCGCCGGGCCTCGTGCACGTGAGGGATCAGGCCGACCGCGGCCGCGCCTACCGCGCGTACGTCGAGCACGCGGCGGCCCAGTCGTGGTGCGTCGGCGCGCACTACTTCCAGCTCTACGACCAGTCGGCGCTGGGCCGCTTCGACGGCGAGACGTACAACATCGGCTTCCTCGACGTCTGCAACCGCCCCTACGACGACCTCGTTGCCGCCGCCCGCGCCAGCCACGAGCGCCTCTACCGCGTGGCCGACGGCAAGGAGAAGCCGTACGACGACGCGCCGGAGTACCTGCCGAAGTTGTTCAACTAGAGGCCGGCGGGACGCCGTGCGGAAGGAGCCTTCGGGGGGAACCGTGGGAGCAAGCTCCCACGGCGTTCGAAGACTCTGTCTGCGCCTGCCTTGACGAGCGGCGGCCTTACAACCTCTCCCTCGTACACGGGGGAGAGGGCAGGGGTGAGGGGTATCTCGCCGTTCACGCGGCGCGCCAGCCCTGCCATCCGCGTACAGCGATCCCATTCCGGCAAGCGGCTTCAAGTCTGAACCGCGAATCGCGGGATCCTCAGCGGTGCGAACGATCTCTCCAACTGCCCGTCCGCCCGCCCCGCCGCAGATCTACTCAAAGCAGCGCGACCTCGTAGTGCGCGACGCGGCCGTCGAGCGCGTCGGCCGCCGCGGCGCCGTCGTCCCAGTGGACGGCGTACAGCGTCGCGAGCGACCGGCGGCCGCCGTACCGCTTCTTCGCGACGCGCAGGAGCGGGTGGCGCGACGACAATCCGAGCGCCAGGTACGCCAGCCCGCGATCGGCCGCGCGGGCATGGGCATCGGCTAGAAGATCGTCGAAGAGTTCGGGATCGTCGTTGTCGACCGCGAGGTGCGAGACGTAGCCCACGTTCAGCCGGCCGCCGATCTCCGGCAACTGCGGGCGGCCGAGCACCTTCGAAAACAGGTTGATCAGCGGCCGCGCCCGCGTGAGTTTCGGGCCGTAGCCGCGGACGACGATCTGCTTGAACGCCCGCTGGTCCCACACGGCGATGCAGCCGCCGATGCCGTTCTTTGCGCCACGCCAGCAGAAGAAATCGTCCGCCTCCAGCCCGCGGGCGAACTGGGCGGAGTGGAGATCCTCCGCCCGCCACCGCGGCGCGAACTGAAAGCGCGGCGCGTTGCGCGCGAGGTACTCGACCGCGAGGTCGCGATGGTCGGGGCCCGCCGATTCGCCGTACCCCGGCCGCCACCGCACGGGCATCACGAGCGTCTCGAACGTTTCGACCGCGCGGAACGTGGGCAGCCCCGGCAGGCCGCGCTCGAAGAGGCGGCGGGCGGGCGCGTTGTCGGTGAAGATGCTCGCGACGTACAGCGTCGCGCCGAGCGACGGGTGGAGCTCGCGCAGGAACGCGAACCCGCCGCGGAGGATGCTAATGTGGTTGCGATACCCCGCCGCCACGCGAAGCTTCGACAGGAACCCGACCCGCGCGCACACTCCGTTCACGTACGCGTCGCGCACCGCCGCGCTCCCGACGGCGGCCAATCGGCCGGTCCGGCGGTCGTGGCAGACGATCGTATGGTGCACGTCCCCCTCGACCGCCTCGGCCAGCGCGGCGCTCGGCTCGCGTTCGAGCGACACCCGCACCTCCCCCTGCATCGGGTTCTCCCGCACGATCCGCCGCACCTCCGCGTCATCCGCCGGCGCTGCGACGTCGAACCGGAAGCGGCGCGGCGAGTCGGCGGACGGCGTCGCTTCGGCGGGGTCGGGACGTTGGTGATCACGCGGCTCCATGGGCGGATTCCGCCGCCCGGTGTCGGGCGTCGCGGTTGGACGTTGGACGTTGGACGTTGGACGTTGACGTTGGACGTTGGATCTTTTTCGGGCGCAAGGACGTCTCGTCTTCAGCCAGAACGACGGATACCGGACGCGTCCGCGCCCGGGCCCCGTCGCGAATTATTGAACCCGCGTGCCCTCAGCCCTTCTTCGCCGCGCCCTCGGCGGCCTTGGCGGCCAGCCGCCTTCTCGACGGCCGCCGACCACCTTCGGGTCCTGCGGCTGGGTCTTGGGGTCGAAGCGGCCGATCACGTTGCCGTTGCGGTCGACGAGGAACTTGGCGAAGTTCCACTCCACCTCGCCGGCGAACTCGCCGTTGGTCTTCTCGCTCGTCAGCCACTCGTACAACGGGTGCTTGTCCTCGCCCTCGACGCTGATCTTCGACATCATCGGGAAGCTGACGTCGTAGCGGCTCGTGCAGAAGTGCTTGATCTCGGCCTCCGTCCCCGGCTCCTGCCCGCCGAAGTTGTTCGCCGGGATGCCGACGACGACCAGGCCTGGTCCTTGTACTTGCGGTACACCGCCTCGAGCCCCTCGTACTGCTTCGTGTTTCCGGCAGCGACTGGCGACGTTCACCATCATCACGACCTGGCCCTTGAAGTCGGCCAGCTTCTTCTCCTTGCCGTCGATGTCCTTCAGCTCGAAGTCGAGCGGGCTGGCGTACTGCGCATCGGTGCCCTTGCGAAGCGCGCTGGGTGGGCTCTTCACGACGTCCTTTCCGGCCTTGCGCTGGGCGGCCACTACGCCGACGCCCGCGCCGACCGTTACGATCGTCACGAACGCGGCGAGCTTCTTCGTCATCTCAATCCTCCGTCAATGTCAGTCCGTCCGACTCATCGTGCCCGCGAGCGTAGCCTCGCCCGCACGTCGATGTGAATCGAACGACGCCAGACGCGCGAGCCGCCGCGCCGGCGTGCACACACTCTTTACGCGCGCCCGCGCACGCCGTTGCTCGGATCGCCGCCATCGATCCTGCCGCCCCGGAGTCTTTTTCTTTGTTACGGATTCAGCAGCGAGACGAAGTTGAACCACGGAGACACGGAGACACGGAGAAGAGAATGGAGAGGATGGAAAATCAAAGGATTGATGTCGAAGGAAGCGTGCGGCATCGCCCCTTCCGTTTCCTCCTCTTTAGTTCACCCATCCGTCGACCTTTGACTTCTCGTTCCTACCTCCGTGTCTCCGTGTCCTGTGTTTCCGTGGTTCAACTCCGCTGAGCCGGTTTAACGTCGCGTATAGGTGCGTTCCCAGGTTCGCGCTTTCAAATGTTTCAAAAATATTGCCCGCCGCTCGCGCGCTAGCATTCGACCGTCGTGAGCGGAGGAACGGCAACGAGCGGGCCGAGTGGCCTGCGGCCCGCCGCGACACGAATGCAGTGGTCGGCCCGATCGCGGGCCGGCGGAAGGAGTTCCCAGATGGTTACGCTTCGCAAGTCGGTCGTCGCCGGTGTCTGTGCCCTGTCGTTCGCGGTCGCCGGAGCCGCGGTGCTGCCGGTGCTCGCCGCGGCCGCTGTCGCCGCCGAGCCGACGGCCGCCGCCGCACAAGGACATCGTCGACACCTCGCCGTCGCCGCCGGCCAGTTCGAAGACCCTCGCCGCCGCGCTGGGGCCGCTGGCCGGGCTGGTCGAGACGCTCAAGTGCTGCCGGCCTGTTCCGTGTTCGCCCCGACCGACGAGGCGTTTGCCAAGTTGCCGGCGGGCACGGTCGAGGACCTGCTCAAGCCGGAGAACAAGGACAAGCTCGTCTCGATCCTGACCTACCACGCCGGCCAAGGCTACGAGCAAGGACGTCGCCGATGAGGCAGCCGCCAAGACCGTCAACGGCCAGAAGGTCACGATCAAGGTCGAGGGCGGCAAGGTCGCGGTGGACAACGCCAACGTGACGGCGGTCGACGTGATGGCGTCGAACGGCGTGATCCACGTGATCGACACCGTCCTGATGCCGAAGTAAGCCGACCGGCGCACCGCGCCGCCGTCGAACTCACAGCCTCACCCGAACGCCGCGCGACTGTGCCGGCGCGGCGTTTCTTCGTTTCGCGACCGAGCCGCGTGCAACATCCGCGCGGAGAATGCCCGCGAACGCTCAGCGGTCGACCCCCGGAGTACCCTCATCATTTGCCGTTGCAGTGCAACGTCGCGCCGCGGTTTCGAAAAACACCTGCAGTTCCCACGTCCCACGACGCCGCCCCGCGACCGCCCGAAGGGGCCGCGGGTGCCAGAACGCCAAGAACGCTCCGCGTCCTTCGCCTGCGGCTCGCGACCGTCTGCAAGCGCCGAACACACGCAACAACCGATTCGCCCATCGCTCCCGTTCAATCCCGGGGCTCCGCGGCCGGCAGCACCATCATCGGCTCGAACCCACGCTTGGCGAGGCCCGCCGGGCGGCGGTAGACGGCGGTGCCGGTCAGGCGGTCGTAGAGCGCGAGCCGCGCCGGGCCCAGCGCGAGGCAGAAGCCGACCACGGCGGCGAGGGCGAGCAGTTCGCCCAGGTAGCGTAGCGTGACGAAATCGAGCGGCTCGCGGCGGAAGATCGCAAGCCCCAGCCACTCCGCCGCCTGCCGCACGAGCACGATCGACGTGACGGCGTCCGCCAGGCCGCAGAGCCGCCCGCCGTGCTTCAGCGCCCACCGCGCCAGGCGGCGCGACCGCGGCGCCGGAGCGCCGTCGGCGGCGCGGACGCCCAGCCGCAGGATCGCCTTGCCCGGCGTGGCGGCGCCGAGGAACTCGGTGCTCGCGTACGCCAGCACGAGCGCGTTCCCAACGAACACGCTCGCCCAGACGCCGCTCTTGTCGAGTCCCCGCTCGACGAGCAGCCGCGCCCCTGGAACAACGGCAACAACACGCGGCGTCGGTGCGCGCGGCGGCCAAGCGAATGCCAACCCGGCCCGCGCCGGCCCGAGCACGTCGGCCGCACGCCGGACGAGTGGATGTCCGCGTGGGCCGGCGGCTGGTCGATTGGGTTTGAGATCGTCGCGCTCCCGAGGGTTGATCGTGCGGCCGCCGGAGCGGTCGAGTGGAATCTGGGTAGGCTGCGAAACCCGCCCGTTAAACCGGGCTGTCCGCGTTACCGTGCCGTTGGAAATCTTGGATTAAATAACACAAAAGCATACGTTTTGTTGTTGTGTTCGACCGGGCCGATGCGGTATTGGTCTCCGCGAAACCCTGGCGGGCTCCGGGGGCCTTGCTGCCGGTGCTCGAACTTTCTCCGCCCGACTATCAGGACCGCGGACATCGCAAGGACGCGCCCGCGTTTCGTGACGCCGGTCGCACCTCGGCAACCTGCGGCCCCGATGCGGTCGGGCCGGTCGTCAACTCGATCGTTTCTTGAGCAAGGATGCCAAACGACGCCGTGGGGTCGGTCCGCGCGACGTGGTGCTGACCGTCCGCCCCTGCAAGCCGGGCGGTCAGCGACCGCCGGGTGGCCGCGGCTTTTTTTGAAGTTCTTTCGCCGCCCACGGTCGCCGGATGCGTCGGACCGTGTGGCAGGGATAGGTTGACATGCGTGGAACGAACGAACGTGTGGCATCGACCGCCGCCGCCTCTGGCCCTTCCGCCGGCGTGCGGGTCGATGCGGCTGGTTGCCGACCCTGTACTCGGTCGTCACCGGGTTCGCGCTCGTCGACGCGGACACCGGCCGGGTCATCGCGGACACTGCGGCCGGGGCCGGTCATCGACGTGGCGGACATGGGCACGGCCCGGCCGGACGTGATCGCGCGCACCGAGGGCGAGGTGGGGATGTGCGGTTCGGCCACAACGGCACGGCGGGGTTCGGCCTGGACTCCACGAACGACTTTCCGCCTCCCGCGTCGGGCGCAAGGCGAGTTCGCCAGCCGGGTGATGACGCCGGGCGCACACGCTGGCGGCGGTGCCGTTCGCCGGCGCCGACGCCGGCGCGCCGCCGCGCCGCGATGGCCGTGATGTTTCAGGTGACCGACAAGGACGGCGACGTCGATCCGGTGCCGACGTTGCCCACGACCACGCCCCCCAGCGGCCCCCAGCCCGACGCCGGCTCCGACGCGGGCAACCGCGCGGGGCCCGGCGGTCAGCCTCGGCGGCACCGGCGGCCGGCCTGTTCGCCGGCGACGGGCCCGGCTACCTTCCTGCTCCAGGCCGCCGCCGACGACGCCGACGGCGAGGTCGAGCGGGTCGAGTTTCTACGCCAACGGCACCCACGTCAACGCCGCCGAGCGCGCGCCCGTGGATGGTCGCGGTATGCGACGTGCCGGTCGGCACGTACGACGTGATCGCCAAGGCGATCGACGACGACGGCGCGCCGGCGTCGTCAGCGACCCAGGGCCGATCACGGTCCTGGGCCCGGTCACCGGCGAAGCGCACGATCACCGTGAACCCCGGCGAGAGCATCGACGCCGCGGTCGCGACCGCGCAGGCGGGCGACACGGCGCTGATCCGCCGGGGCGGTACACCGGGCAGATCAACCTCGGCGCCAACGGCACGCCGGAGCGGCCGACTGCTGATCAAGGCCGACGGCGGCGAGCCCGGCAGCGTGATCGTCGACGCCGACGGCGCGCGCGCAGCCTCGCCGCGTCGGACGACGCCG